>NZ_CP054839.1:2747965-3053295 GCF_018141105.1 Saccharopolyspora erythraea | reverse complement strand
CGAGGATCACGTGGTGCGGCAGCATCAGCGTGCCGAGCATGATCACGAACCACATCTTGCGCAGCCGGAAGTTGATGCGGGCGAATGCGTAGGCCGTGACCGAGCACGCCACCAGGTTGGCCACCACGCACAGAGCCGTGACGAGCAACGAGTTGAGCATGAACCGTCCGAAGGACACCCCCGAGACGCCCTGCCATCCCTCCACGTAGCCGTCGACGGTGAAGTGCTCGCCAGGCCAGATTCCCGGGTCGGCAATGGCGGCATCGTCCCGGAATGACGCCCCGAGCATCCATGCGAGCGGGTAGAACATGACGGCACCGAGCGAGATGAACAGGAGGTGGCGGAGGAACTGCTGACGCGCGAGGAGCTGTCGCCCAACCCTAACCCGTGAGGTTCCGCCTCCGGCGCTGCTTTCGTGGATGGTCATCGTTCGTCTCCGTAGAACACCAGGTGACGGCTCAACGCGAAGAGCCCGGCCGCCGAGGCCGCAACGAGTACGAGCAGGCCCCAGCCGAGCGCGGAGGCATATCCCATGTCGAAGTCGAGGAACCCTCGCTGGTAGAGGTAAAGGGTGTAGAAGAGGGTGGAGTCGGCCGGACCGCCGGTGCCGTTGCTCACGATGTAGGCGGTGTTGAACGCCTGGAACGCGCTCACCACGTTCATCAGCACGTTGAAGAAGATCACCGGACTCAGCAGCGGCAGGGTGACCGACCAGAACCGGCGGGCGGCGCCAGCGCCGTCCATCGCAGCGGACTCGTAGAGCTCGGCGGGGATCTGCCGCAGACCGGCAAGATAGATGATCATCGCGGCGCCGAACTGCCAGACGTTGAGGATCACCAGCGTCCACAGCGACGTTTCCGGACTGCCGATCCAGGAGTGCTCGGTAGACAGACCGACCGTGGCAAGCATGTTGTTCAGCAGGCCGTCGCCGTCGAACAGGTAGCGCCAGAGGATCGCGATGGCCACGCTCCCACCGATCAGCGACGGCAGGTAGAACACCGCCCGGTAGACGGTCAGACCGCGCACGCCGCGGTTCAGGATCGCGGCCAGGAACAGCGCGAACACCTGCACCAACGGCACCGATGTCACGAGATAGGTCAGTGTGACCTCGAGCGAGGTCCAGAACCTCGGATCCTCGGTGAGCATGCGCAGGTAGTTGTCCACCCCGGTCCACTTCGGACTGCGGAGCACGGAGTAGTGGGTGAACGAGAAGTAGAGGGAGGCGGCCATCGGTCCTGCCACGATGGTGACGAATCCGATCAGCCAGGGGCTGAGGAAGAGATAGCCGCTGAGGTTCTCGTGCCGGGCGCTGCCTCGCCGGGCGGCTGGGCTGGTGCGGGTCGTGCCGGCGTCGGGTGGGCGGTCAATCGCAACGGCCATCGACGGGCTCCGTTCAGGCCTCGGACGAATCGGTCAGCCGAGTACGTGCTCGGCGGTGGAGAAGAACGCGTCGACGGCTTCGTCGACGCTCATCCGGTCGAAGGCGACGCGCTCGTACAGGCGCGCCAGTTCCGTGGTGAGGCTGGGGAGCCCTGCTGGATAGGTCGTCGTGGTGAGGTCTCGTGCTTCGGTCAGCGCACGCCAAGTCGTGACGTTTCGCTTGACTCCCTGGGGAGTCTTGGAGTCACCGATGAGAACGTCCTGGGCGTGGACGTTGGTCACGATGCCGTTGTCGGACTTGAATGCGAGTGCGGCCTCGGCGTTGTTGGTGAAGAAGTCGATGAAGGCCGCGGTCGTCGCGACATCGCCGCAGTCGGCGGAGATCGCGATCCCATTGGCCCCGAGGACGTTCGCGGACCGAGAGACCTCCGGGCTCGGCATGGAAACCTCGGAGATAGCCGTACCGCGTTCGTTGGCGGCCAGAACCTGCTCGGTGACGTGGAGGTGCGGGATGTCGCGGGTACCGATCGCAGCAGTCCCCTGCGCCAGCGGAGTGAGCTCCACTGACCCGGTCTGCTTCGGGATGGCCGAGGGCGGAACCGTGACCCCGTCGCTGGTCAGCTCGAGCCAGAGCTGGAACCACTCCGCCAGCAAGCTCTTGCCGAATCCGAGCCGGTCACCGTCGAACATCCGCTCGCCGTGGCCGACCACCCACGAGGTGAGCGTGAACATGTTGGTCGCCTCAATCTCGGTGGCGCGAACCCCGTCGGGCAGACCACGCTGCATCTCGCGCAAGAATGCGGCGTAGTTGTCCCAAGTCATGTCGCTGGTGGGCGCCGTGGCTCCGGAGGAGGCGACCAGGTCCGCGTTGTAGCCGAGGATTCGGACGAACGTGCCAGTGGGGATCATGTACTGCACGCCATCGACGCGTCCGGCCGCCAGCACGTCGTCGGGGATGTTGGACACGTCGATCTGACCGCTTTCGGTGAGGTCGTCGAGCGGTCGCAACAGCCCGGCCTCGGCGTATTGGGCGCAGAAGGTGCTCTGCATGCCGAGCGCACACGCAAGGCCGCCGCCCGCGGCACGCACCGTGAGCCCTTCGACGTAGCTCGAGTAGTCCGCCACCTGGGTTCGTATCCGCGCTCCGGGGTGACGGGCGCCGAAGAGCTCGATGACGGCGTTCACCTTCTTCGCCCGGGAAGGACTACCCCAGAACGCGTAGGTGATCGAGTTGCCGTGAGCGGCTCCCTGCCGGGTGCCACCGCAGCCGGCGACGGCGACCACGGCAGCCAACGTTGAAGCCGCTTTGATCAGGGTCCGACGTGACGTGGTTGCTCGCATGGCGCTCCTCCTCTTCATCGAGTGGTGCGGGAGCGGTGGGCTGGCCGCCAAAGGGGCCTCAGTGCCTACAAGCCGAGTACTCTACACGAGTAGACCTCGAGCGCAAGGGTCAATTGAAGTCAATTCGGCCACCCTCCCGCTACTGGAGAGCGTCGGCACAGCCGCAGGATTCGCGGCAGACGAGGTCGAACTCCTGGTTGTCCAGCCTGCGCAAGGTGCCACCCTCGGTTGCCAGCACGGCAGCCACGGCCTCGCGGGCGATGGTGGCGATGGGCTGATACAACGTGGTCAAGCTGGGGATGGCGAACTCGGCGAGCTCGGTGCCCTCCCCGCTCGCGACCGCCAGGTCGTCAGGCACCCGGAACCCGTGGTCGCGCGCGGCGCGCAGCAGTCCGACGGCCTGAGCATCCGACTCCACGAACACAGCGGTGGGCGGCTCGGCCAGGGCCAGCAGCTCGCCGGCCGCCACGTAGCCTCCAGCTCGCGTGCACGGGCCGTGCCGGATGAGCTCGGGCCGGCTCGGCAGTCCGCTGCCTCGAAGCGCCGCTGCCCACCCCTCTCGGCGTCGGCGGCTGGCCACGAGCCGCTCCGCCGCTCCAACGAACCCGATACGCTCATGCCCGTGCGCCACCAGATGCGCAGTGGCCCGATGCGCACCGCGAACGGCGACTTCGGGTCGATCGATGACCACCGTCGGGATGCCGAGCTCCTCCACAGCTGAGAAGTCCTGCAGCGGATCGACACTCATCAGAACCACGCCGTCGACCCGACGCTCGGCGAGGCTGGCAAGCTGCGCACGTTCCCGATCGGGAAGCCAGGACGTGGTGCAGATGAGCATCTGGTGGCCGGCCTCGAAGGCACGCTCCACGAGCTGCTGCGTGATGGCACCGAAGTAGGGCAGGCCGATGTCGGGGACGACGAGACCGAGGGACTGCGTCTTGCCGGTGCGCAGATTCCGGGCGACTGCGTCACGCCGGTACCCCAGCTCGGCGATCGCGGCGAGCACTCGTTCCTTCGTGGCCGCGGACACCGGCCTCGGCCCGTCGTTGAGCACGTAGGACACCACGGCCGTGGAAACTCCCGCCAGCCGAGCCACGTCGTTACGAGTGACCGCCACTAGTAGTCAGAGGTGCGGAATCCGAAAAGCAGACTCCCTTCCCCCCTCCCCCTCTCACAGACGTGCCTGCGACCATCCGCCTGCTACAGGCCAGCGCGTAGGCTTGGTTTGCCTCCAGTCTAGGCGCCACCGGACACACCCTCGACCCACCACGGTGGGATAGCCGCACACTGTAGTCCTCCGGTGAGTAGTCCTTTGATCCATTTGCGGCCAGCATCACCACTTCGGCCGTTGAAGCAGCGCTGCTTGCGAATCGTTCACGGCAGCGCACTGTTGATCGAAGTGCAGCTTCCGCTGCGATCATCGCGAGCCCGGCCAGGGCAGACTGCGGGCTACACCAAGGAGCTCGCATGTGCCGCCACAAGCGGCGGTTTGACATTCGGGTCGCACGTTCAGCGGTTGGACTTGGCCGGGAGGGAGGCCAGAGCCTTCTCGATCGCCTCGAGAATCCGCAGCGGGGCCTTGTTGAGCGGCTCGCGGAGCTGTCGCCCAGGTGTCCAGCGGGTCGTCCTCCGAAAGACTTCGCCGCGTTCGGGGTCGCTGGCACGGATCGCGGCGAGCACCGCCTGGTACGCCTCGATGTCGTCGATGATCTCGGCGAGGCTGGTCGACAGGCTCAGCGCACCACGCGACGGCGACGAACGCCGATGCTCCTCAACCCAGGTGTGGACCCCACTACCGATGTCGTAGGTGGCCCCGGAGGGGAGTTCAACACGCGCGGTCGCGTTCGGCGGCACCTCGACCCGGAAGTGAACCCGGTCGCCCACGCGCCACCACCTCGAACTCGCTGTGCCGTAAGGCGTTTCATGCCACGCCGAGGCATCCTCGAGATCAGCGAGCAACGTGGGAGCGATGCCGATGACCCGATAGGCGGGTTCCAGCGGGGCGAGGCCGGCGACCTCTCGGTGCAACCAATCCGCCACCGCCCCGAGCGCGTAGTGGTTGAACGAGGTCATCTGCCCCGGGTTGATCGAACCGTCCTCGAGCATGGAGTCCCAGCGCTCCCACACGGTGGTAGCGCCCATGGTGACCGGGTAGAGCCAGGACGGGCACTCCGTCTGCGTCAGCAGCCGCGATGCGGCATCGGCATGCCCGGTGGCGGTGAGCGCGTCGCAGATGACGGGTGTGCCGACGAATCCGGTGGAAATCCGGTAACCGGACGCGCGGACGAGTTCGCGCAGCCGCCTGCCCATCGCATCGCGCTGCTCGTCCTCGACGAGCCCGAACACGATCGCCAGGGCGTACGCGGTGGGCGCATCGGACATCATCCGCCCCATGGGAGTCACATAGGCATCGCGAAACGCCGCGGCGGCCCGGTCGGCGAGACCGGCATAATGCCGCGCGTCGGCTTCGCGCCCGATCAAAGCGGCCGCCTTGCCGGTCAGCTCCGCAGAACGAAAGAAGTACGCAGTCGCGACGATGTCGGCGTCGACCTTCGCCTCGCCCGGCCGCTCCGGCGGGGCATCGGGGTCGAGCCAGTCGCCGAACTGCAGACCGTCCTGCCACAACAGGCTTTCACCGCTTCGCGCCTCGATCACGTCCACCCACGTGGCCATGGCCTCGAAGCATTCCCGCAGCGCGTCGAGGTCGCCGAAACGCTCCCAGAGCACCGAGGGGACCACTGTGATCGCATCGCCCCATGCCGCGACGGGCTCGGACAGGCCGGGCACCTGCGGAATCACCGCAGGTACGACCATGGGGACGACGCCGCCGGCCGCCTTCTGTTCGAGCCTGACATCCTGGAGCCAGGATCGGAGGAATGCGTCGCAATCGTACAGAAACGACGCGGTCGGGGCGAACACCTGCATGTCGCCGGTCCAGCCGAGGCGTTCGTCGCGTTGCGGGCAATCGGTGGGAATAGACAGGAAATTGCCCCGCATGCCCCATACGACGTTGTCGTGGAACCGCTGCAGCAGTGCGTGCGAGGTGGTGAAGCCTCCGGTCCTGGGCATGTCGCTGTGTACGACCACGGCCGTGACGTGCTCCGGAGCGAACTCACCCGGCCAGTTCTCGACCTCGGCGTACCGGAAGCCGTGGAAGGTCCAGCGCGGCTCCCATGTCTCCTCACCGTCGCCGCTGAGCGTGTAGTGGTCCGTGGCCGCGGCATTGCGGAGCGGGCGCACGCCGAGCTCGCCGTTCTCCAGCACTTCCGCGTGGCGCAGGGTCACCGTGTGCCCGCGGTCGCCCTGAACCCGGATCCGCAAGCGGCCGACGAGGTTCTGTCCGAAGTCCAGGACGGTCTTTCCGCTCGGGGTGGCGAGAACTCGCTGCACGGGCAAGTGTTCGACCGCCCGCACCGGCGGAGACGAACGCACGGTGGGAAGCACACCCGGCGCATCCACGCCGGACACCGCTGCCCAGCCCGAATCGTCGAAGCAGGGATCCGACCAGTCCGGCACTTCCAGCCGGGCATCGTAGGCCTCGCCCTGGTAGATGCCGGCGGCGACGACGGGTCCCGAGCCGCAACGCCACGTTTCACCGGTGACGACCAGATCCTCGGTTCCGTCGGTGTATTCCAGAACGAGCTGGGCGGCTGCCGCAGGTGGCCCCTGGTAGAAACGGCGTGCTTCGTCGCGGAAGCCGAATCGTTCGGTGTACCAGCCTCCGGTGAGCACGATGCCGATCGCGTTGGTACCCGACCGCAGGTGTGCGGTGACATCATGCACGTCGGCGTTGAGCCGCCACTGGTAGCTGGTCCAGCCAGGCTTGAGCTCGGTGTCGCTGAGGGCGACGCCGTTGACCTCCACGTCGTACGCGCCAAGCGCCGTGGTGTAGAGCAGCGCCCGGCGAATGTCGCGACCGAGCTCGAAGGTGCCGCGGATCAGCTGCGGATCTTCGGAGCCGGACCCGACCAAACGGGCGTGCCACTGCCCCGGTTCGAGGGCTGCGGCAGTCACCTCGGTCTCCGCACTCCACGGCGAGGCGGACCTGTCCGCACCGTGGACTCGGACGCGCACCTGGGCGGTCTCGCGCGGTCGTAGCGGAGCGAACGGCCACTCGACCAGAACCGAGTCCCTCCCCTCGATCACGGCAGAGCTCGTATTTCCTTGCCGTGTGACGGCGAGCTCCGCTCGCGCCTGGATCCATCCGGGGATCGTGGTACTCGTCTTCCAGGACACGCGTGGCTCGGTTTCACCGAGGAACGTCTCACCGCTGAGTCCGACCCGCGGAGCGCCGACCGTGACCTCACTCGCCTCGCGCATCACTGGGCCTGCTCCGCAACGGCTACGACTGGGGTGCTCGAGCCCAGCGACTCATTCCCGGGGTCGCGCAAGCGGCGAATGATCACAGCCCCGATGAAGCCCGACACGAGCGCGAACGCCGTCAACAGGAAGTAGAGCCCGTACGGGCTCCAAGCGATCAACGCGGGCGTGAACAGGGCAAATCCCGCGGCGATGAACCTGGCGGCGGCCATGGTCGCTCCCTGCACCGTCGCCCTGGCGTTGACCGGGAACGACTCCTGGGTCCAGATCTTGTAGAGCGCCTCACCGACGAAGGGGAAACCCACGTTGTAGAGCACGAGAGCAGCGATCATCACCGGCAGCACCGTGCCACCGCTGACCGCGATCAGAAGCTGGCATGAGCTGAACACGACGACCCCGGCGACGAAGAAGCGACTGCGCCACTTCGTGTCGGCGATGCGCGTGAACACGATCGTGCCGACCAGCCCGATGAGAGTGGTCAAGAACGACAGGGCAGTCGCGGTGCTTTGACCAGTGCCGCCCACGGTGACGAGGAAGTAGGTCTTGAACGAGCCGAACGTGTTGGCGACCAGAGTGAAGAACACGTAGAACAGCGCCGTCAGCACGATCATGCCCCGGAACGAACCGCTCTTCAGCAACGCGCGCAACGGAAGGGCGGTCGCCACGTCGACGCCCTCCGCGCCGTGCCGGGCCGCCGCCTCCACCTCAAGGTCCTTGAACGGCGGGTAGAACGCGCGAAACGCGAACGTCGCGCCGCCCAGAACCGCAAGCAGGGCGAAGATCAGGCCGATGCCGAGCACCCCGAGCGTCGACACGGCGAACCCGAGCAAGGTCGTGAACACGACGCCCGCGGTCCACATGACGTGCGTGAACGCGACCAGCCTGCCCTGAGCACCCGCTGGCGCACGCTCGGAAAGCACGGCGATCGACGTCGGCAAGTCCGCCCCCGCCGCAATGCCGATCACGATCACACCGGCCACCAGCACGGCCGCGTTCGGGGCGAGCGCGATGGCGATGGCCGCTGCGGCGTACACCAGGATGGTGATCGAAAAGACGCGGCCGCGACCAAAGAGGTCGGCAATCCGACCGCCAGTCAGCGCACCGAAGGCGATGAACAGGGTCAACGCGGAGCCGAGGACCCCAACGGTCCACACGTCCAGGTCGTACCTCTCCTGCCAGAGCGCGAGCCCCAGACCGACGGAGATGATCGCTCCCGAGTCGAGGAAGGACGCCATCCCCGCGGCAACCGCGAGCCTCCAATGCCTACCGTCAAGCCGCACGGGAGGCACGGCAGTCGTATCGGCCATGGAAGACCCCTTCCCCGTCGAGCTACGAGATGACGAGTGTCAGACAGGCAAATAGAACGTTTCAAGCTGATGGCCTCAGCAACGTGGCACGTCACTGGCGCGACGTCAAGAGGTCAAACACGCCAGTTGGTAAAACGTTCTAATGCGCTGGTAGATCAAGGATCGCCACGGAGGCGGCCAGATGGTGCTGCTGAGTACGCGGAGCCGCCTTCGGGTGCTTGGCGCGGCTCCACGAATTCGTGGCACATGGCACCGCCGGCATCATGCCCTACTACGGCATGCCAGTCGGGCTGACCATCGACGGCGAGACGGTCGAGAAGGTCGGTTTCGGCTACAGCAAGCAGATCCTGACCAGGCTGCTGCGCGTGCGCCTCGGATGCGACGGCGCGATCATGACCGACTGGGAAGTCGTCAACGACAACCACGTCGGCGACCAGGTGCTACCGGCCCGCGCGGGTGGGGCGTGGAACACCTCGACGCGCCGGGGCGCATGTGGGAGATGGGCCGAGGTGGATGGTCGGCTTCGGATCAGCAGTGTCATCGACGAGTCAGGAATGAGTCCGTGCCATGCTGATCAGGAACCCGATCAGGGACGCAGCCGAGATGATGATCGCGATGCCGACCACGACGAGGATTCCGGCAGTCATCAGCACGGGCCTCTTCCGCCCGAGCTCGTCCGCGATCGCCCCGGCGATCGGGCTGATCACGACGGCGGCACCGTTTCCGACCAGGTTCGCGAGGAACGCGCAGACGACCTTTGCCGGCGTGGAGCCCGGAGGCGACACTTCTGCGGGAGTCGAGCAGCGTTGAGCCAGGTTTTCCAGCGATGTAAGGGTCAAGCCGTCGCGCGCCGGCATTCGAGCGATGTCGCCGATGAACGAGGGATGTGCGGCCAGGCGATCGCGCTGCGCGCGCGATGCACTTCAACGCGGGCTTCCAGTCCTCATTCGGGTCCACGGCAACCGCCATGTCTCAAGCAGGCCCTGGCGGATCATCTGCGCGATGTCGACACGCCCCGCTACATGGCTGCAGAGACCCCTGAAACTGCGGTCACCAGCTGAAAATGATCTTACCACTCAAAGCGGCGTCTGCTTCTTCGAGCATCGTTTCGAACTGAGCGATCGGGACCACCTTGTCCACCGTGGCAAGAAGGTCGATCTCGTGCCGTCGGACGAAGTCCAGCATGTCCTGCCAATCTTCGATGTCGTAGAGCCATGACCCCTTGATGGTCACCTGCTTCAGAATGGCCACAGGTACCGGCCCCACGGACGTTTCGTGGCCCAGACCCACAAGAACGATCGTGCCTCTGCGCCTGATCGCTGAGACCAGAAGCGCGTGGACGGACCCGACTCCCGTGGTATCGATGATCGCCTCGGGACCTTCCCCTCCGGCCAAGGCGTGCACCGCGTCGACCACGTCCGGACGTGAGCCGTCTACGACAGTTGCCCCGAACTTCTCGGCAACCCTTCGTCTCCCTTCCGAGATGTCGACACCGATGATCTCCGCTCCGAGCGCTTGGGCGATGAGAATGATGTTGAGGCCGACAGGCCCCAGTCCCCAGACCACGACGGTCCCATTGGGGAAGGAGAAGGCGTTGCGGACAGCGCCCCAGGCCGTGCCGAAGTTGCAGCTGAGCACGGATCCTTCCGGAAATGAGAAGTCTTCGGGCAGCGGGAGCACCTGCCCCACCGGTGCGAGGACGTACTCGGCATTCGAACCGTCGCGCCCGAAAGTCATGCTGTTTTGCGGATCCGTCGCCGCATGGCAAGCCTTGTAATCCCGCTCCCGGCAGTAGCGGCAATCACCGCAACCACCGACGTGGTAAACAACCACCCGCTCTCCGACGGTCGGCCACGTTACGCCTTCGCCGACCGCTGTCACCTCGCCTACCGGCTCGTGACCACTGAACGTTTCGGCATACGGCGCACGCTCGTCCTTCGACGCTCGGTAGCCGTGGAGATCCGACCCGCAGATCGACGACGTTCCGGATTTGATCAGCACTTGCCCCGGACCCGGCGACGGGGTGGGCTTTTCCACGAACGCGACCTCCCGGCCGCCGGGAAATGCGTAGCCTTTCATGAGCACCTTCTGACTTGTTCGATCCGGCATTTCACGGCCAGCCGCGGAGGCAGTCGAAAACTACATGCTTCCTCGAACGATCACGCCCGTCGATAACCTTCGAGTACGCTGTCATCGACATCGTCAAGGTTGACCACGATGTTGTCCGGCGTTCGCGCCGTGAGCCACACCAATTCCTCGGTCACGCTCATGTTCGCCTCAACGTGCGGCATGAACGGCGGGACGAACACGAAGTCACCCTCTTCGAGGTCCTCGTACTTCGAGTAGTTGTCCCCGAAGTAGATGCGCCCCTTGCCGGACAGCACGTACCCGCCGGTCTCCGCTTCACCGTGGTGATGGGGAAGCGACCTGTAGCCCGGTTCGTTGCTGACCTTGCCGTACCAGATCCGAGTGGCGGGCGTGTGCTGCGGACTGACTCCCGAGATCCGCACTGCCCCACCGGACTGACCCGTGTTCCGAGACTCCTGCCCCTTGCGGGTCACCACAGGAACGTCGCCTTCAGCCATCCCTGGCTCCTCTCCACTCCGACGCTGAATCAGGCCACGAGAACATCGACCCACCACCCAACATGTTAACGAACGTACGCTCGCTAGTCTACCTCTCATCTGCATCAGCGTAGGTTAGGACATGCGTACGACTGTTTGCCGAAGGAACCCGCGGCGTAGTGCGGTGGCAACCCGAGAGCACCAGACGGCGGTTCCGCGCGAGGACCGGATCGGCGCACTGCGACCTCGACGGCGCCCTTGCGAGCCCGGCGCATTAAGCAACAGCGCTCTCACTTCGATCCCGTGCCCGCGATGCCCTGCACGAACTGCCGCTGGAACACCAGGAACACGATCAGCACCGGCAGCACGGCGATCGTCGTGATGGCCAGGATTGTGCCCCACGGCGTGGAGAACAGGTCACCGCCCTGCAGCGAGGCGAGCCCGACGGGAAGCGTGAGCACGTCATCGCCCTGCAGGATGACGAACGGCCACAGGAACTCGTTCCACCGCGCCGTCACCGCGAGGACCGCGAGAACCGCAACCAGCGGACCGGACAGCGGCAGGACGATCCTGCAGAACGTGCGGATCTCGCCGGCCCGTAGCCGGAACTCGGGACTGGGCGCCTGACCGTTCGGGGTGAGCGAGGTGACGATCATTTAGAGAAACGGAAACAGCATCACGCGCGCAGGGCACTGCCTGGTCCAGCATATGCGGCGCGACCTGGTTCTCGGCATGCTGGCACGACACTGGCGAACGAGACTTTCGTCGAACCCGCCAGACTCACCTCAGTGAATCGGGGCGTCGCTGCCGAGGCTGCGAGCGGTTCCGGGTCCCCGGACTTGTCCGAGGTTGTCAGCCGTTGAATGCGGCGACCACTCTGGCCACGGCCTCGAGGTTCGCCATGCCGCCGGAGGGACTGTTGGCGGGATCGACCCAGAGGGCGGCTCGCTCGACACCCTGCGCGGCGTACCGCTCGAGAACAGCGGGATCCGGCGGCGCGGAGGCCACGGCGATGCTGATCGAGTCGCGGTCCCGGCCCACTTCATCGACGATCTCCCAGAACTTGGGGATCGACGACTCCAGGGTGGGGTCGTGAGGCGGGGGCACGACGTACCAGGCGTCAGCCCATTCCGCGGCATGCCGCATCGTGGTGGGGCCGGCGCCTCCGAGATAGATCCTGGGGCCACGCGGCTGCTTCGGCTTGGGCCACGACCAGCTCCGCGCGAGCGACGCCTCCACACCGTCGTAGCTGGCTTCCTCCTGGGTCCAGAGGGCCTGCATAACCTTCACCTTGTCGCGAATGATGCTGAACCTCTTCTTCCACACGACTCCGTGGGCCTCCGCCTCCTCCTGGTTCCACCCGAAGCCGATACCGCAGACCAGTCGCCCGCTGGAGAGGAAGTCCAGAGTGGCGAGCTGCTTGGCCTTGGAGATCGCGTCGTGCTGCGCCAGCAGGCAGATGCCGGTACCCAGGGTCAGCGTCTCGGTGTTGGCGGCGATCGCCGAGAGCGTGACGACCTGGTCGAGGGTGTGGAGGTAGAACGACGGCAGCTCGTCACCCCCGTAGGCAGCCGGGTAGGGCGTCTTGCGGGAAACGGGGAAGTGGGTGTGCTCGGGCAGGAACAAGGATTCGAACTGGTAACCCTCCGCCGCCTGCGCGAACTCGACCGGGTCAGGCCCGTCGTCGGTGAAGAAGTAGACAGCGCCAAGCTTCATGATCGTGGCCTTCCAGGCATTTTCAGGTCCCGTGCGTCAGTTGACGTCTTCTACGGTCTCCGCCGACAACGCCATCGGGGCCGGCGGCAAGCGCGAGGTGCTCCTAGGGAAAGCTGGGCGCATCCGGGACAGCGATCCGGCGTTCTCGGCGGTCGAGCCGCAGACCGAGGCCATACGCGCGACAGCAGCGCGGCGAACGTTCGATCGTTCGCGAGATTAGTTACGGCGGCCCCTGCGGGTCAAGGCCCGCGGTCACCACATCCTCACAAACACGTACTCATGCCACATTCGCGCGCCGAAGACCAGCGCACACTCCACCCGAGGACGAAATCCGACGGCAGACTTGAAAAACGAGCGACCGTTCGTCTAGCTTCGAATGCCACGCCACTCGGCTTGTCCGGCCACCGCCCCTCTCTGGTGGGGGCACGGGCGCGCCCGGTGCTCATCGTGGAGAACCGGAGGGAGCAGGACTGTGAAGACCAAGGCCGCCGTGATGTGGCAGAGCACGGGGAACTTCGAGATCACTGAGCTGGAGCTCGACCCTCCGGAAGAGGGCGAGGTCCTGGTCCGCTATGACTTCGCGGGGCTGTGCCATTCCGACGAGCACCTGCGGCACGGTGACCTGGTGATCGAGCCTCCGATGGTGGGCGGTCACGAGGGCGCCGGCGTGGTCGAGGAGGTCGGGCCGGGAGTGACGCACATCAAGCCGGGCGACCACTTCATCAGTTCCTGGATGCCACAGTGCGGGCGATGCCGGTTCTGCCTGATGGGCAAGTCGAACCTCTGCGACAACGGCGCGTTCCTGATGCAGGGCACCATGCTCGACGGCACCCAGCGACTGCACGGTCGTGGGAAGGGCATGGGCGGGGTCGACCTGCTCGGCACGTTCTCCCAGTGGAACGTCATCCCCGACTCCTCGCTGGTGGTCGTCGAGCCCGACGTGCCGCTCGACGTGCTTGCGATCGCCGCGTGCGGCGTCCCCACCGGCTGGGGCTCGGCGGTCTACGCCGCCGACACCCGTCCCGGGGACACCACCGTGGTCTACGGGATCGGCGGAATCGGCATCAACGCGGTGCAGGGCGCGGCGCACGCCGGCGCGGAGCTGGTCGTCGCGGTGGACCCGGTGGAGTTCAAACGCGAGATGGCGCTGAAGCTGGGCGCCACCCACGCGTTCGCCTCCGCAGCCGAAGCCCACGAGTTCGTGTGGAGCCAGACCCGCGGTCAGGGAGCCGACGCCTGCATCGTCACCGTAGGCCTGGTCGAGCCGCAGGTCGTCACCGACGCCTTCGCACTGGTCCGCAAGGCAGGCACGGTGGTGGTGACCGCGCTGGCCAACCCGGACACCAAGTTGGCCATCCCGAGTCTCGAACTGACCCTCTACGAGAAGCGACTCGTCGGCAGCCTCTTCGGCTCCGGCGCCCCGCACCTGGACATCAAGAAGATCGTCAAGCTCTACCAGAACGGCCAGTTGCGCCTCGACGAGCTGATCACCAACCGGTACTCGCTCGAGGACGTCAACCAGGGCTACGACGACCTGCTCGCCGGCAAGAACATCCGCGGAGTTCTCACCATCGACCACTGACGTCGAGGCCGCGCGATCGCCTCCGGCCAACTGCGCCGACTCGGGGACCAAACCGGTTGCGACGACGGCGCCCGTGACATGGCCTCCCAACGGCACCTCCCCCAGCGATCGACAAGGAGTGCACATGCCCGAGACCGGCGTGAGCCGACACCAACTGCTGATCGACGGAAAGTGGGTCGACCCCGTCGACGGGGCGCACATCGACACCCACGACCCTTCGACCGGGCAGAAGCTGGCCGAGCTGGCCGCCGCCGGACCGTGGGACGTCGACCTAGCGGTGCAGTCCGCGCGCCGGGCCTTCGACGACGGCCTGTGGCGGCGCATGCCCGCAGAAGCCCGCGCCCGCCTGCTGCACCGCTTCGCCGACCTGATCGAAGAACACGCCGACGAGCTGGCCTCTATCGACACCCGCGACTGCGGAAAGCCGTATGCGTTCATCCGCAACGTCGACCTGCCCAACATGGCCGACCTCGTGCGCTACATGGCCGGATGGGCCACCAAGCTCGAAGGCCGCACGATCCCGCTCTCCCGGCAGGACCCCACCGCCTACCTCTCCTACACCCGCCGCCAACCGGTCGGAGTGGTGGCGCAGGTGATCCCGTGGAACGGGGCCGTGCTGGCCGCAACCTGGAAGCTCGCCCCGGCCCTGGCCGCGGGATGCACGGTGGTACTCAAGCCGGCCGAGCTCGCCTCACTCGGTCCGCTCCGCCTGGCCGAGCTCGCGGTCGAGGCCGGGCTACCCGACGGCGTCGTCAACGTCATCACGGGCACCGGCGCCGACGCCGGCGCACCGCTGGTGGCACACCCGCAGGTCGACAAGGTGGCGTTCACGGGGTCGGTCGAGACCGGGAAGGGCATCGTCGCAGCAGCGGCGCAGAACCTCACCAAGCTCACCCTCGAGCTCGGAGGCAAGTCCCCGGCCGTGATCTACGACGACGCCGATCTCGACCTCGCCGTCGACGGCGCGCTCGCCGCCGTCCTCTACGCCCAGGGTGAGGCCTGCACCGCCGGGTCACGTCTGTACGTGCAGCGGCCGGTGCACGACGAGGTCCTTTCCCGCATCGAGGCGGCCGTGCCGAAGCTACGCCTGGGCGAAAGCTCCGACCCAGACGTCGTCGTCGGCCCCCTGGTCTCCGAGCGGCAGCGTTCCAAGGTGATCTCCTTCGTCGACGGCGCTGTCGGTGACGGCGCTGAGGTGATCGCCGGCGGAGCAACCGCCCGAGACCCCGGTTACTTCCTCGAGCCAACCGTTCTCGGCGGCGTCCACGACCAGATGACCGTCGCTCGCGAGGAAATCTTCGGACCGGTCGTCTCCGTCATGGCCTTCGACGACGAAGCCGAGGTGATCCGCCGCGCGAACGACACCACCTTCGGCCTCGCCGCAGGGGTGTGGACCACCAACGTCGCCCGAGCCCACCGCTTCGCCAACGCCGTGAACGCCGGGGCGGTCTGGGTGAACTGCTACAACGTCTTCGACGCCGCCCTGCCGTTCGGCGGGTTCAAGCGATCCGGCTGGGGCAAGGAGATGGGCGAGGAAGCCCTCGACGGCTACCTGCAGAGCAAGGCCGTCACCCTCGCCATCAGCTGAGACCCCGATCGACTCGAACCCACCATCCGAGAGCAGGAAATTCCCCTCGGGCGGTGGGTTCGCCCACGAACTGAACTGTCCATGTCGGACATTCACACGAACTCCGCTCGTGAAGCCAACCGGGACAGCCACGCGACTATCCGCGACTACCGGTCGCGCCACAACGACGCACCGGCCCGCAGACAGGAGGCAGCACTGCAATGAGCACTACGCCCCACACTGTCAGCGACCTCGCTGACGTCGACCGCCGACTCACCCGGCTCGAGGACATCCACGCGATCGAACAGCTCAAGTACCGCTACGCCGCCTACTGCGACGACAACTACGACCCCGACGGCATCGCAAGCTGCTTCGTCGAGGACGGCCGCTGGGTCGTCGACGGTGAGGGCGGCTCGATGGTCGGCCACGAAGAGATCAAGACCCACTTCCGGGCTCTCTCGGGCAAGATCAGCTGGGCGCTGCACCACGTGCTCAACCCCCGCGTCGAACTCAGCGATGACGGGCAGAGGGCCACCGGCACCTTCTACCTGCTCTGCTTGTGCACCATCGAAAGCGTCGACAACCCCGCCGAGAAAGACCCGGTCATCCTCACCATCCGCTACACCGACCAGTTCGTGAAGCGGGACGGATCCTGGTACTTCCAGGAGTTGCTCGGCAAGACCCACCAGGTGTCCAACTGGGAGCAGGGGTGGGTCAAGCAGCCCTTGCGCGGATGAGCCGTCCCGGACACACGAGCTCGGACCGCGAGACCCACGCCAGCTCCACGGAAAGAAAGGGGCACGCCATGACCGGGACCAGTCAGCGCCGCGTCGCCGGCAAGATCGCACTAGTCACCGGGGCCGCGCGCGGCCAGGGACGCTCACACGCGGTCACCCTCGCCGAGCACGGTGCCGACGTCATCCTCGTCGACGCCGTACGCACGATCGACACCATCGGCTACTCGATGCCAACCCCGGACGACCTCAAGGACACCGCCCGGGCCGTGGAGGCCCTCGACCGCCGCGCGGTGGTCATCGAGGCCGACGTCCGGGACGATGAACTCGGATCGCTGGTCGGCGACGCGGTTGCCGAGCTCGGCGGGCTGGACGTCGTCGTCGCCAACGCCGGCGTGGTCGGCTCGCCCAAGCCCTCCTGGGAGCTCAGCCGTGACGAATGGTCCGCCGTCGTCGACATCAACCTCACGGGTGTCTGGCAGACCACCAAGGCCTCGGTGCCGCACCTGATCGCCGACGGGCGCGGCGGCTCGATCATCGCGATCAGTTCGATCGCAGGACTGCGCGGAATTCCGAACGTCGCCCAGTACTGCGCGGCCAAGCACGGTGTCGTCGGACTCGCGACCGCGCTGGCCAACGAGGTCGCCGAGCACCGAATCCGGGTCAACACCATTCACCCCACCAACGTGCGCACCCCGATGATCGACAACCCCGTGACGGCGAAGGTCTTCCGGCCCGATCTCGAGGAACCCACGCTCGATGACAGCAGCGATGTGCTGCGCCGCATCAACATGCTGCCGGTGCCTTGGGTGGAGTCGGCGGACATCTCCCAGGCCGTGCTGTGGCTGGCCTCCGACGAGTCCCGCTACGTCACGGGCGCCGCGGTGCCGGTCGACGCCGGAATGCTCAGCAATTACGCCGGCTGAACCAGCGTCGTCGGCACACATGCGGCGGCAACCCACTCAACGACGAGCGAAGGGACCACCATGGCACGCAGCAGCAAGCCCGTCCGGACCATCGCCCTGTTCAGCCGCAAGCCGGGCATGTCGTTCGCACAGTTCGACGAGTACTGGCGCGAAAAGCACGCTCCGCTCGCCGCACAGGTACCAGGCGTCATCCGCTACGTGCAGCGCCACATCGTCCCGCAGAGCGATCAGGCGGAGCCGGACAACGGCTTCGGCATCGACGGGTTCGCCGTGCTCGACTACGAAAGCGCTGAGGCCATGACCGCCGGTTGGGCGTCGGAAGCCGGCCAGCGCGCCCTCGCCGACACCGAGAACTTCATCGGTGAGCACCACGTCGTCGTGCTCGAAGACCTCGTCGTGATCGATCACGAGGACAACGGCTGACCACAACGGCACCCCGGCTTTCAACGCAGGCGACACCCACCTCGTGGACGTGGGTGTCGCCTGCGTCTCCACAGCAGCTGCCGGTTCAGCGTCCTCGCGGTCGTCGACTGCGAGGACACTCCTAGTGAACCATGTCAGGCCAGCAGACCTTCTTCACGGAGTCGCCGCACAGCCCAGTGGTGGGGCCAGGATTCGAGAGAGAAGTCGGCGTCGGACGCCTTGTAGGGAACCGACTCCCCGGTGCTTTCGATCTGGTCCCGCAGTTCCGCGTATCGGCGCTCTGCCGCCAGCGAGGGGTAGTCGGTGTAACCGCGTTCGTCGCCCCCGTAGAGGGTCTCCCGTTGCGGCTCGCTGAGTCGTGCACCTTCGGCGAATCGGCGAGGAAGGTCGGGGTTGGCGATGAAGAGGCGCCCGAAAGCGACAGCGTCCGCACGCCCGTCCCGAAGCGCCTTCCCGGCTGTCATCCGGTCGAAGTTGCCCGCAGCGATGAGTGTCCCCGGATAGCGCTTCCGAACCCAGGCGCTGTCGATCGCGTCCGCAGACCTCTGCACGGACTGCGCACCTGAGATGCCCGGTTCGACGAGATGCAGGTAGGCCAGGCCGAGCGGCGACACTGCGCGGAGGACATGGTTGAACAACGCGGTGGGGTCGGAGTCAGCCATGTCCTGGAACGTGCTGCTCGGCGACAGGCGCAGTCCCACCCGGTCGGCCCCGGCCACACCGATGAGAACGTCCAGGACTTCCAGCAGCAGGCGTGCGCGGTGCTCGATCGACCCTCCGTACCGATCCGTGCGCTGGTTGGCACTGTCCTGCAGGAACTGGTCGATCAGGTATCCGTTCGCCCCGTGCAGTTCGACGCCGTCGAACCCGGCACGGAGAGCGTTTTCGGCAGCGTGGCGATACTGCGCGACGATGCCCGGGATCTCCTCGGTCTCCAGCGCGCGCGGAGTCACGTACGGCACGCGCCCATCACGTGCGAAGGTCTTGCCCTGGATCGCGACCGCGGAAGGCCCGGCGGGCGTCTTGCCTCCGGGTTGCAATGAAGGGTGCGACGCCCTGCCCGTGTGCCAGAGCTGGGCCACGATCCGGCCGCCTGCGTCGTGCACCGCATCGGTGACCGGCCTCCACCCGTCGACCTGCTCGTCGCTCCACACCCCGGGAACGAAGGGATTTCCCACTGCTTCGGGCGAAATGCAGATCCCCTCCGAAACGATCAGTCCCGCGGACGCACGCTGCGCGTAGTACAACGGCGCGGCGGTGCCCGGACGTCCATCCGGCAACGCACGACTGCGCGTCAGCGGTGCCATGACGATGCGGTTCGGCATAGCCAGCGAACCCAGCTCGATGGCATCGAACAAAGTGATTTCGGGCGACATTTTCTTCCTCACGTTTGGTTGGGTGAAACCAGCCCATGGAGGTCGGCGTCTCATGACGCATGGGCGTCTTTCGCGCCAGAGGGCACAGCGTGCACTCGAAGCTAAACCTTGACGTCGGCGTCAAGGTCAACGATCGCACCCGTGACGCCGGCCACCGCGTCATCACGCGGGATCGGCCGGCGCTTCGAGCACCGCCAAATACCGGCGAAGGGCGTTTCGGCTCAGCGTCAGGTAGTGGATCCGTTCCTCGGTCTCGCGCAGTTCCGCGGTGAGCATCGCCACCATGTCGACGTCGGGGACGGCACACGGTTGCGGATCGGCCTCTGGACCGCGGACGCAGGGAAGAATGTTGCGGATCACCCGCGTAGGAAGCCCTGAGAGCACCAGTTCCCGGATCTGCCTCACCCGGTCCACCGATCCCTCGGGATAAGTTCGGTATCCGTTCGCTTCCCGTACGGGGTGAAGCAAGTCCTGGCCTTCGTAGTACCGCAAGGCGCGCGTACTCACGCCGGTACGTCGAGACAGTTCCCCAATTCTCATCCCACACCTCACCGGGACACTCGCGAGGCAGGCCGCGTTCTCCCCGGCCTCGAAACACGGTCAGAACGACCGGGGCAGCCCCAGCATCTGCTCGCCCAGGTAGTTCTTGAGCATCTCGTCGGTCAGCGGAGCGAACGTGTAGAGCCGCGCGTCTCGGAAGTACCGCTGCATGGCGAACTCGCGGCTGTACCCAGCCCCGCCGAGGATCCGCATCCCTTGATCGGTCACTTCGGTTGCCGCTTCGGACGCCGCGAGCTTGGCCATGGCCGAGAGCACGTCTGCGCGTTCGCCGCTCGCAGCAGCATCCGCAGCCCGGTTCAGCAGCCCGCGAGCAGACTCGATCCGCAGCGCCGACTGCACCAGTCTGTGCTGCAATGCCTGGAACGCACCGACCGGCCGGTCGAACGCGTGTCGCTCTCCCGCATAGCGGACGGCCAGGACGAAGGCACCCTCAGCGATCCCCAACGCCGCCGCTGCCGCGTTGAGCCGTTCCTGGTTGAGGGTGGCAAGCAACGACCGGAAGCCCGCCCCGACTGCGCCGAGCAGAGCCGTCTCCGGCACCTGCACCTCGTCCAGCACGAGTTCACAGGTGTCCAGGCTGTTGATACCAACGGTGTCCAACTCCCGAATCCGCAACCCCGGCGCGGTCGTCGGCACCACGAACAGGGAGATCCCGTCCACACGAGATGGTTCCGCCGGCCCCGTGCGAGCCACCACGATCACGTGATCCGCGACCTTCGGCCCGGAGATCCATGTCTTGGTGCCGCTCAACACCCACCGGCCGTCGCTTCTCTCCGCACGCGTTCGCATCGCCGCGGCCACGTCCGTCCCGGCGTCCGGTTCGGTGAGCGCGAAGGCGATCCGCTGCGCGCCACCCGCCAGCGGCGCCAGCACGTCCTCCTTCTGCTCGCGTGTGCCAAGGGTCGTCAACAACTGGACACCCATGTACTGGACGATCAGGCAGACGGCCATCGATGTCGGTCCCGCGGCGAGTTCCTCGACCACAGCCACCTGGTAGCGGGCGTCCGGGTGAGCACTGCTGGCGGCATCCACTCCAAGGCCGACGAGGCCGGCTTCGCCGAGGCCGCGGTAGAGCTCGTGGTCGAAGGTGTGCGCCTCGTCGTGACTGCGGATCTTCTCGTCGGGCGACTGCCTGGAGACGATCTGACGGGCCAGCTGACGTACCTCCGCCTGCTCGGGGGTGTCGAGCGATTCATTGCCCGGCAGGCCGCCCGCCGCTTTCGGCTGCGATGTGTGCCTGGTGTCCATCAGTCGGCGAGCTCCCTTTCGTCGAGGTTTGACCACGGTGTTGGTCAGGCGGCCCCGGCGATCCTGAGAGCCCCGCCCGAGTGCGCGATGTCGGCCGTCGCCTTCCCAGCCGGCACGACGTGGGGCTCCCTCCCATGGCCGCACCTTGCAAACGTACAACCGTTCGCTTCTCATAGTTGCCGCCGTAGACCCCTCACGTCAACGCGCCCGCATGAGCATGCGCCACGCCGGCCGAGCCTCACGTCCAGTCTCTTAGCAGCACATAGTCACTGTTTCGATACACCATGACCTCCACGCCGCGACCCTTGTCAGCCGTGATGCGAGTCTCTACGTTAATAAACGAACAAACCTTCGTTCGTCAGTGAGGACAAACGTGAGACGACCAAGCGAGCAAGGCCGGGACCGCCCGACGCCGCGAGCCGACGTGGTGGCCCCGGAGCAGATGCGGGCGCTCCTGCGCGCTCGGCGGCGGTTCTTCGTTCCCGCGTGGGCGGCCTTCCTGACCGCGGCAGCGCTGTTCTTCGGCCTAGCCGCGCTGGCCCCTCAGACCTTCGGGATTCCGATCGCACCGGGCATGCCGCTCGGGGTTCTGCTGAGCGTGTTCTACACCGCGCTCATCTTCACGCTCGGCTACCTGTACGAGAGGCGTTCAGCGCACTGGGATGAACGGATCGCCGACATCCGTGCCGCGCACCGCGAGGTGGCGCCATGAGCACAGGCGGCTTCAACGTCACCGCGATCCTGGTCAGCGCCGCAGTCGTCGGCGTGACGCTGCTGGTGACCTACTTCGCGTCGCGGCGCACCGAGACGACAACCGACTTCTGGGCCGCAGGTCGCAACGTGTCCGGCAGGATGAACGGTGTCGCGATCGCCGGTGACTTCCTGTCCGCCTCCTCCCTGCTGGGCTACGCCGGGCTGGCTTTCCTGTTCGGCATGGACGGCCTGGTTTACGCGGTCGGTGCGACGGGCGCGTTTCTCGTCGTGCTGTTCCTCCTGGCCGAGAAGATGCGCAACCTCGGCAGGTTCACCTTCGCCGACGCTCTCGCCCTCCGCCTGAAGTCGCGGCAGACGCGCGCCATCGCGGCGCTGTCGACCTTGTCGATCGGACTGTTCTACCTGCTGGCACAGCTGGTCGGCGCGGGAGTGCTCATGGAGGCGCTGACCGGCCTGGGGTTCAGCACCGGAGTGGTCATCGCAGGGCTGCTCATGCTGGCCTACGTGCTCTTCGGTGGCATGCTCGCCACCACCTGGGTGCAGATCATCAAGGCCATCCTGCTGATGGCGACCGTGGTCTTCCTGGTGGTGCTGGTGCTGTGGCAGGTGAGCTTCAACCCCCTGGACGTCATCAGCCAGGCCACGCAACGCTCGACCCACGGTGCGCACTATCTGGCCCCCGGCCTGTTCTTCGACAATCCGCTCGACCTGATCTCGCTGGGCGTCGCGGTGACCCTCGCGTCGGTCGGCCTGCCGCATGTCCTCATGCGCTTCTTCACGGTGCCCGATGCCTCGGCGGCCCGGCAGTCCGGCAACTGGGCAGTCCTGCTCGTGGGGGTGTTCAACGTTCTCATCGTGTTCCTGGGCTTCGGCGCCCGCGTTCTCCTCGATCCCAGCCAGGAGAAGGCCGCGGGCTCGAGCGGAAACATGGCGCTTCCCATGCTCGCCCAAGAGCTCGGCGGCGGACCGGGATCCTTTGGCGGCGACCTGCTGCTGGCGCTGATCACCGCCGTGGCGTTCACCACGATCCTCGCCGTGACGGCCGGACTCGTGCTCGCCGCGGCAAGCGCGGTGGCGCACGATCTGTGGGCGAATGTCTTCCACCGACCGGAGTCCGAGGAGCGGATGGTCGGCCGCATTGCCGCGTGCGTCGTTGTGGGTGCGGCCATGCTGGTGGCGGTCGCGGTGGGCGACACCGCGAACGTCACGTTCCTGGCTACTCTGGCGACGTCGATCGCGGCGAGTGCGAACTTCCCGGTCCTCCTGCTCACGTTGGTGTGGAAGCGCATGAACACCACAGGCGCCATCGTCGGGGCCTTGTTCGGATTGGCCAGCGCACTGGCGCTGATCTTGCTCAGCCCCTCGGTGTGGCCCGGTGGCGAAGCGACGGCTCCGTGGCCGCTGGCCTTCCCCATTCTCCTGTCGGCGCCGCTCGGCTTCGCCGGCTGCTGGCTCGGAAGCGTGCTCAGCAAACGGGAACCCGGAGACGAGCAGCGGTTTTCCAACCTGCAGCTGCGCGGCCTCACCGGCATCGGATCCGAAGAGGCCCCGGCCACGCCTGACGCGTCGGTACCGGCGAAGACCGCGGAGTGAACGACCGGAAGCGGGTTGGGGGGGTGCACCGATCGTGAGTGCCCCCCCAACCCGCGTTGTTTGCTCTGCTCTCTGGCCGCGAGCAAGCGTGGCCCGTCTCAGGCTGCTGATCCGCAGCGTGTCACCGACTTCAACAGTGGCCGGCCAGCGCGGATCGGCCTCCGGCTTGCGAGATTCCAAAGGCATCTGCCCCTCGCGACGGCTACCGTAGGACCCGACCTGACGCGAAACCATCATGGCCACACCCCGCATCACACCAACGGCCAGCAACTACCGCCCACACCCGAAAAAGGGCGGCCTCAGGTGCTCATGAGGCCGCCCAAGCACGCATCGCGTCACACTGGTGTGACACCGTTGCGCCGCTCCGGCGGCCGCGTCGAGCGCTTGCGATACATGCGGAAACGCGCGATCAGTTCGCTGCGCAGTTCTTCGGCGGGAACAACGGCTTCCACCGCGTTCTCATTGGCGATCTTGAACACGTCGATGCCTTCTGCGTACTCCGCCTGCTTCTCGGCGATGAACCGGGCACGCTCCTGCGGGTCCTCGATCGCCTGGATCCGGTTGAAGTGGACCCCGTTGACCGCGGCGTCGGGCCCCATGAGCGCCGGTTTGGCCGTGGCGAGCGCGATCACGGCGTCAGGGCGCATCGGCGCGCCGGACATGGCGAGGTAGCCTCCGCCGTACGCCTTGCGCACCAGGACCGCGATCCGAGGCACCCGGCTCTCGGCGACGGCGAAGAGCATCTTCGCGCCGTGCCGGATGATGCCCTGCCGCTCCACCTCCGAACCGATCATGTAGCCGGCGATGTCGTCGAGGAACAGCAGCGGGACGTTGAACGCGTTGCAGATCCAGATGAACCGGGCCGCCTTGTCCGACGAGTCCGGGAACAGCACACCGCCCATGTGCTTCGGCTGGTTGCCGACGATCCCCACGGTCTCCCCGCCGAGCCGCGCGAAGCCGGTTACCAGCTCTGGAGCGAACAGCTCCTTGTACGGGAAGAAGGTCCCGTCGTCGACGACTGCGTCGATCAAATCGTGCATGTCGAAGACTTCGGATTCCCGCACCGGCACGATCTCGCGAACGGTACGCCCCGGTGCGGGTGGTTCCGATGCCACCGACGGTGGCGTCTGCTGCCAGTTCTCCGGCAAATACGACAACCACACACGGATGGCGGCGATGGCTTCCTCGTCGTCCTCGACCAAGGCGTCGCCGAGCCCGGAGGTCCGGCAGTGCATGTCAGCGCCGCCCATCTCCTCCAGCGTCACCTGCTCGCCGGTGACCATCTCGGCCAGTCGCGGCGAGCCCAGGTACGCGGTGGCGTGCCCCCGGACCATCACGGTGTAGTCGCACAGCGCCGGGACGTAGGCCGAGCCGGCCGGCGAGGGACCGAACAATGCGCACACCTGGGGAATCCGACCGGATACCTGCACCTGGTTGTAGAAGATGTTGCCCCAGGCGCGCCGCCCCGCATAGCTCTCGAACTGCTCATCGATGCGAGCCCCCGCGGAGTCGAACAGGTAGACCAGCGGCGTACCCGTCTCCTCAGCGATCTCCTGCATCCGCACGATCTTCTCGAACGTGCGTTTACCCCAGGTGCCCGCCTTGACGGTGTAATCGTTGGCGATCACGCAGACGTCGCGCCCGTCGACCTTGCCGACGCAGG
The DNA here is from genome assembly GCF_018141105.1 of Saccharopolyspora erythraea. Taxonomy (NCBI): domain Bacteria; kingdom Bacillati; phylum Actinomycetota; class Actinomycetes; order Pseudonocardiales; family Pseudonocardiaceae; genus Saccharopolyspora; species Saccharopolyspora erythraea. The sequence goes on along the minus strand of NZ_CP054839.1, from coordinate 3,028,280 downwards.
TCACCACGGCATCGCCGGGAAGACCCTCGTCGAACCGCGCGAGCAGGCCGTCCTCGAAGCTCCAGCCTTCGTCGAACAGCAGTTCAAGGCGCTCCCGGACGAGCATCTTCCCAGCCTCGACCTGCTTCTTGCGGTGCTTCTCCGCGCCACCGAGCCGCGCCACCTCCAGCCGCCGCTCGAGTTCGTCGTGCACCGCGCCCAGCGGTGCTTCGCGCTGCCCTGCCTCGCTCATGCTCACATCCGAGTCGTCGGTCGGCCGTCGTTGACCGTGGTTCGCTTTCGCCAGTAGTGTAGCGAACGAACGCTCGTAAGTTAAAGAGGTGCAGATGGTCAAGGTCGTAGCGCTCATCAGACGCCGGGAAGACCTCAGCCGGGAGGAGTTCCTGCGGCGCTGGCAGAGCGAGCACCCCGAGTTCGTACGCGCTCTCGGTGGGGTGCTCAGGTACGTGCAGAACCCAGCGATCGCCCATCGCCGGGACTGGCCGTACGACGGTCTGGCCGAGTTGTGGTTCGGATCGGTCGAGGCCGTCAGAGCCGCATTCGAGGGGCCCGCGGCGGATGCTCTCCGCGAGCACGAGGAGTCGTTCATCGGCCGGCTGGACTGGTTCCTCGCCGAGGAGACCGCGGTTCCGCTGGAGACGGGAGTGGAGAAATGAGCGTGAACATGCAAAGCGTGGAGGCGGTGCGCGTCACCGGTCAGTCCGAACGCTTCTGGGAGGACCTCGCCGAAGGTTCGCTGCTGCGTGGGCCCGGTATCACGATCAGCGAAGCGCACCTGGTCAACTGGGCAGGCCTCACCGGGGACTGGGTTTCCCTGCACCTCGATGAGCAGTACGCGGCCGGGACGCGGTTCGGACAGCGGATCGCGCACGGCCCGCTCACCCTGTCGCTCGCGTTGGGCCTCATGACCCAGACCGGCTACTTCGGCAACGTCGTCGCCTGGCTCGGTCTCGACGACGTTCGCGCGACCGCACCGGTGCACATCGGAGACACCGTGCGGCCCGAAGCGGAGGTCGCCGCGACGCGACGCTCATCGAGCTCGTCCCAGGGGATCTGGACGCTCGCCTACCGCGTCGTGAACCAGAACAGCGACGTCGTCATGACCTTCCGCAGCAGCTTCATGATTCGTTGCCGTTAAAGACGGACGGGCGTGGTGCCGGCAACTCCGCCGGCACCACGCCCGTTGCCGGGAAGCTATGCCGCGGCGTTCTTGCGCTTCATCATGCCGGCTCGGCGGAGTCTGCAGACGAGCTCGTCGCGCTGGTTGTAGGCACGGTGCTCAAGGCGCACCACACCGCGGTCGGGCTTGGACCGCGACTCCCGCTTGTCCAGCACCTCGGTCTCCACGCGGAGCGTGTCGCCGATGAGTACGGGCTGGGGAAAGGTCACCTCCTCGAACCCGAGGTTGCCGAGGGTGGTGCCCAGCGTCGTCTCGGCGACCGGGATGCCGGTGACCAGCCCCAACGTGAAGACGCTGTTGACGATCCGCGCACCGAAGACGCTGTTCTTGCCGAACTCCTCGTCCAGGTGCAGGGGCTGCGGGTTCATCGTCAGCGTGGTGAACAGCAGGTTGTCGGTCTCGGTCACAGTCCGAGTCGTGGCGTGTTCGATCACCGCTCCGACTTCGAACTCCTCGAAGTGCAGTCCGCTCACAGCCGATCACCTTCCTTCTCTCGCGCTTGCTGTTCCAGCACGTCCGTCGCGTGCTCGACATGGGCCAGGTCGACGTGTTCGCCTTCGAACAGCACGGCGCCCGATCCGGAGGCCGCGGCCTGTTCATAGGCCGACACCAGCCGGCGATACCGATCCAGTTCGGTCTGGGACGGGCTGTAGACCTCGTTGACCACCGGCGCGTGTGAGGGGTGGATGATCACTTGGCCCCCATAGCCGATCCGGCGATTGGATTCCGCGAAGTCCCGCAGCCCATCGAGATCGGAAATCTCCTGCCACAGGCCGAGCACGACGTGGCGCACACCCGCAGCGCGAGCCGCGCTCACCACCTTGCTTCGCATGTACAGCGTTTCCTCGCCCTGAGCAGTCCAGGTGAACCCCAGCTCCCGCGCGGCGTCGCCATCGCGAGCCGCCGCGGCCATCAGGCTCCCGACCCGCGGCGACGCATCGGCTATCTCCTGAACGTTGGCCAGGCCACGTGCCGTTTCGAACGAGGGGATCAAGGCCACCGACCCGCGGGGCAATCCGCGCTCGATCTCCGCGGCGCTCACCAACGCGTCGAAGCGGACGACGTCGTCACGGTGGTAGAGCTTCGGCAGCAGTAAGGCGCTGAGCCCGGGACGGACGGCAGCGGCGACATCCCGGGCGAAGTGCTCGCTGTCGAGTGGGTTGACCCGCACGACCGCTCCGACCCGCGGGTGTTCCGCGGCCAGCCAGGCGATCGACTTCGCGACGGTGTCGCGCGCGGATTCCTTGAGGTCTTCGGGGACGGCGTCCTCCAGGTCGAGGATGAGCGCGTGGGCTCCTGCCCGGACCGCCTTCTCCACCCAGGCATCCTTGTGACCTGGGACGAAGAGCAGCGAGCGGTACGGTTTCATCACGTCCTCCGTGCTGGTCGTGTCGCGTCGTGGTGCGCAGCCGCGCTCGTCATGCCGCTTGCTCCGCTGGCACCAACACGGCGAGCGACGCTCCGGCGACAACGACGTCGCCGACCGACACCTCGACGCCTTCGACGGTGCCGTCACCGGACGCGATGACCGGGTTTTCCATCTTCATCGCCTCAACGACGAAGAGCACCTCTCCGGCGCTGACCCGGGCACCCTCCTCGACGTTGACCTTGACAACGGTCCCCTGCATCGGGCTCGTGACGGTCCCGGCTGAATGTGCTGCGGCTTTCGCCGTCCTCTTCTTGGGAGCGGTACCACCGGCTCGTCGGCGGGCCGCCGTCGGCGCTCCCGCGGACTGCCCCGCCACCCTCGCCGTGTGGAAGGGGACGGCATACCGGCGGCCTGCGACCCACACTTCGTCGCGGCACGCGTCGTCGGCCTCTTCTTCGACGTGTCCGACGTGGTCAGCGGGCGCAGCGGGCAGTTCCACGTCGGATTCCAGCCAGCGCGTGGTGAACTCGACGGCAGCGAAGTCCGGGTGTTCCAGCACCGCTCGCGCAGCAGGCACGGTCGTGGGCACACCCCGCACGGTGAATTCGTCCAGGGCCGCGAGCATGCGGCGGACGGCGGTCGAACGATCAGGAGCCCACACGATCAACTTGCCGATCATGCTGTCGTAATGCGGCAGAACTTCATCGCCGGCCTCGTAGCCGCTGTCGAAACGCAGACCGACCCTCGGCAGCACCTCCAGCTCGGCGAGCTTGCCCGGTGACGGGACGAAGAGCCCCCCGGCCGTGTTCTCCGCATTGATGCGCACTTCCAGAGCATGGCCACGCGGCTGCGGTCCGGAACCCGCAATGCTGAGCTCCTCACCCGCAGCGACCTTGAGTTGCTCGGCGATCAGGTCCAGCCCCAACACCTCCTCGGTCACCGGGTGCTCGACCTGGATGCGGGTGTTCATCTCGAGGAAGTAGAAGTTCTCGCCCTCCACGAGGTACTCAACGGTCCCCGCGCCGACATAGCCGACGGTCCGGGCAAGCCGGACCGACGCCTCGCCCATCGAAATCCGAAGTTCCGGGGACAGCCCCGGAGCGGGAGACTCCTCGACGAGCTTCTGGTGGCGCCGCTGGACGGAGCAGTCGCGATCTCCCAGCCAGCGGACGTTGCCGTGGGTGTCGGCGAAGACCTGCACCTCGACATGTCGCGCGTTCGCCAGGTACCGCTCCAGATACACGTCAGCGCGGCCGAACGCGCCCTGAGCCTCCCGGCGAGCCGACTCCAGCGCGTCTTCGGCTTCATGCTCCGAATGCACCAGCCGCATCCCCCGGCCACCGCCACCATAGGACGCCTTGATCGCGATCGGATAGCCGTGGGCCGCGCCGAAATCGACCACTTCCCGCGCCGACTCGACCGCACCAGCGCTGCCGGGAACCTGCGGAACATCCGCCTTCAGTGCGACCGCTCGCGCGGCGACCTTCTCGCCCATCACCTCGATCGCGTCCGCCGGAGGACCGATGAACACCAGCCCCGCATCGGCGACCGCGCGTGCGAACTCCGCACTTTCGGCGAGAAACCCGTACCCGGGGTGAATCGCATCCGCCCCGGACTCCTTGGCGGCCTGGAGCAACTTGCCGATGTCCAGGTAGCTCTCCGCAGCCGCGGTCCCGCCGAGCGCCACGGCCTCATCGGCAACACGCACGTGCAACGAGGACGCATCAGGGTCGGAATGCACAGCCACGGCCGTCAGACCGAGTTCGGCGCACGTGCGTATCACCCGTACCGCGATCTCACCCCGGTTGGCCACCAGCACCTTGGAGAACATCAGCCGCCTCTCGACTTCCGCACACCGCCCGACCGCAGCGCGGAGCTGTCACGTAGGGCTATACGAACTATCGTTTGTTTTTCTCAACCTACGCGGCAGCGGGACACGGGTCAAGAAGAGCTCGCGCGAGCCGGACCACCCGGCGCGGACGGCTGGCAGGCGGCCGGCAGCCGCGGTGTCAGCTTGCCGCGCGCGCCTCGCGGATCTCCGATTCGGCTACGCCCAACTGCCGGAGGGCCATCACCGTGTATGTCTCGACGATCTCGTCCAGCGACATCGCCCCCTTGGGGCGGTACCAGCTGGCGACGTGAGTGCCCATCGCGACGATGGCGTAGGCCTGCAGCCGCGGGTCCAGGACGTCGGCACGCCCTTCCTGGTCGGCCCTCTCGATCAGGTCTCGGAACATCTGCTCGTAGTCGTCGCGCTGCGAGACCACCTTGTTGCGGTCCTTCTTGGACAGCGAGCGGAGTTCGGAATTGCCGATGAAGACTTCCCGCGCGCGCTGCGCGTGGAACCGGATGTGGCAGTCGATCGCCGCTCGCAGCGCGTCGATCACGTCGGCGTGGGAGTTCGCCACGGCCTTCTGAGCAGCCAGCAGGTCGGCCATGATGCCGGTCATCAGACTGCGGAGAAGATCTTCCTTCCCGCTGATGTGGTTGTACAGGCTCCCGACCTGGATACCCACCTTCTGGGCCACCTGGCGCAGCGTCGTCGCCTCGTAGCCGTGCTGGTAGAACAGCTCCGCCGCGGCCTCCTGGATCGCGTCGGCTGTGCGGACGCCGCCTGCGGGGCGTGGCATGCTCGTGCTCCGATCACTCGTCGTGCTTCCTGCGTAGCGCTGTCGGCGACCGGGTCGTCCGCACGCGACCACACTACGGCGGAGCCGGCCGCGCCCACGCTCACGACCTCATGATACTCCACGAACGTTCGTTTTCTGCGCGAACCCGCAGAGCCACGGCGAACGAGCGTTCGACAATACAGGCTGGCCCTGAACGTGGCCCTAGGCATCGATCGGGAGAGCTTCCTCGGCGGAGATGGGGTTGCGCAGCACGCCGATCTTGTCGACGTCGACTTCGCAGACGTCGCCCGGTCGCATCCACAGGGGTGGCTCCCGCCGGCTGCCCACCCCGCTGGGCGTGCCGGTGGCGATGACATCACCCGGCCGCAGGGTGGTCCACGTCGAGCAGTAGGCCACGATTTCGGCGATCGAGTACGTCAGGTCCGAAAGTTCGGCCTGCTGCACCACGGTGCCGTTGAGCCTGGTGGTCAGTTTCGCGTCCGGGATGCTCCCGAACTCATCCGGCGTGACGAGCCAGGGCCCGACCGCGCCCGTCGCGGGGAAGTTCTTCCCGGGGGTGAACTGGTGGGTGTGCGCCTGGAAGTCCCGCAGCGATCCGTCGTTGAAGCAGGTGTATCCCGCCACGTACTCGAGCGCGCGGTCCTGGGGAACTCGCCGGCACGGCTCGCCGATGATCACGGCCAGCTCGCCCTCGTAGTCGAATTGCGCGCTGTCGCTGGGCTTGATCAAGGGCGATCCGTGGCCAGTCAGGCTGTCGGCGAACCGGACGAAGATCACCGGGTGCTCGGTGCGCGGCCGGCCGGTTTCGAAACGATGCCCCTCGTAGTTCAAGCCCACGCAGAGGATCTTGCCCGGATCGACCACGACCGGTAGCAGCCGAACATCCGCCAGCGCGTGGTCCGCAGGAAGCCCCGTCGACTTCGCGGCGATGTTCGTCAAGTCGCCCTCCTGCAGCGCCGAGAGCAACGTCGGCCAGCCCAGTTCCGATCGGCAGCCGAGATCGACGACTCCGTCCTCGTTCACCACGCCCCAGGACTCGCGCCCATCGACGGAAAAGGACAGCAGTTTCACAAGGGCTCCTTCGCGGCAGAACATATCTCGGGTCGTGGTGCGGTTCAGTCGTTGACGTAGCGGAAAACGGCGGTCGCGCCACCGTCGACGACCAGGTTCTGCCCGTTGACCATGGCCGCCTTCTCGCTGGACAGGAAGTCGATCGCGTGGACGATGTCGTCAGTAGCCGCGATTCGGTTCACAGGGGTCTTCTGCAGGAACATCGGCTTGGAGGACTGGTCCATCATCGGCGTGTCCATCGCGCCTGGAGAAACGGCGTTCACCGTCACGCCGCTCCCCCAGAAGTCGATCAGAAGTGACCGGGTGAGGTTGACGACGCCGGCCTTGGATGCCGCGTAGGCGGGGAAAGGGTAGCCGGTGGTTCCCGCGATCGACGCCACGTTGACGATCCTGCCCGATCGCCCGGCAGCGCGGAGGTCGTCAGCGAATATGCGGATCACCGCGTAGGTCCCGGACAGGTTGACGTCCACGACTCCGCGGAACGCCTCGGCCGGAAGCTCCACCATCGGCCTGCGGTCCAGCACTCCAGCGATGTTGAGCAGGACGTGCACGGGACCCAGTGCGGCCACGACGTCGTCACGGAAACGCGAAACGTCACGCTCGTCGGCGATGTCGACCGCGAACGCATGCGCCTGACCTCCCTGCTCCACCAACGCCTCCGCCGTTGCCGCGGCCGCTTCGACCGCCACGTCCGCGCACGCGACCTTGGCGCCGTGCAGGGCGAAATGGCGAGCCACCGCAGCCCCGAGGCCACCGCCTGCACCTGTGACAACAATCCCTCTACCGCGATACGACATGCCTTCCTCCAACGACGATCTCCTTGCCGAGCGCTCCACTGCAGCGCATGCGGCCCGAGCTGAACACGACAGTCGACACGGCTTCGCGGAGAAGGATTCGATGACGCACCGCAGCCGCACAGTGGATGCGGAAGACGGTGCCCCGGCCGAGCACCGGAATGCTCACCAGTTCAACTGGTCCCTCAGGTTCCGTTTCAGCAGCTTGCCGGCCGGCGTCCTCGGCAGACTCCCGGCCTCGAGGAACGCCACGTGCTTGGGCACCTTGTAGCCGGCCAGATGGCGCCGGACGAAGTCCTGCACACCGGCTTCGGTCAGCTCATGCCCCGGACGCAGCGAAACGATCGCCCGGACCTCCTCATCCCACTGGGTACTCGGCACACCGATCACGGCGGCCTCCTGAACCGCGGGATGCGTGTAGAGGACCTGCTCGATCTCGGCCGAGTAGACGTTCTCCCCGCCAGTCTTGATCATGTCCTTGGCTCGGTCGTGGAAGTAGAAGTAGCCGTTCTGGTCACGACTGGCGAGGTCGCCCGTGCGCAGCCAGCCACCGCGGAAGACTTCCTCGGTCGCCCTCTGCCGACCGAAGTAGCCGGTCATCAGGCTCGGGCCCCGCACGCAGATCTCGCCGACCCTTCCCGGCTCAAGCTCGTGGCCGGACTCGTCCTGGACCTGGGCCTCGACGAGCAGGTACTCCTTGCCGATCGAGCCGTCGACTTCGGCTCGGAGCATGTCGTGGGGCTGGAGCCGCGTGACCATCGGGCCCGCCTCGGTGAGCCCGTATCGGAAGTACAGGGAGGCGTCGGGCAACACCTCTGAGAAGGCCTGCTTGTCCGGCATCCTCAGCAGGCCTGCGCCGGAATGCATGGCCCGGAAGTACTTCTGGAAACCGTCGGACTCGAATGCTCCAGAATTCAGCAGCCTGCGGATCATGTTCGGCACGAGGAAGAGGTTCGTGATCCGTTCGGCTGAGACGATCTCGGCCACGGCATCCTCATCGAACTTGTGCATGAACACGCTGGTCTTGCCGGCCAGGTAGTGGGTGACGAACCAGCACAGCAACGCCGCCGAGTGGAACATCGGCGTGATGATCAGGCCTCGTTCCTGCTGGTGCTGGCCCAGCCCGCAATCGGCGTTCTCGTTGATGGCGTTGGCCAGCGCCGCTCGATGGGAGAGCACCACGCCTTTCGAGAAACCTGTGGTACCGCCGGTGAACAGGATGCACAATGGGTCTTCCGGGGAAGTGTCGAGCTCGATCGGGCCACCAGAGCGGAACAGGGCCTCGTACTGAGCGCCCTGGTGTACCACGTGCTCGGCAGAAGCGAGTTCACCCGTGGCCTCTGCTGCCGAGTAGGCGTCGCGGAAGGCATCCTCGACGAGGACCACCGATGCACGGGTCTCGTTCACCCCTGCGACCAGCTCCGGTGTCGACCACCGCCAGTTGTAGGGCACGAAGACCGCTCCCGCCGCGGCCGCGCCCAGGAACGCCTCGACGGTGAAGATGCTGTTGCCACCCAGGACCCCGACGCGGTCACCAGGTCGCACACCGAGTTCGGCCAAGCCGCGCGCCAGCCCCCACGCCCGGTGCGCGAGTTCCCCGTGGGACAGCCGTCCGCTCGCGTCCACCACTGCGTCGCCGCCTGGATTGCGACGCGCGTTCAGCCTGATCAGATCGGAGACCGTGCGCAACTGGTCCTCCTCTGCTACCCATGCTAGTTCTCGACAACGTTCCTATGCCGCAATCGGCGGTACCCACGTGGCTCGCATGGCTAGGCGCGGCCGCACTGGGCGCGGTCAGGAGATCGACAGCCCGCCGTCCACCGCGATGACCTGCCCGGTGACCCATTCGTCCGCGAGCACCAGCCGTGAAATCCACAGCGCTACTTCCTCCGCCGTACCGTCGCGCCGCAACGGAGTGGCATCCCGCCGCCTGGCCAACAGCTTCTCGATCTCGTCCTGCGACATCCCGGCGCTGCGGTAAATGCCGGTGAGCACCGGACCTGGAGCCACGGCGTTGACCCGGATCCCGTCCGCGCCGAGCTCGAGCGCCCAACACCGGGCCAGGTGCGCGACGGCCGCCTTCGACGCGGAATAGTGCGCATTGCTGGGCGTGGGTTTCACCCCTGCCAGGCTCGAAACGTTCACGATCGCTCCGCCGGCGCGCCGGAGATGCGGCAGGGCCGACTGGGTGACCAGCGTCGTTCCGAGGATGTTGACGTTCAGAAGGTCCCGTACGCACGCCGGGTCGACCTCGTCGAGCGCACCGACCAGGAAACGGCCGGCGCAGTTCACCACGCCGTCGATACGACCGAACCGCTCCGCGACGCCCTCGATGGCCCTCGTCACTGCAGCCTCGTCGGTCACATCGACCACACGCGCGTGGCCAACTCCAAGCTCAGCCATCGACTCGGCGTTCACGTCCAGGGCAGCCACCCGAACCCCTTGGGCCGCTAGCAGATCCACCGCGGCCCGGCCGATACCCGAACCAGCACCAGTGATGACGACAACCGGCCCATCCCGTTCTTCCACCGCACCTCCCAGCGAGCTTCAGCACACGGAAGGAAACTAGCAAGCGTTCGTTCATTTTCCAAGCGGCTGACGGCATCGACCCGGCGCCTCGACCGCTTCAGGGATCAACTCCCGCTAGTCAGACCACACAGAGATGTGGCTGCCTTCTGCTGGAGAAGCTCACCGAGCCGAGCCTCGCCACCCACGTCCGCTGCGACGACACTCAAGGCAAGACAGCACGTACGAGCGTTCGTACCAAAACTATGGCTCGGATCACGTCACGTCAACGCCGCACGATCGGATCCTTGACCAATGCCGACAGACTGCCTACATTCCAAACAATCGTTCGTAAGTGACTGCCCAGTCGCGCAGCGTGGAAGGGAGCGCTCAATGAGTGAGCAGAGCACCACTGCGGTGCCGGAGACCGACGACGGACCGGCCGTCGAAGAAGAGCTCCTGGTCGAGGAGGTCTCCATCGACGGGATGTGCGGAGTCTACTGAGGACGCGGCGATGACCGATCTCGATGCGAGCCGCACCTACCGGTTGAACCCCCAGGTGGCATTGCGCCCCGAACCGTTCGGGGCTCTCGCGTACCACTTCGGCAACCGCCGGTTGTCGTTCCTGAAAGTTCCCGAGCTCGTGGACCTAGTTCGTCGCCTCGGCGAGTACCCGAGCGTCGAGGACGCGTTGGTCACCGTCCCGGAGAGCCGACGTGCCTCGTTTCGCAGCGCACTGGCCTCCCTCGCGGCGACCGAGATGATCGTGCCGGCCTGACACCGCGCAGTCGGAAGGAGAGAGTCGACGATGACCGCTGCGATCGGGTCTTCCCATGCGCCCGTGCCATCGCTGGTTAACCAGTTCAAGGAAGGTCTCGACGCGCCGATCTGCCTGACCTGGGAGTGGACGTACGCGTGCAATCTCGCGTGCGAGCACTGCCTGTCCTCCTCGGGGCGCCGGGACCCGTACGAACTGGACACCGCCGAGATGAAGGCCGTGATCGACGAACTGGACCGGATGCAGGTCTTCTACGTCAACGTCGGTGGCGGAGAACCCACAGTGCGGCCCGATTTCTGGGAACTGCTGGATTACGCCGTCGCCCACCGGGTGGGGGTGAAGTTCTCGACCAACGGCCTGCGCATCGACGACCGGCGCGCGGCACAGCTCGCGGCGATGGACTACGTGGACGTGCAGATCTCGTTGGACGGGGCCAGCCGAGAGGTCAACGACGCGGTGCGCGGACCCGGGTCGTACGACATGGCGCTGCGTGCCTTGGAAAGCCTCGCCTCGGCGGGGATGCGCGACTTCAAGATCTCCGTGGTGATGACCCGTCACAACGTCGCCCAACTCGATGACTTCAAGAGAGTCGCCGACCACTACGGCGCGCAGCTGCGGATCACGCGCCTGCGCCCGTCCGGTCGCGGTGCGGATGTGTGGGACGAGCTGCACCCCACCGCCGAACAACAGCACCAGATCTACTCGTGGCTGACCGCCCACGGACAGGACGTCCTGACCGGGGACTCGTTCTTCCACCTCAACGCCTTGGGATCCACACCACTGCCGGGACTCAACCTGTGCGGCGCGGGGCGCGTCGTGTGCCTCATCGACCCAATCGGGGACGTCTACGCGTGCCCCTTCGCGATCCACGATGCATTCAAGGCCGGCAACGTACGCGACCACGGCGGCTTCCAGCAAGTCTGGAGTGATTCGGAGTTGTTCAGCGACCTCCGGCGCCCGCAGTCGGCAGGGGCGTGCAGTTCCTGCGCGGCGTTCGACGCATGTCAGGGCGGCTGCATGGCGGCGAAGTTCTTCACCGGACTGCCGCTCGACGGCCCGGACCCCGAGTGCGTGATGGGGCATGGCGAGTCTGCGATGTCTGTTGTGGACCTATCCGGGCTTCCCCGACCGTCGAAAGACCATTCCCGCAGTGGACGCCGAACCGTGTCACTGGGCATGCCCGCTGTCCCGGCGAAGCCCTGCGACTCCAGTCCGCTTGCGAGCGGACTCTGATCACTCGGCGCACGAGCCGACGTCGTGCGGAGCCGCTCGTTGTACCGCGCGAGTCCGTTCCCACCCGAACACTCCTGCTCGGAACTCCGGGCAACGACAAGCCGAGGACCTCCCATGGCGAGTACGAAGCAATGGTTCGAAACCGTCGCCGAAGCGAGGGAGCGTGCCCGCAAGCGGCTTCCGAAGTCGGTCTACCTCGCTCTTCTGGCAGGGTCGGAGCGGGCTGTCACCCTCGACGACAACGCGAACGCCTTCGCCGAGCTGGGGTTCCTGCCGCGCATCGCCGACCTGCCCGCGAACCGGACGCAGACCACCCAGGTGCTCGGGCAGGAGCTGTCGCTCCCGGTGATCCTCTCCCCGACCGGCGTGCAGGCTGTGCACCCGGACGGCGAGGTTGCCGTGGCCCGCGCCGCAACGGCCTCGGGCACGGCGCTGGGACTGTCCTCGTTCGCCAGCAAGCCGATCGAGGATGTCGTCGCGGCCAACGAGAAGACCTTCTTCCAGGCCTACTGGTTGGGCGACACCGAGAGCATGCTGCGGCGGCTGGACCGCGCCAAGCGAGCCGGCGCCAAGGGCCTCATCGTCACCCTCGACTGGACCTTCGCCACCGCCCGGGACTGGGGCAGCCCACCGCTGCCCGAACGGGTCGACCTCAAGACCATGCTCAAGTTCGCACCCCAGGTGGCCACCCGCCCCCGCTGGCTGTTCGAATACCTGCGCGGAGGCTCCCTGCCTGACCTGACCACACCCAACCTCGCCGAGCCCGGTGAACCGGGGCCGCCGTTCTTCGGCGCCTACGGCGAATGGATGCAGACTCCGCCGCCGAGCTGGGACGACCTGGCCTGGCTGCGCGCCCAGTGGGACGGGCCGTTCCTGCTCAAAGGCATCACACACATCGACGACGCACGCCGGGCCGTGGACATCGGAGCCACCGCGATCTCGGTGTCCAACCACGGCGGCAACAACCTCGACAGCACCCCCGCGACGATCCGCGTACTCCCCGGCATCGCCGACGCCGTGGGAGACGACATCGAGGTCCTGCTCGACGGGGGCATCCGCCGGGGCAGCGACGTCGTCAAGGCCCTCGCGATGGGTGCCCGGGCCGTGCTCATCGGGCGCGCATACCTGTGGGGCATGGCCGCAGGCGGCGAGCGAGGCGTGCACAACGTGATCGAGATCCTGCGCAACGGCATCGACTCCGCGCTCCTCGGGCTCGGCAAGTCCTCCGTGCACGACCTCACCCGGGATGACCTCGTCATTTCTGACCGCTTCACCCGCGGACTATGACAGTCGGAGGCAATACCATGGGCGAACCGAGGTGCGCGGTCGTCACCGGTGCTGCGCGCGGAATCGGCGCGGCTGTGGTCGAACGACTTGTCCACAACGAATGGCGGGTCGTCGCCACCGACCTGTGCGGCGATATCCCCGGCGCACACTACCGGCTGGCGACAGAAGAACAACTGGTGTCGCTCGCCCGCCGCTGGCCCGAAACGGTGCGCGCCGTCCCAGCGGACGTGCGGGACCAGGAAGCGCTCCGCAACGCGGTCGCCGAAGCCGAGGCGGCGTTCGGCGGAGTGGACGCGGCCGTTGCCGCAGCGGCGGTCATCGCCGGAGGTAAACCGCTCTGGGAAACCCCGGACGTGGCTTGGGACGCCCTGTTCGAGGTGGGGGTCCGGGGCGTTGCCAACCTCGCCACCACGGCGGTGCCCGCGATGCTCCGGCGACCGGAACCCCGCTCCGGACGGTTCGTGGCACTGGCCTCGGCCGCGGCACACCGGGGTCTCTACCACCTCGCCGGATACAACGCGGCCAAGCACGCAGTCGTCGGCCTGGTCCGCGGGCTGGCGGCGGACCTGCGGGGCACCGGCATCACCGCGATGGCGGTCTCGCCCGGGTCGACCCGAACCGACATGCTGCAAGCCACCGCGGAGCTCTACGACCTGCCCAACGTCGAGGAGTTCAGCACCCACCAGTTCCTCGACCGGTTGCTGGAACCCGAGGAGGTCGCCGCCGCGGTGTGCTGGTTGTGCTCACCGGAGTCCTCGGCGCTCACCGGGACCGTCGTCCACGCGGACGGAGGTTTCACCGCATGACGGCCGTCAACGAATCGACGACCGGTGTCCGGGCGGTCCCACCGGGAACGCGGCTGGTCGCCGACCCGTCGCTGCGTCGGTTCGACGGCGGCCGGATGCTGCTCGGCGGTTCGCCACCCCGGCTCCTCACACTCAACGCCCGGGCCGCGGAATCCGTGCGGGGCTGGCTGAACGACGAGCCAGTGCCCGACGACCCGACAGCGGGAAGGCTCGCGCGACGGCTCCTCGACGCGGGTCTGGTGCACCCCCACCCCCCGGCCGGCGTTCACAGCAGCGCGGACGTGACGCTCGTCGTCCCGGTCAAGGACAACCCGGCAGGGACGGCCCAACTACTCGACGCGACGCGGGATCTGGCCCGACGCATCGTGGTCGACGACGGTTCCGCCGACCCGCTGCCGCGCGCTACGATCCGTCACGACCGCCCCCGCGGTGCCGCGGCAGCCCGCAACACCGGTTGGCGGCTCGCAAGCACCGAGCTCGTCGCATTCCTGGATTCCGACATCACACCGGAACCCGGCTGGCTGGAGGCGATCCTGCCGCAGTTCGGCGATCCGCAGGTCGTTGCCGTCGCACCACGAGTGCGTTCGCAGCGAACGGGGTGGTCGCCGGCGGAGCGCTACGAAGCTGACTTCTCCAGACTGGACATGGGGGACGGCCCGGCGCCCGTCCGGCCGTTGAGCCGGGTCTCCTACGTGCCCACCGCTGCTCTGGTCGTACGCAGGTCCGCCCTGGCCGATGTCGCCGGATTCGACGAAGAGCTGCGGTTCGGGGAGGACGTCGACCTGGTGTGGCGGCTGCTCGCGAGCGGCGGCACCGTGCGCTACGAGCCGACAGTCACCGTCTGGCACACGCCCCGCCGCACTCTGCGCGCCTGGCTGCGCCAGCGCTTCGACTACGGCACCTCTGCGGCACCGCTCTCCCACCGCCATTTCGGCGACCTCACCTGCGCCTTGCTGACGCGGTGGAACACCGTCGTGTGGTCGTTGGTCGCGGCGGGGAAGCCCTTGCCAGCTGTTGCGGTCGCTGCCGGGGACGCGATGCGGCTGGTTCGCGGGCTGGACGGCCTGCCCCCCAGGGAGGCGCTCGGCCTCGTAGCTCGTCGCCAGGTTGTGGTCGCCCGCATGGTCGCCGAGGCAATGCGGCGTGGGTGGTGGCCACTCGCGCTGCTCAGCCGGAACGGTCGCCGCCTCCTCTCCGCGAGCGTCGCGCTGAAGATCTGGGACGTGACGCGCGCCCGTCGCAAAGTCGATCCGGCCGCGCAGTTGCTCGCCCTCGCCGACGATCTCGCCTACAGCGCCGGGGTGTGGGCTGGCTGCTTCCGCCACCGAACGCTCGCGCCGCTCATCCCGCGAATTGTCGACGAGGCGCGGACGCTGCGATGAACCTGGCATCCATGTGCTGGCCCCAGCTCCACTCCGCGCGCTTTCTCTTGGCAGTGCCGCTCGGCGCCACCGAGCAGCACGGCCCGCACCTGCCGCTGGACACTGACACCGCGATCGCTGAAGAACTGTGCCGCCGACTGGCAGAACGGCGCCCGGACGTCCTGGTGGCACCTGCTCTACCATACGGCTCCAGCGGTGAGCACGCCGCCTTCCCCGGCACGCTCTCGATCGGTCAGACGGCGGTCGAACTCGTGCTCACCGAACTCGTCCGCTCCGCTGACGCATTCACCGGCGTCATCATCGTCAACGGCCACGGCGGCAACCTCGAACCTGTCCGCGCTGCCATGCGAACGCTCCACGGCGAAGGACGCCGCGCGCTCACCTGGACGCCGGACGGACCCGCCGACGACTCCCACGCCGGGCGCACGGAAACCTCTGCCATGCTGCACATGCACCCCGATCAGGTAGACCACGCCGCGGCCGAACCGGGTACCACCGCCCCGCTACCTCAACTGATGCGACTACTCCGTGCCGGCGGAGTGGCCGCGGTCAGCCCCAACGGCGTCCTCGGCGACCCGACCGGCGCCACCGCGGAGCAAGGGACGGTACTCCTCGATCGATGGACCGACCAACTCGTGGCCGCAGTCGAGCAGTGGCACCGCCGCTGACAGTCAGAGCGGGCCCGTACGTCCCCACGAGCAGAGGGTATCGCGCCCTCGCAGTCGAACTTCCCATCTCAGCAGTCTCAAAGCGGATGCCTCGGCGCGGCTAGCGCTACCTACCGTTTGCCGGGTCACAGCGACGCACATGCACGGAACCAGGCCGCCCCTGGTTACGGCGTCTCGTCGGCACCCGTAGGACGCCCGCGGGATTCACCAACTCGTGCACTACTGGCTGCTGAACTGAACGGGTGGTAACAGCGTTCACGGCGTCACCGGCCGCTGCTCGCCTCGTCTCGCCCGAAATGGTCTAACACGCGAGGTTGATCAGCATGACTCCGATCCGTGAGCGTCCCTCTCTCAATTCACTTGCCGGCTGGGCCGTGCACGCCCGTCGCCGCACCGCACAGCATGCGCCCAGCGGTGACAGCAACGGGATGCGTTTCGCCTTTTACGGCCGCACGTCCACACGCCGCCACCAGCACCGCGCCACTTCCGCGGCCTGGCAACGCGAAGCCGCCGAACACACCATCACCGGCCATGGCACCATCGTCGCCAAGTACTTCGACACCGGCTGCTCCCGACGCTTACCGTGGGCCCGGCGTCCCCGAGCTGCCGCGCTCTTGGCCGCACTCGACAACCCAGACCGTGCGTTCGAGGCGATCGTGGTCGGTGAGTACGAACGAGCCTTCACCGGCAACCAGTTCGCCCACCTGCTCCCGCTCCTCGAACGCCACGGTATGCAACTGTGGCTCCCCGAAGCCGCCGGCCCGTTTCACGCCGACAACCCGAACCACCAGGCCCTGATGACCATGCTCGGTGCCCAGTCCCACCGCGAGGTGCTCCGGGCTCGACACCGGGTCCTGGCCGCGATGCGCACCCAGACCCACGACCAAGGCCGCTACCTCGGCGGCCGACCACCCTACGGATACCGGCTCGTCGACGCCGGACCACACCCCAACCAAGCACACGCGCGCTGGGGCCGCCGACTGCAACGCCTCGAACCGGACCCAGCCTCGGCCCCACACGTGCGCTGGATGTTCACCCAACGCCTCAAGGGCATAAGCCTCGCCGCGCTCGCCCGGACACTCAACGACCTGCACGTCCCCTGCCCATCCGGCCTCGACCGCGACCGCAATCCACACCGCTCCGCCCAGGGCTGGCAAGTACCGACCGTGGTGTCAATCCTGGCCAACCCCCGCTACACCGGACGCCGAGTCTGGAACCGCCAACACACTCAAAGCGCACAAGAACAAGACTTGCCCCTGCAGTTATGGAGCGCCCCGCAGGAATGGGTGATCTCGAAACACCTCACCCACCCGGCATTGGTCAGCGAAGCCGACTTCATCGCCGCCCAACACATCCGCGCCGCCCGCTCCCCCAACGACGGCGCCACCCGCACCTACCTGCTGGCCGGACTCGTGCGGTGCGGACTCTGCCAGCGCCGCATGGACTCACACTGGGCCAACCACCGACCCGGCTACCGATGCCGCCACGGCCACACCAGCAGCCGACACCGCTCCCCCGACCAGCCCAAGAACCTCTACGCCCGCGAAGACCACCTACTGGCCCAGCTCAGCACCCACGTCGCCGGCCTCGCCCGCAATACTGCGCCCGAAGAGCTCGCGCAGTACCTGCGAGACCACGACCTGGTCATCGTCTATGACAAGAAAGGCCCGATCGTGACCACCGACCGAGCCTGACCAGCGGCGACACCGCCGCACATATGGGGTAATTCCGTGTCCGAGGGGGGACTTGAACCCCCACGCCCATTAATAGGGCACTAGCACCTCAAGCTAGCGCGTCTGCCATTCCGCCACTCGGACGCCTCGGGCCCGCCCTTCACTTCCGGGCGGCCCCGCTGTGTTGTGTACATAAGATTAGCCGATCGCTCAGTGGCCTCCCAACCCACCCCCCTCTGCGCCACCCGGGTGGTAGAAAAGCCTGGTGAGTGAGCACATCGATCCCACTTCCGGCAGCGGCGACGACCCAGGGCTCAGGCAGGCCGAGGACGAGGTCGTCAGCCTCGCCAGCGATCTCATCCGCATCGACACGACCAACACCGGAGACCCCGCCACGCTGGTCGGCGAGCGCGCGGCCGCCGAGTACGTGGCGGCCAAGCTCAGCGAGGTTGGCTACGAGACGACCTACGTCGAGTCCGGCGACCATCCCGGCCGGGGCAACGTCATCGCCCGGCTTCCCGGCGCCGACAGCGACCGCGGTGGGCTGCTCGTGCACGGTCACCTCGACGTCGTGCCCGCCGACCCCGCAGAGTGGTCGGTGCACCCGTTCTCGGGCGCGGTGCAGGACGGCTACGTGTGGGGCCGCGGCGCGGTCGACATGAAGGACATGCTCGCCATGAGCCTGGCAGTGGCCCGCAGGCTCAAGCGGGACGGCATCACCCCGCCCCGCGACATCGTCTTCGCGTTCCTCGCCGACGAGGAGGCCGGCAGCTTCCACGGCGCGCAGTGGCTGGCCGACCACCGCCCGGAGCTGTTCGAGGGCTGCACTGAGGCGATCAGCGAGGTCGGCGGCTTCTCCGTCACGCTCAAGGACGGCGTGCGCACCTACCTGGTCCAAACCGCCGAGAAGGGCATCCGGTGGCTGAAGCTGCGGGTGCGCGCCCGCGCTGGCCACGGCTCGATGGTCCACGACGACAACGCGGTGACCAAGCTTTCCACCGCCGTCTCCAAGCTCGGCCAGCACCGGTTCCCGCTGGTGCTCACCGACTCGGTCCGCGAGTTCCTCGACGGTGTCACCGAGCTGACCGGCTGGGACTTCCCCGACGACGACATCGACGGTTCGGTCGCCAAGCTCGGCAACCTGTCCCGGATCGTGGGTGCGACGCTGCGCGACACCGCGAACCCGACGATGCTCACCGCCGGTTACAAGCACAACGTGATCCCTTCGGTGGCCGAGGCGGCCGTGGACTGCCGGATCCTGCCGGGCCGCGAGGAGGCTTTCGACCGCGAGCTGGCCGAATTGCTCGGTCCGGACGTGGAGCGCGAGTGGGTGGGTCTGCCGCCGGTCGAAACGAAGTTCGAAGGCCGGATCGTCGATAACATGACCGCTGCGCTGATCGCCGAGGACCCGGGTGCGCGGACGCTGCCGTACATGATGTCCGGCGGCACCGACGCCAAGTCGTTCAGCAGGCTCGGCATGAACTGCTTCGGCTTCGTCCCGCTGAAGCTGCCCGCCGACCTTGACTTCGCCGCGCTGTTCCACGGCGTGGACGAGCGCGTGCCGGTCGAGTCGCTGCGCTTCGGCACCCGCGTGCTGGACCGCTTCATCCGCAACTCCTGACCGACCGCGGCGGCTCGGCGCGCACGCCGGTCGCCCGTTCGATCTGTCGGGGCCGTCTGGTTCGATCGGCCCGCGGAGTTGATCAACGGGAGGTGCGGCTGTGCCACGGCAGGAAGACGCGTCGGTTGCGCACTGGATCGAGGTGTACCTGGAGCATCTGCAGGCCAGGAAGCTCGCCGCGAACTCCCTGCGCGCCTACCGCCTCGACCTGACGGCCGTGGCCGGTGAGCTGGCCGAGCTCACCGGCCGCGGCACCGCCGATCTGCCGGTCGACGAGCTGACGACGTCGGTGCTGCGTTCGGCCTTCGCCCGGCACGCCGCGGCGCGCTCGGCGTCGTCGGTCACCCGCACGTGGTCGACGTGGAACGGCTTCTTCGGATTCCTGGTCGTGGAGGGCGTCGTCGGCGGCAACCCGATGCAGGTCATCCCCAAGCCCCGCACCTCGCCGGCCACCCCGAAGCCGCTGCAGGGCGAGGACACGCCCGAACGCCTGCTGCGCACGGTGTCGGCGGGCGTGCGTCGCGCCCGCAACCCCTGGCCGGAGCGCGACCTCGCGGTGCTCGCCACGCTGCTGTGCACGGGTGTGCGCTCAGCGGAACTGCTCGACCTGAGGGTGGGGTCGCTGGCCGGTCGCGCGGGCGATCGCAGGCTCCACGTGCGCGGCAAGGGCGGCAAGAACCGCTCCATCCCGATCGAGGACGCCCTCGACACCGTGATCCAGAACTACATGGCGACGCGCCGCGCCCGCTTCGGCGACCGCCTGCCCGGATCGGACCCGCTGTTCGTCGACCACCGCGAGGAGCCGTTGCGACGCGGCGGGCTGCAGTACCTGGTGCGCCAGTCGCTCCGCGCGGCGGGAGTGTCCGACCGGGTCCAGCGCGGTGCGATGGTCCACGCGTTGCGGCACACCTTCGCCACCCGGCTGGCCGAGGACGGGGCAAGCGCCGCGGAGATCGCCAAGCTGCTCGGCCACGCCTCGATCAACTCCAGCCAGACCTACATCGACGTGACCGCGCGGGAGCAGCGGCTGTCGGTGCGCGCGAACCGCACTCACCGCGTGCTCGGCGAGCTGTCCTCCCCGGAGTGCTGACCGCCCCACCGCTCACCGGTGCCGGCCAGGGCGCTCACCACGCCGACCGGGTCGCGGAACACCACCGTGTCGCCGAGCAGCGGGTGCCGCGCCCAGTCGACGACGGTGCCGCCGAGCTCGATCACCCGGTTGCCCGCCACGTCGATGTCCTCGACCGCGAAGTAGCACAGCCAGCCCCACCGGCCATCGACCTGGCGCCCGGTCCGTCCGGCGACCGCGCGCCCACCGACGGCGTACACCGCGTCCGAGACCGTCCAGTTCAACGTCTCGGTCCAGAATCCGTCCGCGCGCTCGGCCTCGGCCGCGAACAGCTCGACCCAGCACGGCTCCCCCGGCCGCGGTCCGGGAGCCCAGGGGCCGTGCTGCGCGCGCCCCCTGGTCATCCCCGCGCTCGCGTCGTCGGGCCCGGTCAGCGACCCGTCGTGCTGGCCCCCGGCGAACACGACCCGCAGCTCGGTCGCCTCCCCCGCCTTCCTGCCGCGCACCGACGCACACCTGCGGTTGCCTATCCAGCAGTCGAACCCGGCACCGGTCTGCATCGGCATCCAACCCAGCAATGCCTCGTGGAACGTCATCGAGGCGAGCGGGTCGGCGGTGATCAGTTCGGCGCGGCGCAGTCCACGGGCCGCAGGGTTCAAGCGCACGACATCGATTCCTCACGCCGGTCGGGGCGGGCTCGGGCGTACATCCTGACCCCGCGACCGGGAGGTGACAATGCTCGGTTCGATCTCAAATCGGCGACGTGACCACTCTCACCGGAGTCTTTCCAGCTCAACGGCCACGTCCACGACCTGCGCGGCCATCTTGCGAAGCTCCTCCGACGAGGCCCCGTCCTCGGCCGCGGTGACGACGTCCTCGGCGGCGCAGCGCAGCTGGAACAGGCGGTCCTGCAGGTTGGCCAGCTCCGTGGCCGACAGCACGACCGCGTCTTCCGGGAGGCCGCCGCGCTGCACGGCGGTCCGGCGCTCGTAGGCGCGCTGCCTGCACGACTGGGCGCAGTACATCCTCGGACGGCCTTGCCTGCCCGCCTCCGGTATGCGCCGCCCGCACCAGGCGCAGTGTCGGATCGCGCGCGGACGTGCGGTCTCGTGCAGGGGCTCCACGGCCGACAACGCTAACCGGCACCCCCGCGAGCGCGGTGCCGCCACGCCGATCCGGCACAGTGGGGGCCGTGACGCACCCTTTCCTTCAAGGACCATGGCCGCGGGCCTTCGCCCACCGCGGATGGCACATCGGGGAACTGCACGACATGGAGAACTCGCTCAGCGCGTTCCAGCGTGCCGCCGAGGAGGGCTTCCACTACATCGAGACCGACGTGCACGCCACCGCCGACGGCGTGGTGGTCGTGCACCACGACGCCACGCTCGACCGCACGACCGACGGTCGCGGCGCGATCCGGCGTCTGCCCTGGTCGGCGGTCGGTTCAGCGCTGATCGGCGGCCGCGAACCGGTGAGCAGGCTCGACGACGTGCTCGAGGAGCTGCCGCACACCTTCTTCAACATCGACGTCAAGGCCGACTCCGCGGTGCAGCCCGTCCTCGACGCGATCCGCGCCCACGACGCGTGGGACCGGGTCTGCCTGGCCGCGTTCGACGACCGGCGGATCGACGCCCTGCGACGCCGCGCCGACGACCGGCTGCTGACCTCCATGGGGCAGCGCGCCGCGACCTTCCTCTGGGTCGCCTCCCGCTGGGGCGGCTGGCCGATGCGTCCGCGGATCAACGGGTGCGCGGCGCAGGTGCCGCCGCACCACGGCCGGGTGCACGTGGTGGACCCGCGTTTCGTCCGCGCCGCGCACAAGTGGGGATTCGAGGTTCACACCTGGACCGTCGACGACGCGGCGACCATGGAAGCGCTGCTCGACATCGGGGTGGACGGCGTGGTCACCGACCGCCCGGACGTGCTGCGCGAGGTGTTGCGGGCGCGGGACCAGTTCCCGGCGGAGGTCGAGGACCGGCTCTCCGATTCCGGACCCGCTTGAGTGGAAATACGCATTGTCAGCGCGTGATCCTTCTCCGTCCTGAGTGAGCCAGTACAGTCCGGTTACCCCCGAACAGGTGAGCACGGGCTGGAGGGACCGAACGGATGAGCGTGATGGACAGCGAGCTCGCACCGGACGCCGCGGGGCGGCGCCGGGAACAGCGGGGTTGGTGCTGGTACGACTGGGCCAACTCGGTGTTCCCGACCTCGGTGACGACGGTATTCCTCTCGCTGTACCTGACCTCCGTGGCCACCGAGTCCGCCCGCGCCGATGTCGCGCGCAACGGAGTCAACGCCTGCCCCGGGGACAACGCCCTGCAGCGGTGCGACATCTCGTTGCTGGGGCTGTCCTTCCCGGCGGGATCGCTCTGGGGCTACCTGCTGTCGGTGGCGACCGTGGTGCAGGTGCTGGTCCTGCCGATCACCGGCGCGATCGCCGACCGGACTCAGAACAAGCGCGCGATGCTCGCGTCGTTCGCCTTCGGCGGCGCGCTGGCCACCGCGATGCTCGCACTGGTCGCGGGAAGCAACTGGCAGTTCGGCGTCGCGATGTTCATCGCGGCCAACATCTGCTTCGGGGCGTCGGTCGTCGTCTACTACTCGTTCCTGCCCGAGATCGCCGACGCCGATGAGCGGGACCAGCTTTCCTCACGCGGATGGGCGTTCGGCTACCTGGGCGGCGGTCTCGCGCTCGGTTTGCACCTGGTGCTCTACCTCGGCCACGACGCCGTGGGGCTGAGCACCGAGACCGCGGTGCGCCTGGTGTTCGTCTCCTCCGGCGTCTGGTGGGCGGCGTTCACGCTCCTGCCGCTCGCGGCGCTGCGCCGGCACCGTCGGCCGGAGGGAACCGAGCGCGGGGCGTCTGCGCTCACGGCCGGCTTCAAGCAACTCGCCTCGACCGTGAAGGGGGCGCGGCATTTCCCGCTGACCCTCGGCTTCCTGGGCGCCTACATGGTCTACACCGACGGCATCGCCACGGTGGCCAACGTCTCGGCGCAGTACGGCAGCCTGGAACTGAAGCTCCCGCAGGACTCGCTGATCATCACGCTGCTGATCGTGCAGTTCATCGCGTTCGTCGGCGGCGTGCTGCACGGCAGGGCGGCCCGGCGGTTCGGCGCCAAGAAGACGATCATGGTCAGCCTGGTGTGCTGGATCCTGGTGCTCGGCGCCGCGTACTTCGTGCAGGCCGGGCAGGCGCTGCAGTTCTACGGCCTGGCGGTCGGGATCGGCCTGGTGCTCGGCGGCACCAACGCGTTGTCGCGCTCGCTTTTCAGCCAGATGGTCCCGGAGGGCAAGGAGGCGGAGTACTTCTCGCTCTACGAGGTCGGCGAGCGCTCGACCTCGTGGCTGGGCCCGCTGGTGTTCGCGGGTGTGGGGCAGGCGACCGGGTCGTTCCGGCTGGCCATCATCTCGCTCGTGGTGTTCTTCGCCATCGGCCTGGTCCTGGTCGCGCTGGTTCCGGTGCGCCGGGCGATCGAGGCGGTCGGCAACCGGCCGCCGGCCGTGCTGTGAGAACTTCGTTGTGTACTTACGGTAACCGTTTGGTCGCACTCTGGAATCGAAAGTGCATTGCTCCAAGCCAGTGACGACGTCCGCCGCGGTGGCCCCGGGAACGGAATATGCCGGTACACAGCGTCGTGACAGACTGGAACCCAATGTGGCTACATTCCGTTATCGATTCGCGCGTCAAGACTACAGGCGGGTGTCGTGATCTCCGTCCCACTCTCCCGCCTTCACCCCCACCTCGCGTGGCTTGAGTGACTCTTCATCTGGCACTATCACCCGTTCGAACGCACCTATAGATTGTCAGGGGGATAACGCGTCACGAACGCGGACCGACTGCATCTCTAGGGGTGCAGCTTTCGTTGACGGGTGAAGAACGTCACCGACGGCGACCAGAAGACCTACGCCGGGAACAGATGACGGGACCGCCGTCGTTGCACTCGGTGAGCACAACCGCCCGGGCTCCCACCGGGCCGAAGTGAAAGGAACCGTCATGGCCGATCGCGTTCTGCGTGGCAGCCGGCTCGGAGCGGTCAGCTACGAGACCGACCGTAACCACGACCTCGCACCGCGCCGGACGGTGCGCTACGCCTGCACCAAGGACCACGAGTTCGAGGTGCCGTTCTCCGACGACGCCGAAATCCCCCCGACTTGGGAGTGCCGCCTGCACGGCACCGAGTCGAAGATCATCGACGGCAGCGAGCCGGAGCAGAAGAAGGCCAAGCCGCCGCGCACCCACTGGGACATGCTGCTCGAGCGCCGCAGCATCCCCGAACTGGAGGAGCTGCTCAACGAGCGGCTCGAGATGCTGCGCGGCCGCCGCAGCCACTCCGCCTGAGCGAGAGCACGGCATTGCCGGCGCCTGGGCCCCGTCGGGGTGCCCAGGCGCTTTTCCGCGTTCAGCGCAAGGTCCGCCGCAGCAGGTCCAGCGCCTGACCGCCTCGGCGGCGCACCCCCCACTCGGTCACGCGCAGCAACGCCTCGCGCACGACCGAGCCGCTCATCTTCGACTCGCCGACCTCGCGCTCGATGAAGGTGATCGGGGCCTCCACCACGGTGCAGCCCGCCTTCACCGCGCGCCACGTCAGGTCCACCTGGAAGCAGTAGCCCGCCGACTCCACGCCGCGCAGGTCGAGCTTCTCCAGCACCTCGCGGCGGTACACGCGGTAGCCGGCGGTGATGTCGTTGATCGAGAGCCCCAGGGCGAGCTTGGAGTAGAGGTTCGCGCCCCGCGACAGCGCCTCGCGGTGCCAGGGCCAGTTGACCACGCGCCCACCCGGCACGTAGCGGGATCCGATCACCACGTCGGCGCCGGTGGCCAGCGCCGCGAACAGCCGGGGCAGCTCCTCCGGGGAGTGCGAGCCGTCGGCGTCCATCTCTATGACGGCCTCGTAGTCGCGCTGCAGCGCCCACTCGAACCCGGCGACGTAGGCAGCGCCGAGACCCGCCTTCTGCGTCCGGTGCATCACGTGCACCCGCTCGTCGTCCGCGGCGATCCGGTCGGCGACCTCACCCGTTCCGTCTGGACTGCCGTCGTCGACGACCAGCACGTGCACCTGCGGCAGCGCGGTCAGCAAGCGGTCCACGATGGGGCCCAGGTTGTCCCGCTCGTTGTAGGTGGGGATCACCACCACTGCCGAGCCGGGACTCCCCGCCGGGCCGTCGAGGGGGTCTTGCCGCTTCGCCATCCATTCCTCCTTGCCGACGCCGGGACGCGTCGGCAGTACGTCGAATACCTTCTCGGGCGCTTCGATGGCCCTCACACGTCCCGGGAACGCCTCCGCAGGGTGAACACGACCGCTCCAGCCCCCAACGCCACCAGCACCCACAGCGGGGCGCTGCCCAGCCAGGTCGCCGGTGTGCCGCTCGATCGCAGCGGCACCTCGCCCACGAGGTTCTGCGCGACGAACTGCCCGGTCTGCTGCGCGACCGTGCCGTCGGGCCGCACGATCGCGCTCACGCCGCTGGTCGCGGCCACCACGACCGCGCGGCCGTGCTCGACCGCGCGCAACCGCGACATCGCCAGCTGCTGGTAGCTCATCTCCGAGTGGCCGTACCAGGCGTTGTTGGTCGGCACCGCCAGCAGCGTGGCGCCCTCCCGGGTGGCACCGGTGAACACGTCGTCGTAAGCGACGTCGTAGCACATCCCCAGCCCCACCCTGGCCGGTCCGGCGTCGAGCACTCCGGGTCGCTCGCCGGGAACCATGTCGCGCTCGAAGCGGTCGACGAACGGGCTCACCAAGCGGGCGACCGGACGCATCGGGATCGTCTCGGCGAAGGGCACCAGGTGCTGCTTGTCGTACTCGCCGCCCGGACCGGTCACCGGGTCCCACTGCACGATCTTGTTGCGCAGCTGCCCGTCCTCGTCAACGCCCAGGCCGCCGACGAGCATCGGCACGCTGAGCTCCGCGGCGATCCTGCTCAGCTCGGGGTCGTACTTCGCGGGCCCCCACGAACCGACCTGTTCTGGCAGTACGACGAGGTCCGGGCGCGGTGTCCGGCCGGCCCGGACGTCGTCTGCGAAGCGGTCCGCGGCCCGCATGTGGTTGTCGTGCAGGACGTCGTCCTCGTAGAGCAGGTCGAGCCCGATGTCGGGCGCGTTGCCCTGGATGACGGCGACCCTTGCACTCCCCGCGTTGGGGTCCGTGCCGATCGTCGGCAGTGCCGCGAGCCCCGCGAGCACAGGGACCAGTGCCGTCGCCACCGGTGCCACCAGACCGCGGCGTTCGCGCAGCCGGGTGACGAACTGCGCGAGCGCCGCACCGGTCAGCGCGACCGCGAAGGTGACGAGCACGGCGCCGCCCAGCGACGCCAGCGGGAGCAGGGCTCCGGTGGCCTGGGTGAAAGCCAGGCGCCCCCAGGGGAACCCGCCGAACGGCACGCTCGATCGCAGCGACTCGGCGATCACGAACACCGCGGCCATCCACACCGGAGCGGCCGCGAGCCGGCTCACCCGGGCCATCCCGGCCCCGGCGAGACCGAAGAACAGGGCCTCGACAGCCGCCACTCCCATCCACGGCCACGGTCCGAACTGGGCGCTCAGGAAGTCCTGCAACCACCCCAGCAGAGGGAGCATGAACGCGAAGCCGAACAGCAGGCCGTAGCCGAAGCCCGCCCGTGCCCGCCTGCCCAGCACGACCAGCGCGAAGCCCGCGAACGCGACCGGCGCCAGCCACCAGACGTCGTGCGGTGGGCTGACCGCGTACAAGGCGAACCCCGCCGCCACGGCCAGGAGCATTCGTCCCCACACGGCGCGGCCCGGCAGCCGCCCACCCGGGCTGCCGCCGCCACGGCGCTCACGACGCTGCGGACTCAGCGTGGGGACTGCCACCTGATCAACCTTCTCGGCCATGGGCCCCGGTGCGCGACCAGGACGTGCGTACATCAGAAGCCAGGCGCGCCGCCGGCGCGCCCCAACAAATGTACGCCGAGCCGCTGACCGGGCCCGAGCGCCGGTTGCTCAGCGGTCGCGACGGCTCAGCTTCAGCTTGGGGTGGCGCACGTCGTTTCCGCCCATGAACGAGTAGGTGCGGATGCGCACCAACGGGGCGTCGGGCAGCTCGGCATCCTCGTCCACCTTGACCTTGTTGCCGCCGAGGAAGTCGGTCGCGTCGACGACGACGCGCACGCCGCGGGGCACGATGACGTCGCTGCCGCCCATGATGGAGACCAGGGTGATCTCGACCTCCCCGCCGGGCAGCACGGCCTCCCGCAGGTCGACCTTGGAGCCGCCCATCAGCGCGAAGACCCCCATCCGCCGTGGCACCCGCCAGCGGCCCTCGTAGTCAGAGCCGCCCATGATGGCGAGCTTCCACCGGCGCTTGTGCTCCGGTTCCCCACCCTGGTTCTGGTCGCCCTGCGCCGCCGGTAGGTCGGCGGTCAGTGCTTCGAGCTCGGCGCGCGTCGCGGCCGCGTATGCCGCGTCGACCCGCTGGGTGAACTCGGCCAGCGCGAGCCGGCCCTCGCCCACCGCCTCGGTCAGCCGCTTCGCGACCTGGTCGCGTTCGGCGTCCGACGCCCGGATGGCGGGCGGCCGCTCGCCGCTGCCCTCGGAGCTGCTCATGTGAACAGTTTACGACCGGAGGCGCGAAGTTGGTACCATTTCTCCAAATCCCCGCCTTCCCGCCGGCCACCGGAGTTCACTCCATCAAGCGACGGCGAACGCTCGTTCGAACGCGGATACTCGATCACATGAGCACCGGATCGAACGAGTTCCCCACGTCCCGTCCGCAATGGACACCCGGATCCCACCGTACCCGCGAATCACGAACAGGCATGGCACGCATGCGAGTTCGCGGTCGCCCACCGGATCGCGCCACCGTCCACGAGCAACAACAACCGTCCACGAAGGACGGTTCAGTGGTCGTGGCCCTCGTCGTCATCGCTGTGGCGGACGTAGATCGTCTCGCCGCGGAGCACGGTGCGCAGGCAGCGCGGAAGCCTGGCGCCGGAGCTGAGGTCGGGCAGGCCCGGCACGCCGGCTCTCGGGTCCGTGGACCAGCGCTGCACGCGCGAGTCCGGCGCCGCCACGACCAGTTCCCCGGCATCCCACACGGCGTAGGTGGCCGGGGAGCCTGGCACGAGAGTCCCCGTCACACCGTCGTTCACCCCGGCGGCTCGCCAGCCGCCCTTGGTGTGGGCGGTGAAAGCCGCCCGCGGCGAGATGCCGAAGCCTTCGGTGCGGTGGTTGACCGCGGCCTGGACCGAGCGCCACGGGTCCACCGGGGTGACCGGGGCGTCGGAACCGAAGGCGAGCAGCACGCCGCTGGCGGCCAGTTGCGAGAACGGGTTCAGCCGTGTCCCGCGCGCGGTACCGAGGCGCCGGGCGTACATGTCCTCGGTTCCGCCCCACGCGGCGTCGAACGCAGGCTGCACCGACGCCGCAACCCCGTAACGGCCCAGTTCCGCCGCCTGCTCGGCGTCGATCATCTCGAGGTGCTCCAGGCGGTGGCGCGACCCGGCCAGCGCCGGGACGCCGACGGTCTCCGCGGCCCGGCGGAAGCCTTCCGCGACCTCGGCTACACCGGCGTCCCCTATGACGTGGAACCCGGCCTGCAGGCCGTTGCGGGTGCACTCGACGAGGTGCTCGGCGACGGCCTGGGCGTCCAGGTACAGCACGCCCGACGTCGACGGGTCGTCGGTGTAGGGCTCGTGCAGCGCCGCGGTGCGGGAACCGATGGCACCGTCGACGAACAGGTCTCCGCCCAGGCCTCGCACTCCGAGTTCTCGTGCGCGTTCGAGGGCACCGAGCTCTCCCCAGTAGCCCACGACCTCGGGCAGACCGCCCTTGGCCGCGACGTCGAGCAGGTCCGCGAGGTCGTCGGCCCCGGAGATGTCCGGCCCCGCGCACTCGTGCACGCACGCGACGCCTTTGGACGCCACGTCGCGCAGGAACTCCAGCTGCGCCTCGCGTCGCTGCGCCGAGCTCAGCGACTCGCGCGCCGCGCTCCTCGCGTGGTGGTGGGCGACCCGGGTCAGCGGCCCTTCCTGGCTCCAGCCCTCGGCACCGCGGGCCAGCGGCGCGCGTTCGACCAGGGCGCTGGACACCAGCGCGGAGTGGACGTCGATGCGGGAGAGGTAGACGGCCGCGCCCGCGGCGGCGGAGTCGATCTCCGAGCGCGTCGGCGGCCGGCGTTCCGGCCACCACGTCTCGTCCCAGCCGTGGCCCCACACCAGCGCCCCGGGGTGCTCCTCGACGTGGTCGCGCAGCGCGTGCAGGAACTCGGTCAGCGAAGCGCAGCCGGTGAGGTCGAGCCCGTTGAGCAGCAGGCCGGTGGAGGTGGCGTGCACGTGGGCGTCGACGAAGGCGGGGGTGACGAACGCCCCTTCGAGGTCGACGACCTCGGCGTCGGGGTGCAGGGCTCGGCCGACCTGGTCGCTGCCGACCCACGCGACGGTTCCGTCGATCACGGCCATCGCGGTGACGTCGGGGCCGGCGGGCGAATGAATCCGGCCGCCGAGCAGCAAGGTGGTGTCGGACATGTCCCTGTAGTTTCCGTGTCGCGGATGTTCAGCAGCGCGGTGCGCCATGCGCCGTGGGTTCGGTCGCGTGCCGACCACGATCGTTCCGGCGAGCTTACCCGCAGTGGCCTGACGGTCGGCGTCACGCCGGCCGGCTCACCGCCCGCTGCTGTCGTCCGGCGACGCTGCCTGCGAAGACGAGCCCGAAGGCCCCGTCTCGTCGCGGGCACCGGGAATCTGCGACCGGGTCTGGTCATCCCGCTGAGGCGGGTCGTCGTCCTCGGTCACGGAGATCACCTCGCCGTCGATCACTCCGTCGTCGGCCCCGGAACGGCCGCCGAAGCCGGCCGCGGCACCGCCTCCGGCTGCGGCCTGCTCGCGGCGGATGCGTTGGGTGTGCAGCCACACCTGGTCCTGCATCTGCTGCGAGTGGCGCTCGGCAGCGCGCTGCATCCGGCGGCGGGCCAGCGCACGCGTGGGCGGGAACAGGCACAGCAGGCCCAGGACGTCGCTGACGAAACCGGGCAGGATGATCAGGATCCCACCGACGGCGATGAGCGCCCCGTCGGCGAACTCGCGGGTCGGCGGCCGCTTCGCGCGGACGGCCTCGTTGATCTCGCGCAGGGTTCTGCGCCCCTCGCGGCGGACCAGCCACGAGCCCAGGACCGCGGCGACGACCAGCAGGCCCAGCGTGGGCCACACGCCGATCGCCTGCCCGATGGCCACGAGCACGCTGATCTCGACGATGGCGGCGACGAGGAGCAAAACCAGTATCGGCACGACGTCGGCAACCTCCGGTTGATGGCTTTCACCTGTCCAACGTCCGAGAACGGCCAAATGCTCCCACAACCGCCGAAGAAGGTGGGACCTGCGTTGTTAGCAGCGCCACGATCAGCCCGCGACCTGATCGACTCCGCGCGCCATAGACTGCCCGGTGATGCGGGCGCACATTACGAAGCTGGTCACACTGCTGCTGGTCGTCGGCGTGCTGGTGCTCGCCGTTCTCGTCAGCGACCGGTACCTGCCGGACCTGCCGCAACAGCCGGAACGCCTGCCGGCAGCGGTGGTCACCATGGGCGACAGCACGCTCTCGGGCGAGGGCGGCGGCAACTACGAGGCCGGGACCAACGGCGAGAACGACAACTGGTGCCACCGCTCCCCCGCCGCTCCGGTGCACCAGCTGCGCCTCCCGGCGGACGTGACGCCCATCAACCTCGCCTGTTCGGGGGCCCGCACCGATGTCGTGGGAGCGAACCCGGAGTCGGGCCGACTGGAATCCTCTCAGGCACGCCAGCTGGCCGAGCTCGCGCACCGCTACCGCGTCACCGACGTCATCGTGCAGGTCGGCGCCAACGACGATCCTGGTTTCAGCGATGTCGTGAACCGCTGCGTCGAGGCGTGGGCGAGCCGTTCGGCCATCGGCTGCGCCGAGCAGATGCGTGCGGAGTGGCCCAAGCGCGTGGAGCGCATGAAGCCGAAGGTGCGCGCTGCCCTCGGCGACGTCCGCGCCGCCATGGACAGCGCGGGCTACACCCCGGGCAGCTACTCGCTGGTGGTGCAGTCCTACGCCTCGCCGGTCGGGCCGGAGGTCGCGCCCGAGCTGCAGAACCTCTCCGGCTGCCCGTTCCTCACGCCCGACCTCGCCTGGATCCGCGACACCGGGGTGCAGCAGCTGTCGGACGGGTTGCACGACGTCGCGCAGCAGGTCGGCGCACGGTTTCTCGACCTTTCGCAGGCCGGGCGCGGCCACGAGGCGTGCACCGGCGGCAACAAGACACCCGAGGAGGAGTGGTTCACCAGGCTGACCGTGGACTGGCCGTCGCTGAAGGACGAGCTGCGCGCACCGCACGCGATGCAGGAGTCGTTCCACGCCAACGCGACCGGTCACGCACAGTTCGCCCGGTGCCTGCGTGCGTTCCTGGCCACCGAAGACCCGAGCGCGGTGTGCCTGCCCGACGAACGCGGGAACCTCCAGGCGGTCTCGCCGGAGGTCGCCGCACAGCGGTCGAACCCCTGACCAAAGCTGGACTCGACCGGCGCGCCAGGGTGGTGCGGTCATTGGTGGTGCGGCCTCGGTGCCGTGAGCCGGGTGGACTCCCTGACTGCTGAGTTCGCTGGGGCGTGAGGGACGTGTGCATCGTGGGCACGGCACGTACCGGAGCCATGGCCTGCTGTCTTCACGGTCGCCGGATGCGGGCTGTGCCGCCGCACTCCGACACGGCAACGAGAGGACGACTGCTTCGCTCGTGAGGAGGATGGCCTCATCGGATGATCGACAGGATCTGGCAGGCGGCTTCGGCGAGTTCTCGGTCGCCTTCGAGGCGGCTGCGCTGGATGGCCACGTCCGGCTCGATGCCGCGCGTGCACAGCAGCCATGCCGTCTCGGCGTCGAGGTGGACGACCGCCGCCGGGTCGTCCACCGGCTCGGGCGCCAGGGACCAGCCGAGGCCGGTGCAGGTCGCGGCCCAGGTGCCGCCAGCCGGGCCGTCGACGACCACCTGGACCTGGGTGGCCGCTTGTGCGGGCGCGGCCCGCATGGTGTGCGGGAGGGCGCGCATGAACGTGTCCAGGACCGGCGCGAGCAATCGCGGGTCGTGGTCGGTGGGCCGGCCGACGGCGTGCCTGATCTGCTGGCGATGCGTCCAGTACTCGGTGAGGTCTCGTGCGCAGTCCAGCCACAGGGGCGCGGGGTCGGCTCCGGCCCAGGACACGCCGAGGCTGCGTCCGTCGGGGTCGCTCTGTTCCCACAGCGCGCTGATCGCGTTGCCGGTCATCTCCAGCGTCTCGGTCAGTGCCGCCGGGCTGATCCGCGCGGCGGCATCCACCCATTGCTGGTTGGTGCGGTGGATGAACGTTTCGAGGGTTTCGCCGGGTGCGAGCGGTGGGCCGTCGTCGTGGTGATCGCGGTCGCGGGAGATCCGGCCGTAGTCGTCACCGAGGACGTGCGCCGCGAGGTCTCGGACCGTCCAGCCCGGGACGCTCTCCTCACGCCAGTCGATGGGGTCGAGGTCGCGCAGGAGTTCCAGCAGCCGGGAGCGCTCCGGGGTGAACAACGGGCGTGCGTCGATCGGTGGCCCCAGCCAGGAGAAGTCGGGCATCTGGTCAAGCTAGTGGACCGGCGCTGCCTGACGTGGCACGACCGGCTGGCAGAGCGGTTCGGGCAGCCGGACCGTCCGCGCCGTCTCGGCACTATCGGGCGGCCACGGCGCGGACCAGGAGGAACACCGGTTCAGAACTGAGGGTGTTGTATGCCTTCGGGTTCGCGGCTTCGAGTGCGGGCAGTGGTCGCGGCTCGTCGAGTTGTTCGACGGTGAAACCGGCCTGTTGCAGGAGGCCGAAGATCTGCGACAGGGGACGGCGGTAGAACGAGACCTCCACAGGTTGGTCGCCCAGGTGCCAGGTCTCGGTCACGAGCGTGGTGTCCAGGTAGACCGGCCGGCCCGCCCACTGCCAGTCCGCCGCCGGGTGGTGCACCGAGAACACCAGTGCGCCGCCGGGCACGAGGCATCTGTGCAGTTCCCCGAGCGCGGGTGCCCAGTCCTCCAGGTAGTGCAGGACGAGGGAGGCCACGACGAGGTCGATGCCGCCGGTCGGCACCGTGGTCAGCGGCTCGGCGAGGTCGGCCACCTCGAACCGTGCGCGGTGGCCCAGCCTGCGCCGGGCGAGCCGGACCATCTCCGGTTCCCGGTCCAGGCCGAGCACGTGGGCGCCGCGGTCGACGAGCTGTTCGGTCAGCGCTCCGGCGGCGCTGCCGAGTTCGAGCACTCGCTTGCCCGCGACGTCCCCGGCGAGTTCGAGGACTGCCGGACGGTCGTAGTAGGCGTTGGCCGGGCTCTCTTCGGAATGCCTGGCGTACGCCTCGGCGAACCGGCCGTACACGGGCCGCACCGTCAGATTTCCGGCGGGCGGTTCTCGAACGGGGTCGAGAGCACGACCGTGGTGCGGGTCGAGACCTTCGCGGCTTCCCTGATCTGGCGCAGCAGGTCCTCCAGGCCGAGCGGCGAGGCGACCCGGACCTGCAGGATGTAGGACTCGTCGCCGGCCACCGAGTAGCACGACTCGATCTGCGGCAGGTGCTCCAGCCGCTGCGGGTAGTCGTCGGGGGCCGCCGGGTCGATCGGAGTCAGCGAGATGAACGCCGTCAGCGGAAGACCGATCTGCTCGCCGTCGACCTTGGCCACGTATCCCTGCAGGGCGCCGCGCTGCTCCAACCGGCGAACCCGCTGGTGCACCGCCGAGACGCTCAGCCCGACCCGCTCGGCGAGCTCGGTGAAGCTGCAACGTCCGTCGCGGGCCAGCTCCCGCAGGATCGCCCGGTCGGTCGCCTCCAGGTCGCCGGGCGACGTCCCTCCCCGCTCGCTCACGCCGGAAGCACAATCAGCTCGTGGGGCTGGTTGTTGACGCTCTCCACGCCGTCCTCGGTGACGATGACGATGTCCTCGATCCGCGCTCCCCACCGGCCGGGCTGGTAGATGCCGGGCTCGACGCTGAAGGCCATCCCCGGTTCCAGCACGGTCTTGTCGCCGTCGACGACGTAGGGGTCCTCGTGCACGTCCAGGCCGATGCCGTGACCGGTCCGGTGCACGAAGAAGTCGCCGAAGCCCGCGGCGGCGATCGGCTCGCGCGCCGCGGCGTCGATGGACTCGGCGGTCACGCCGGGCCGGACCGCATCGACGGCGGCGCGCTGGGCGGCTTGGAGCACCGCGTAGGTGTCGCGGACATCGTCCTGGGACGGCTCGCCCACGGCGTAGGTGCGGGTGCAGTCGGAGTTGTAGCCCTCGGCGATCGGGCCCCCGATGTCGATGACCACGACGTCGCCTTCCTGCACGACGCGGTCCGAGAGCGCGTGGTGCGGGCTGGCTCCGTTGGGGCCGGAGCCGACGATGACGAACGCGGCCTCGACGTGGCCTTCGGCGACGATCGCCTCGGTGATGTCCGCACCCACCTCGGCCTCGGTGCGGCCCGCCTTGAGGAACTCCGCCATCCGCGCGTGCACCCGGTCGATGGCGGCCCCGGCCTTGCGCAGCGCTTCGACCTCGGCGGCGTCCTTGCGCATTCGCAGTTCGCGCAGGACGTCGCCTGCGAGCACCTGCTCGGCACCGGGTAGCGCGTCACGCAGGGGGAAGGTGTGCAGCGCGGGCATGACGTCGGCGACGGCGACCCGGGCGGGGGCAGCGCCACCGCGGCGCAGCAGGTCCGTGACCAGGGCGTACGGGTCCTCACCGTCGACCCAGGTCACGACCTCGATACCGAGCTCGCTCGCGGGGACGTCGGCGTAGCCGAGCTCCTCGAGCTTCGGCAGCACGAGGGCGGGCGGGGCGTCATGACCGGCGGCGGGCAGCACGAGGCAGCTCAGCCGTTCGAACGACCCGGCGCCCGCGCCGATGAGGTAGCGCAGGTCGGAGCCGGGTGAAATGAGCAGCGCGTCGAGGTCCGCGCCCGCTGCGGTCTCGGCGACGCGCCCGAGGCGGGCCGCGAGCACGGAGGGATCCTGCTTCATCGAAACGGTGGCCATGGAGCTAACCCTAATCCTGCTCGGCACACCCGCCATGGCGGCGGTCGGTGGGGCCGCTGCCGCCGACCGGGCTCTCGGCCCGGTGTGGCGAACCCGCTGGTCGGACCGTGTATAGGCGGACTGGGGCACGTGGTGGTGCGCTGCGTTGGGAGCGTGGTGGGAGGCAACGTCGATGCACACGTTCGGGCGAGGAAGCCCGGCGAGCACGACTTGATCTTGGGCTGACCCCGAACTGCCACAGGGGTTCTGTCACGCCGGCGGGTGGAGCGATTTCTGGTGGGGCGCATTGGCTGCGGGGAATTTGTCCTGGTCCTGGAGTGGGCGGTGAAGGCCGTCTGGTGGGCTGGAGACCGGAGTGTGGCGTCGCGTCAGGTGCTGCTTCGGCGGGGGAAGGCGTGGACGTGGACCGTGATGCGTTCGTCAGTGGGCCTGGGCTCGCGCCGGTACCAGTCGATGAGGCTTTCGATCTGTCTGGACAGCTCCGCGAGTTCGGAGGGGCTCAGCGAGAGCGTGGTGTCGGAGATCGTGGCGGCCCGGAGCCATTCCGGGCTCCAGTCGCGGATCTCGCCGAGGAAGGCGGTGCTGCGGCGGTAGTGGGTGGCCAGGACTTCTCGTATGTAGACGTCGAGGGCTTCGCCGAGGTCAGGATCGCCGGTGAACCTCTCCGCCTCCAGCACCGTCAGCTCGTGGCTGGCCCGCCACCAGCGTTCGCGCTTGGTGCCGCGGTCGGTGTCCTCCTCGATGAACCCGTGTTCGGCGAGCTGGCGCAGGTGCCAGCTGGTGGTGCCGGAACTCTCGGCGAGGCGCTTGGCGAGCTGGGTGGCGGTCGCCGGGCCGTCGGCCCGCAGCATCCCGAGAAGCCTGATGCGCAGCGGGTGGGCGAGTCCGCGCAGGCTTCTGGCGTCCAGTACCCGCTCGTGACGTTCGATCACCGCGTAACGGTAAGGCCAAGAACCATTTGCGCAGGGTTGTTGGCGGTTTTCGCTCACAGCTGGACGGAGGGGGCCACCCGTCGCCCGGGCGGGGGCTGCTCGCGGGCTCTGGACCGAGGGCAGCGCTCGTCCCGTGGGCGGACGGTGCTCGGTCCCAGCGGACGGTGTCGCCCGATCCCGGCGGGTGGCCGCTCGGTCCCTGCGGGTGGGCCGCCCGGTCCCCGCGGACGGCGCCGCCCGATCCCGGCGGGTGGCCGCTCGGTCCCCGCGGGTGGGCCGCCCGGTCCCCGCGGACGGCGCCGCCCGATCCCGGCGGGTGGGCCGCCCGGTCCCGGCCAGACGGCGCCGCCCGGTCCGGGTCCGGGACGGACGCGGCAGCGTCCGCGGGAGACCAGACCGGACGGCAGCGTCAGACGGCGACCAGACCGACCAGCGCCAGCCTCACCGCAGCGGGTACAGCTCCAGCGACTCGACCCTGACCTGCCCGCCGGTGGCGAACGGGCGGACGCGGTCGCCGTCGCCCGGGAAGACGAGATCGGTCAGCACGGTTTCACCCCGCCCGCCGAAAACCTCCACGCAGGAGCGGTCGACGAGCACTCGCAGCCGCAGCACGTCGCCGTCCGGGTGGAGTTCGGCCGAGTGCGTCGCGGCGAAACCCGGGCTGATCGACGTGCCGGAGGCGGTGCGGTCGACGAACAGCCGCCGTGCCGCCGCGTCGTAGCCGATGCGGGTCTGCTGCCCCTCGCCCACGAGGACGTCGACACCGAACGTCGTGGCGGTGTCGAGGCGGAACTCGGCGACGATGTCGAGCACCTCACCGGAGAACTCCGGGGCGGGCCCCTGGTCGGAGACCACGCCGCTCCAGCTCTGCGGCTTGCCACGGCGGGCTTCCAGTTCCGGCACCGGGTTCTGGGTGATCCGGGTACCCGAAGCGGTCGCGGTCAGGCCGACGGTGCGGGGCACGGTCATCGCTCCGCGCCACGGCTCGGTCGGTACCTGCTTCGCGTAGTCCCAGTTGCTCAGCCAGCCGAGCCAGATCCGCCGGTCCGGGACGTCGGACCAGGACTGCGGCGCGTAGAAGTCGGCGCCCTCCTCCACCCACCGGACGTCCTCCGGCGGCGCCTCGGAGGTGAACGTGGTGCCGTCGAAGTCGCCGAGGAAGTACTGCGTCGCCGATCCTCCGGCGGGTCCACCCGGGTTGATGCTGACGATGAGCACCCAGCGGGTGCGTCCGGGGTCGCCGTCGACCGGCAGCTCGAACAGGTCCGGGCACTCCCAGACGCCGCCGTGCGAGCCGTGTCCCACGCCGAACTCGCTGATCCGGTTCCAGTGCTTGAGGTCTGCCGAGTCGTAGAAGACGATGCGGTCGCCGGCGGCGAGCATGAGCACCCACTTGTCGCCGTGGCGGATGACCTTCGGGTCACGGAAGTCGGCGACACCCGGGTTGGGGATGACCGGGTTGCCTTCGTACTTGGTCCAGGTGCGGCCCCGGTCGGTGCTGTAGGCGAGGCTCTGCTGCTGGGTCTGGCCCGCGCTGGTGTAGAGCGCCACCAGACCGGGCTCGGCGTCGAAGAAACCGCTGGTGTTGTCGTGGTCGACCACCGCGCTGCCGGAGTAGATCTCACCCAGGTCGTCGGGTAAGAGCGCCACCGGCAGCTCCTCCCAGTGGGACAGGTCGGTGCTGACCGCGTGGCCCCAGCTGAGGTTGGCGTGCTCGCTGCTCTCGGGGTTGTGCTGGAAGAACAGGTGGTACTCGCCCTGGTGG
The DNA here is from genome assembly GCF_018141105.1 of Saccharopolyspora erythraea. Taxonomy (NCBI): domain Bacteria; kingdom Bacillati; phylum Actinomycetota; class Actinomycetes; order Pseudonocardiales; family Pseudonocardiaceae; genus Saccharopolyspora; species Saccharopolyspora erythraea. The sequence goes on along the minus strand of NZ_CP054839.1, from coordinate 2,990,537 downwards.
TGGACGAGCCCGTTGGGGTCGTTCATCCAGTTGCGCCGCGGGGTGAAGTGCACCGCGGGCCGCCACTGGGCGGTGCGCCCGCGGGGGCGGGCGGAGGCCGGGGCCGACGCACCGGTCAGGCCGAGGCCGACCAGTGCGCCCGCGCCGGCGAGGAAGCCCCGCCTCGGGAGTTCGAACGCCGACTTGCCGTTGTGGTGCCGCATCCGTTCCTCCTGCCCTCAGGCGTTGACGGGTTCGTTGTCCAGGTCGCGGGAGAGCAGGGAGACGAGCTCGTCGAGCACGGGCTCGGCCGAGTCGCCCTGCGCGGAGAGCTCGACCTCGTCTCCGTGCTGGGCGTTGAGGGTCATCAGGCCGAGGACGCTCGCGGCGTCGACCGGGTCGCCGGCGACGCCGTCGGTGACCTTGGCGATGCGGACGGCGACCGGCTTGGCGCCCGCTGCCTGGGACAGCAGCGAGGCGGGCCGGGCGTGCAGGCCGACCGCCGAAGCGATCGTGACGCGACGTTGCATCGTGATCTCCTTTCACAGGGGATATTGCGGGTGGGGACGACCCCGACACGACTGGCGGGGACGGCGCGAACCGTTGACGGACGACGGGTGTGGGAACCGAGGTGACCGGCGGATTGGGACGGGGGGCCAGCCCGCCGGTCACGTTCGGCCTCCACAGCGGACTCGGAGAGCACTTGCAGGCGACGAGGTGCCTGGATTACCGGTGTGGCATTGGTTTTCCACGCTGGCGGGGAATCCACCGGCGAGTGATTCGTAGTGGACGAAAGTCCAAATCGGGAATGTTCAAGGACGGGTTTGGCATTTCGGAGGAGAGCGGGATTCGGCGATGTTCTGCGAGCGGTCAGCCGGGGTGCGGCTCAGTCCACACGGGACCGTCACCGCGTCCGTCCCCGGCGGCCGCCGGGCCGCGGCCACCGGGATCCGGATCGCCCGGCTGTCATCGTCGGAGTCCCGGTGGCCGCCGCATCACGGGCGGGATCAGGCCGGCACGGCGCTGGCGTCCGCCGCGGCGTCGGCCGGGGCCTGAGCACGCCCGAGCTGCTTGGCGAAGATCACCGCCACCGCCGAGATGACGACGCCGGCGAGGATGGCGACCAGGTACAGCAGGGGCTGGCCGACCAGGGGCAGCACGAACAACCCGCCGTGGGGCGCGCGCAGCGTGGCGCCGAAGATCATCGACAGGGCACCCGTGGCGGCGGAGCCGACCACGATGGACGGGATGACGCGCAGCGGGTCCGATGCGGCGAAGGGGATGGCGCCCTCTGTGATGAACGAGGCGCCCAGCAGCCACGCCGGTCGTGCGCTCTCCCGCTCCGCAGGGGTGAACAGCTTGCCGCGCACGGTGGCGGCCAGCGCCAGGGCCAGCGGCGGGGTCATGCCCGCGGCCATCACCGCCGCCATGATCTCCAGGGAGGTCTCGGTGCCGGTGGTCAGTCCGCCGACGGCGAAGGTGTAGGCGACCTTGTTGATCGGCCCGCCCATGTCGAAAGCGATCATCGCCCCGAGCAGGGCGCCGAGCAGCGCCGCGTTCGCTCCGGTCAGGCCGTTGAGCCAGCCGGTGAGCGAGGCCATCGCCGCCGCGATCGGCGTGCCGATGACCACGAACATCAGCACGCCCACCACGAGCGAGCCGAGCAGCGGTAGCACCATCACCGGCATCACGCCCGCGACCGCCCGGGGCACCTTGATGCGCCGCAGGGCTCCCACCACGGCACCCGCGAGCAGACCGGCGACCAGACCGCCGAGGAAGCCCGCGCCGACGGTGACCGCGATCGCGCCGCCGACGAAGCCGGGGGCGATGGCGGGCCGGTCGGCCATCGCGAAGGCGATGAAGCCGGCCAGCACCGGCACCAGGAAGTCCATCGCCGCCGAGCCGATCTGGTTGGCCAGCGCCGCCCAGCTGGTCAGGCTGCCCGCGTCGAAGTGCTCGGTGACGCTGGGGGCGTCGGTGATCTGGTAGCCGCCGAGGGCGAAGCTCAGTGCGACGAGCAGGCCGCCCGCGGCCACGAACGGGATCACGTAGCTGACGCCGGTCATCAGCCACTGCCGCAGCTTGCTGCCGATCCCGGCGCCCGTCACGACCTTGGTCGCCAGCTCCGGCCCGGCGTTCGCCACGCCCGGCGCCGGTTCCGCTGTCGCGGGGGCCTCGGCGGAGGCGGCAGCGGCCTGCTCCAGCAGGCCGGCGGCGTCGTTGATGGCCTGCTTGACCGTCGCCTCCACGGTGGGCTTGCCCGCGAAGCGGTCGCGGTCCTGGACGCCGACGTCGGCGGCGAACACCACCGCGTCGGCCTCGGCGACCTCGGCCGCCGACAGCGAGTTGGCCCCGGCCGAACCCTGGGTCTCGACCTTGATCTCGTGCCCGGCGGCCTTGGCCGCCTGCTCCAGGGCCTCGGCGGCCATGTAGGTGTGCGCGATGCCCGTGGGGCACGCGGTGACCGCGACGAACTTCATGGCGTGACCTCCTCGCGCACGTACTCGGCGACCTGCGCCGGGTCGGTGGCCTCCAGCAGCGTCTGCTTGAACTCGGCGCGCACGAGCCGGCGCGCGAGCGCGGCCAGCACGGTCATGTGGTCGGACCCGCCGCCTTCGGGGGCGGCGATGAGGAAGATCAGCCTGGCCGGGCCGTCCTCGGCGCCGAAGTCGATGCCCCCGGTGCTGCGGCCGAAGGCGAGCGTGGGGGTGGTGACCGCCGCGGACCGGCAGTGCGGGATGCCGATGCCGCCTTCCAGGCCGGTGGGCATCTGCGACTCGCGCGCCTCGACGTCGGTCAGGAACCGTTCGAGGTCGGTGACGCGTCCGGCTGTGACCAGCCGCTCGGCCAGCGACCGCACCGCCGTGCGGCGGTCGTCGTCGGCCAGGTCCAGGTCGACGAGTTCGGTGGTGATCAGTTCAGTGCTCATGCCGCCGCTCCGGTGAGGCTCAGTGATTCGTCCACTTCGTGCACACGGACGGCCGCCGTGCGCAGGTCTGACGGGTGGGGCATCCGCGATCCGGCGAGTCCGACCGCGGCGGTGCCGTAGGCGACCGCGGTGCGCAGCGCACCCGGTCCGTCGCCACCCTCGTGCAGGAAACCCGCCAGTGTCGCGTCTCCCGCCCCCACGGTGCTGAGCACCGCGGTTGCCGTGCTGAGCGCGTGCCAGGCGCCGGTCCCGGTGACCAGCAGCGCTCCCTGTTCGCCGAGGCTGACCAGCACCGCCCCCACGCCGGCGGCGCGCACCTCGCCCGCCACCTGCAGCACGTCGCCGAGAGTGGGCAGGTGGCGGCCGGCCAACTCGGCCAGCTCGGCCAGGTTCGGTTTGATCAGGTCCGGCCCGGCCTGGCAGGCCGCGGCCAACGCCGGGCCGGAGGCGTCGACGGCGACCCGGGCCCCTGCCCGGTGGCCGGCGCGCACCAGGCGGGCGTGCAGGTCGTCGGGGCAGCCGCGCGGGAGGCTGCCGCAGGTGACCAGCCAGTCGGCGCGGCCAGCGAGCTCGACGGCCCTGGTCTCCAGCGCCGCGACCTCCGAAGCGGTCAGCTCCGGGCCCGGTTCGTTGAACTTGCTCGTGGTGCCGTCGGCTTCGACGACGGCGACGTTGCTGCGGGTGGGCATGCCGATGGGGACCTCCACCACCGGCACCGCCTCCGGCGCCAGCAGCTCGGCCAGCCGGGCGCCTTCGGCGCCGCCCGAGGGCAGCAGCGCCAGGGTCGGGCGGTCGGCGGCCGCCAGCGCGCGGGCGACGTTGACGCCCTTGCCTCCGGGGTCCAGCCGCACGCGGCTCGCCCGGTGCACCGCGCCGCGCTGCATCTGCCCGACCAGGATCGTGCGGTCCAGGCTCGGGTTCGGGGTCACCGTGACGATCACGCCGCCACCACCTCCGTCTGCGCGCTCAGCTCGGCGACGGCGGCCTCGTCGAGCCCGCTGTCGGTGATGAGCACGTCGATCTCCGACAGCTCGGCGAACCGGCTGAACTGGTCGTCGCCGTACTTGCTGTGGTCGGCCAGCAGCACCCGGCGCCTGCAGGAGCGCACCATCGCCGCCTTGACCGCGGACTCGGCGGTGTCGGGGGTGGTGCAGCCGCGGTCGACCGAGAAGCCGTTGGTGCCGAAGAAGCCGACGTCGACGGTGAGCCCGTCGAGCACGTCCAGCGCCCACGACTCCACCGAGGCCAGTGTGGTGCCGCGGATGCGGCCGCCGAGCATGTGCACGGTGCAGTGGTTGCGGCCGGCGAGCTGGCCGGCCACCGGCAGCGAGTTGGTCACGACGGTGAACTCCCGGTCCGTGGGCAGCATCCCGGCCAGCCGGCCGGTGGTGGTGCCCGCGTCGAGCAGCAGGGTGCCCCGGTTGGGCAGCAGGTCGAAGGCGGCTCTGGCGATGCGTTCCTTCTCCGCGGCGTTGGTCTGGTCCCGCTGGGTTACCCCGGGTTCGAAGTCCAGTCGCTCCACCGGGATGGCGCCGCCGTAGACGCGCCGGACCAGCCCCTGGCGCTCCAGCGCGCCGAGGTCGCGGCGGATCGTCTCCGGTGCCACCGCGAGTTCCTCCGCGGCACCCATCACGTCGATCCGGCCGTCACGGCGCGCACGCTGCGCCAGCAGTTGCTGCCGTTCCGCCCCATACATGCCCGTTTGCCTCCGGTCTGTGTTTGGTGTTGCCTGATTCTGCCCTTTGTTGCCATATTGTCAAGGGACAGCAAACCGCTGGAAACCCGAGGAGCGGACATGACCACGACGACAGCGCACGGTGTGGGCGTCAGCCCCGGGCAGGTGTCCGGGCCCGTCGCACGCGTCGCGGAGCCGCTGCCGGAACCGAAGGCGACACCCGCCCCCGCCGACCGCGACCAGGAGGCCGCGCGCATCGGCCCGGCGGCCACCGCCGTGGCGCGGCGGCTGGCGGACCGGGCTGAATCGGTCACGGGCGAGGCGCGGGCGATCCTGGAGACCACCGCCGCGATGGCCGGCGACCCGACGCTGCTGGCCAACGCCGAAAAGCTGGTGCGGGAGCGCGGCCTGCCCGCGCCGCGCGCGGCGTTCGAGGCGGCCGAGGAGTTCGCCGCCCTGCTGGCCGCGGCGGGCGGGTACCTGGCCGAGCGGGTGCGCGACGTGCGCGACGTGGCCGACAGGCTGATCGCCGAGCTCACCGGCACCGCCCCGCCCGGGGTGCCGGAGCTGTCGGGCCCGGCCGTGCTCGTCGCCCGCGACCTCGCCCCCGCCGACACCGCAGACCTCGACCCCCGGCTCGTGCTCGCGCTGGTCACCGAGGAGGGCGGCCCGACCGGGCACACCGCGATCCTCGCCCGCTCGCTGGGCATCCCCGCGGTGGTGGCGGCACGCGGCGTGCTCGCCGCCGACGCCATGGGCGCCCGGGTCGACGGCGACACGGGCGAGGTCGAGCTGTCCGACGAGCCGGTGGCCGTGGAGGTGGCGCAGCGCCCCGCGCAGCGCGTGTGGGACGGCGTCGGCCGCACCGCCGACGGGCACCCGGTCAAGGTGCTGGCCAACATCGGCTCCGCCGCCGACGCTGCGGCCGCGGCCGCAGCGGGCGCCGAGGGCGTGGGCCTGTTCCGCACCGAGTTCTGCTTCCTGGCCGCCACCAGCGAACCCGACGTCGCAGCCCAGCGCGCCGCCTACGCAGAGGCGCTGGCGCCGTTCGCGGGCAAGCCCGTGGTCGTGCGGACCCTGGACGCCGGGGCCGACAAGCCGCTGCCGTTCCTGAACGCGACCGACGAACCCAACCCCGCGCTCGGCGTGCGCGGCATCCGGGTCGCCTTCGACCGCCCCGAGATCGTCGACCGCCAGCTCGAAGCGATCGCCGCCGCGGCCGCCGACACCGGCGCCGAGGTCTCGGTGATGGCGCCGATGGTGGCCACCGCCGAGGAGGCCGCGTGGTTCGCCCAGCGGGCGCGCGCGGCCGGCATCACCAGGGCGGGAGTCATGATCGAGGTGCCCGCCGCCGCGCTGAGCGCCGCCGAGGTCCTCGACGCGGTCGACTTCGTCAGCATCGGCACCAACGACCTCGCCCAGTACACCTTCGCCGCCGACCGCATGCTCGGTGCCCTGGCGCAGCTCAACGACCCGTGGCAGCCGGCGCTGCTGCGCCTGGTCGAGCTGGTCGCGCGGGCGGGGCGCGAACGCGGCAAGCCGGTCGGGGTGTGCGGGGAGGCCGCCGCGGACGGCCTGCTGGCCGGTGTCCTGGCCGGGCTCGGCGTGACGAGCCTGTCGATGGTCACCGCCGCGCTCGGCGCGGTCGGCGCGTCGCTGGCCGAGCACTCGATGGCGACCTGCGAGCAGGCGGCCCGGGTCGCGGTGGCCACCGCCGAACCGGCCCAGGCCAGGCAGGCCGCCCGCGGCCTCCTGCACCGCTGAAACCACCCGGCCGCTGCGGCGAGGTGGGACGGGGCGTGACAGGCTGGTCAGCCGTGACAGGTCCTCTGATGCTGATCGACTCGGCGGGGCTGTGGTTCCGCTCGTACTTCGCGCTGCCCGACTCGCTGACCGCCCCCGACGGGACGCCGGTGAACTCGGTGCGCGGGTTCTGCGACATGCTCGCGAAGCTGGTCACCGAGCGGCGGCCGGCGCGGCTGGTCGCCTGCCTGGACAACGACTGGCGGCCGCAGTTCCGGGTGGACGCCCTGCCCTCCTACAAGGCCCACCGGGTCGCCGGGGAGGACCCGGAGGCCGAGGAGGTGCCCGACACGCTCACGCCGCAGATCCCGGTCATCCTGGAGCTGCTGGACGCGCTGGGCATCGCCACCGCCGAGGCCGAGGGCTTCGAGGCCGACGACGTCATCGGCGCGCTGGCCCACCGCGAGCCCCACGACGGCGTCGAGGTCGTCACCGGCGATCGGGACCTGTTCCAGCTGGTGCGCACCGAGCCCACGCCGGTGCGGGTGATCTACGTCGGCGGCGGCCTGTCGAAGGCGCAGAACTACGGGCCCGAGGAGCTGGCCGAGCGCTACGGCCTGTCGCCGGGCAGGGCCGGTGACGACTACGCCGACATGGCGGTGCTGCGCGGAGACCCGTCGGACGGGCTGCCCGGTGTGGCCGGGATCGGCGAGAAGACCGCGGCCAAGCTGATCACGCAGTTCGGTTCGCTCGACGCGCTGCTGGCGGCGGCGGTCGACGGCACCGGCGTCACGCCCCGGGTGCGTGCCCTGCTGGCCGACGCCGCCGACTACCTGGCGGCGGCCCCGTCGGTGGTGCGGACCGTCAACACCGCGCCGGTCGTGGTCGACCGCGACGACGACTCGCTGCCGTCGAAGGCGGTCGACCACGAGCGGGTCGTGGAGCTGCAGAAGCGCTGGGGCCTCGGCGCGAGCGTGGACCGGCTACTGGCCGCCGTAACGCTCTAGCTCGACGGGGTCTCGCGCGGCCCGTCGGCCCGGTTCAGCGCGGCTCCGATCAGCTCGCCCATCCGGTGTCCCGCCACCGGCTCGGGGGCCGGCTGCTTCCTGCCGAAAGCGGCGGCCGTTCCGGTCGGGCCGCCGCGCAGGTCAGAAGGACGTGCCGCACCAGGGGGTCTCGGCGGTGGCGAAGAGCCGGTCGGCCGCCGCGACCGCCGACGGGTCGTGCACCGCGACTCGACCGGCGGCCACGAGGTCCGACACCGCGACGTCGCCCAGGTACAGCGACGCGAGCGCGTCGACGCCGAGGCTCAGCTGCGGGCTGTCACCGCACCGGCGCACCTCACCGGGCTCGATCCGGTAATGCCCGGAGTTGTCCGGAAGGAACGCATCGCGTACCTCCACCACTACCGGGTCGGCCTTGCCGTAGGTACGGGCGGACAACGCAGCGGGCACGTCCACCAACCGCAGCCACAGGTCGTCGTCGACCGAGGTGACCCGGCACTGGCGACGGTCGGTCAGCCACCACTCCAGCAACTCGTCCACCGGCCGGATCGCGACGATCCGGTCGGCCAGGTCCAGCCCCAGCAGGAACCCCCACAACCCGGCCACGACCGCGGGGTCGGCTCCCTGGATGTCGAGGACCTGCAACGTGATGGCACCGTCGTCGAACCGGTAGTCGTTGGCCTTGGCCTCGTAGAGCACGAAACCGTCGTCGACCCCGTCGTCGTCGCTGTGCACGGCGGCGACGGTGCTTTCGCGCAGCGCCGCGAGCCACGACGTCCACCAGCCGTCGGAGCGGCTGATCATCCCGGTGCGGCGCAACCCGATGTTCCGATAGATCTCCGGCAGAAGCTTGGCCGCCGTGTCCGCGTCGACCATCCGCACCCGGCCGCCCACCGGCGCCTCCGGGCGCAGCACCGAACGGAAGCGGTCGAGCGAGACGGTGCGCGAGCGGGTGGCCACGCCGTACCCGAAGCGCTCGTAGATGACCGCCTCCGACGCGTGCAGCATCGCCAGCGGCTCACCGCTCTCCCGGGCGTCGGCCAGCTGCCGGCGCATCAATGACCGCAGCGCACCGCGCCGCGTGCGGTCGGCCCGCACCCCGACGCCGGTCACCGCCGCCGCAGGCAGCACGCCACCACCGGGCACCGCGATCGAGCTCGCGAGCGAGATGGCGGTACCGGCCAGCTCGCCCTCGTCGAAGGAACCGAGGACCCGCCCCGGCTCGTAGCGGCCGGCGACGCGCTCCCACTGCTGGTCGTCGACATCGGGTCGGTGCAGGCTGCGCATGAACAGCGAGCGCGCACGGCGGTGTTCGGACTCGGCCAGCGGCCGCACGTCTAGGTCGTCCACAACCCGATCCTGCCCGCTGCCACCGGCCGGAGTCGACCGGTTTGACCAGCGGCGGTCAGCGGGGGTGGCCGACCTCGTAGGTGCCCTTGTCGTTCTTCACCGTCACCTTGACCGACTGCTGCCTGCCCTCGACGGTGACCCGGCAGTCGAAGCTGTGCCCCGGCTGCACCGCCTGCCCCGACGGGCAGGTCACCGGTCCGACGACACCGAGCCGGTAGGAGGTCTCGAGCGTCTGCTGCACGCCCTTCTCGACGCTCTCGGCGTCGAAGACCGACCGCACGAACCACCCGGGTGCCACGAAGCCCAGCACGAACACCACCGCGGCGGCGACGACGAGGACGACTCCGCCCAGCACCCACGGCAGCACCCGGCGCCTGCGCTTCGCGGGCGCGGGACCGCCGAAACCCGGTCGCCCGCCGAAACCGCCCTGCGGGTACTGGCCGTAGGGCGCCGGCGGGGCGCCGTAGGACTGCCCGCCGTATCCGCCCTGGTGCCCGTAGCCACCCGGCTGGCCGTAGCCGTACCCGGACTGCGGAACCCCACCCGGGTAAGGCCCGGGGCCCTGGGGCTGCTGCCTCCACGGGGGCTGCTGTCCCCCCGGCGGGCCGTAGGGGTTCGTCATCTTCACCTCCGGACGTCGATCACGAACGATCACGCGTGACTGCCCGCGGAACCGGACGGCTCCGCCGGAGCGATCCAACCACAGCCGCCGTCACGGCCGCCTCTGCCGTCACACCACGCCCGCGGCGACCACCCCGCGGCGGATCGCGGTGACCGCCTTGGCCGCGGCGGCCCCGACCGGGTCGGACTTGCCCACGACGTCGCGGATCTGGTCGAGCAGGTCCACCACCTGGCGGCACCACCGCACGAAGTCCCCGGCCGAGAGCTCGTGACCGGTGGACTCCGCGGCGGTCAGCACCCGCTCCAGGCTCTCCCCGCGCGCCCACCGGAACACCGGCCACGCGAAGCCCGGGTCGGGCTCCCTGGTGCGGTCGAGCTTGTGCCTGCGCTCGTCGTCCTCCAGCTCGCCCCACAGCTGCCAGGTCGTCTGAAGCGCGTCGGACACCGCACCCGATGGCACCGCCGGGGCCACCGGCCCCTCCCGCCGCGACTCGTAGACCAGCGAGGACACCACCGCTGCCAGCTCCGCCGGCCCCAGCTTCTCCCACACCCCGACCCGCAGGCACTCCGCGGCCAGCAGGTCGGACTCGCTGTAGAGCCGGGTCAGCCGCCTGCCGTGCTCGGTCACCGGCTCCTCGGCGTCCTCGTCGAGCAGCACGTAGTCGCGCTCGGCCAGCAGCGCGATGATCCGGTCGAACGAGCGCGCCAGCGAGTGCGTCGTGGCCGCGACCTTGCGCCGCAGCTGCTCGGTCTCGGCGCCCAGCCGCTCGTGGCGCTCGGCCCAGCGCGCGTGGTTCTCCCGCTCGTCGCAGCCGTGGCACGGGTGCGCCTTCAGCGCCCGCCGCAGGCTCGCCAGCTCGGCGTCGTCGGCGGCGTCGGCACGGCGCCGCGACCGCCCGCCGGGGGTGCTGATGCCGGTGTTGCGCAACGTCGACGCCAGGTCGCGGCGCGACTTCGGCGAACGGGTGTCGACGTGCTTGGGCAGCTTGATCTTGCCCAGCGCCTCCACCGGGGAGGTGAAGTCGGCGACCGAGAGCCTGCCCGCCCACCGGTCCTCGGTGACCACCAGCGGCCGGGGCTCACCCATCGGCTCCAAGCCCGGGTCGATCACCACCGCCAGACCGGAACGGCGACCCGCGGGCACCGCGATCACATCGCCCTTGCGCAACCGCTCCAGCGACTTGGCCGCCTCGGCCCGCCGCGACGCCCGGTTCTGCCGGGCCAGCGCCTTCTCCCGGTCCGAGATCCGCTTGCGCAGCCCGAAGTACTCCTCGAAGTCGCCCAGGTGGCAGCGCATCGACTCGGCGTAGCCCTCCAGGGCGTCGGCGTTGCGGTCCACCCGCCGCGACATCCCGACCACCGAGCGGTCGGCCTGGAACTGCGCGAACGACTGCTCCAGCAGCTCCCGCGCCGACTCCCGGCCGACCCGCTGCACCAGGTTGACCGCCATGTTGTAGCCCGGCCGGAACGACGAGCGCAGCGGATAGGTCCGCGTCGAGGCCAGCCCCGCGACCCCCTTCGGGTCGATGCCCGGCTGCCACACCACCACCGCGTGGCCCTCGACGTCGATGCCCCGCCGCCCGGCACGACCGGTCAGCTGCGTGTACTCCCCCGGGCTCAGGTCGACGTGGGACTCGCCGTTGAACTTGACCAGCCGCTCCAGCACCACCGTGCGGGCGGGCATGTTGATGCCCAGCGCCAGCGTCTCGGTGGCGAACACCGCCTTGACCAGGCCCCGGACGAACAGCTCCTCGACGGTCTCCTTGAACGCGGGCAGCAGCCCCGCGTGGTGGGCGGCCAGCCCGCGCTCCAGCGCCTCGCGCCACTCCCAGTAGCCCAGCACGGTCAGGTCCGACTCGGGCAGGTTGCTGGTGTGCTCGTCGACCACCCGCCGGATCTCTTCGGCCTCGTCCTCCGTGGTCAGCCGCATGCCCGCGCGCACGCACTGGCTCACCGCAGCGTCGCAGCCCGCCCGGCTGAAGATGAACACGATCGCAGGCAGCAGCCCGGCCGCGTCCAGCCCGTTGAGGGTCTCCACCCGCGAAGGCGCGTAGAAGCGCGGCGGGCGCGGCCCCCGGCGCTTGCCGTTGGGACCACCACGACGCCCGTAGGGCGTGTGCACCCGCGACAGCTCCTGGGTGTGACGCAGCAGGTTCGGGTTGATCTTGAGCTCGCGGTCCTTGGTCTCCCCGCCGAACAGGTCGAACATCCGTGAACCGACCAGCATGTGCTGCCACAGCGGCACCGGCCGGTGCTCGTCGACCACCACCGTGGTGTCGCCGCGCACCTCCACCAGCCACTCGCCGAACTCCTCGGCGTTGCTCACCGTCGCCGACAGGCTGGCCAGCTGCACGTGCTCGGGCAGGTGCAGGATGACCTCCTCCCACACCGCGCCGCGGAACCGGTCGGCCAGGTAGTGCACCTCGTCCATCACCACGTAGCCCAGTTGGTCGACCGTCGACGAGCCCGCGTAGAGCATGTTGCGCAGGACCTCGGTGGTCATCACCACCACCTGCGCGTTGCCGTTGATGGAGGTGTCACCCGTCAGCAGGCCGACGGCGTCGTCCCCGTAGCGCTCGCACAGGTCGGCGTACTTCTGGTTCGACAGCGCCTTGATGGGCGTGGTGTAGAAGCACTTGCGCCCCTCCGAGAGCGCCAGGTGCACGGCGAACTCGCCCACGACGGTCTTGCCCGCGCCCGTGGGCGCGCACACCAGCACGCCGTGCCCGGACTCGAGCGCCTGGCAGGCGGTGCGCTGGAAGGGGTCGAGCTCGAAGGACAGCTCCCCCGCGAAATCGGCCAGCTTGGGGTGGGCGCTGCGGCGCGAGTGCGCCGCATAGCCCTCGGCCGGGGACAGCTTGGCGATGTTCGAACGGCTTGCAGCCACCCCCCAAGGTTTTCACACCTGACCGACGCTCGTCGCAGGTACGTGCGCAACTGCTCATCACACAGCGCGACGCCCCGACCCCGCACGGCTCACGCGGCCCGGCCCCGAAGCAGGCCGATCGGCCTAAGGTCTCGGCAACCGCCACGCCAGCCACTTCGGCAACATTGCCTACCGACCGCTCAGCGCGGCCCCACCACCTGCAGCGCCGCCTGCTCGCACCGCACGCCCACCGGCAGCCTCGCCTGCGGCTCCCCGTCGGCGTAGGCGAACCACCCGTTGTCGCCGCCGAGCCGCACCGCGGCCGCCCGCAGCGTCCGCACCGCCGGGTGCCGCACGTGCTCACCCGAACGCATGCCCGGCAGGATTCGCAGCAGCTCCCGCCGCGACACCTCCCCCACCACGGTCACGTCGAACTCCCCGTCCGAGGAGTCGGCGTCCGGGCAGATCGGGATACCGCTGCCGTACCAGGCGGTGTTGCCCACCGCCACCCAGCACGCGTCGAGCTCGAGCACCTCCGACGCGGTCTCCACGCGCAACGGCATCGGGCGCAGCCCGGCCAGCTCGCGCAGCACCGCCAGGTCGTAGCGACGCCTTCCACGCGGCCACCGCATCCGGTTGGCCCGCGCGCTGACCATCGAGTCGAACCCCGCGCACAGCACCGTGGCGAACCAGCCGCCGCCCACGACCCTGCCCAGGTCGATCCGGCGGCGCTCGCCCCTGGTCATCGCCTCGGCCACCGCCCGCGAGGCCAGCACGGGGTTGGACGGCACGTCCAGCGCCCGCGCCAGGTCGTTGCCCGTGCCCGCCGGGATCACCGCCAGCGCGGTCGAGCTCCGCGCGCAGGACTGAAGCGCCAGGTTCACCACGCCGTCCCCGCCGAGCACCGCGAGCACGTCCACACCGGCGGCGACCGCCTCGGCCGCCGCCTCCGACGTCGCCGCCGCATCCGGCGCCACCACGACCCGCACCTGCGAGACCGCGCGGAGGTGACCGGCCACCGCACCGGCCACCTTCGCCGCCAGGCCGCCACCGGCCGCCGGATTGATCACCAGCACACTGCGCACAACGCCGTATCCTGGCCCAACGGCACCGGGGCCGACCACCTACTCAAGTTGCCCGCTCGATCAGGTGATGTCGTCGTGCTTCGCATGCGCGGACGGTGTCACGTCCAGCTCCGAGGGCCGGTGGTCGATCTCCGAAGCATCGTCCAGGCCGATCCCGGCCAGCCCCTGCTTCTCCAGCTTCTTCGCCTTCGATCGGTCGTGCGCCCGGCACATCACCGCCGCGACGCCGAAAAGCAGGCTCAGCGCGGCGGCCAGCGCCAGCATCGAGATCGGGTCCTGCCCGGGGGTGGCCACCGCGGCGAAGACGAACAGGGCGAACACCAGTCCGCGCCACCAGCTCTTGAGCTTGGCGTAGGTGACGACCCCGGCCCGGTTGAGCATCACCATGACCAGCGGCAGCTCGAAGCTCACGCCGAAGATCACCAGCATCAGCAGCACGAAGTTGATGTAGTCGCCACCGGTGAGGGCGGTGAAGAACGTCTCCCCGCCGAAGCCGGCCATGAAGGTCAGGCCCTCCGGCACGACGAAGTAGGCCAGCACCGCGCCTGCCACGAACAGCACGCTGGCGAAGCCGACGAAGGTGCCCGCGAACTTGCGTTCCTTGGCATAGAGCCCGGGCGTGATGAACGCCCACACCTGGTACAGCCAGACCGGGCTGAACAGCACCGCACCGACCGCGATACCCACCTTCATGCGCAGCATGAAGACCTCGAACGGCTTGGTCTGCAGCAGCTGGCACTTGCCCGGCGTCGGGCTGAAGCGCATCTCCGGGGGCATCGCGCAGTACGGCCCGGTGATCAGCTGCCCCAGCGAAGGCAGGCCGAACACCGTGTTGGAGAACCACCAGAAGCCGAAAGCACCACCGATGACGACCGCCACGAGGGCGACACCGAGCCGGTAGCGCAGCTCGTAGAGGTGGTCGACCAGCGTCATGGTGCCGTCGGGGTTGTGCCGACGTCCCCACCTGCGCCGGTTGGCGCGGAACGGGTTCAGGCGGCGCAGCGGACTACCCACCGTGAGATCCCGCCCTCAGTCACTTCTTGCTGTCGTTGCGCTGCGTTTCCTCGACCGGAGACGCGACCGTCGGGGCGCTGGACTCACCCGCGGTGAGCTGCTGCGGCTCCGACTTGGTCTGCTTCTCGCGCTTGGCGGCCTCTTCGTCTTCCTTCATGCCACGCGCCTCGGCCTTGAAGACGCGGGCGGACTGGCCGAGGGAACGCGCCATCTGCGGCAGCTTGGTCGCACCGAAGAGGAGCACCAAGACACCGACGATGAGTACGAGCTCCCATCCACCTGGCAGACCCATCCGTGCACAACCTTTCGTGAGTTCCCCGCATGCCCATCGTACGCGGGAAGAGTAGTGGTCAATAGGGCCGCTAAACAGACCCGCGCCGACGCTCCGACAGGGCCACCCGGAGGCCCGCGGTGCGTGCTTTCAGCAGACCGGCGCGGTCGCCGACGTCGGAGGCGACGCGCTTCTGCAGGGCCCTGACCCGGCCCAGCACCCGGATCGTCCTGATCAGCAGCAGCAGGAGGAGCAGGAGTCCAACGCCCAGCAGCACCAGGCTCAACACGTACGGCACCCGATCACCGTAACCCGCTCAGGTGGACGGCAGGTGACGTGCCCGCGTCAACGCCTCTTCAGCGCGTTGACGCACGTCACTGGCCAGGTCGTCGGGTCCGCTCACCCGCACCCGGCCGCCCTGGCCGAGCACCAGCCGCACCATCCAGGACCGGTCGGAGTAGCGCATCCGCACCCGCGCCCGCCCCCCGGACAGCTCCACGAGGTCGTCGACCGGGTAGTACTCGGCCACCCACCGGGCGTCGGGCTCCAGTTCCAGCTCCGCCACCAGCTGCTCGGGCGCGGGCCGGAACAGGCCCTCGGAGAAGTCCGCCGGGCGCGCGTCCGGCGGTGGCTGCGCCGGCTCGGGCAGGACCTCGATGTCGTCGATGCGGTCCAGGCGGAACAGCCGCATCCCCTCGGCCTGGCGGCACCACGCCTCCAGGTAGCTGCGGCCGTCGATGAGCAGCAACCGCATCGGGTCCACGGTCCGCTCGCTGATCTCGTCCCGCGACGCGGTGTAGTACCGCATCCGCAGCGCCCGGCCACCGGTCGTGGCCTCCTGCACGGCCTCGCGGACGCCCGGGGCCAGCGGCCCCTCCCGGCCCGCGAGCCCGACGACGACACCGGCCGGCCGGGCCTGGCCGACAGCGTCCTCCACCTTGGCCAGCGCGCGCTGCACGGCGTCGGTGTCGGTGATGCCGGGGGTCTCGGCCAGCGCCCGCAACGCCACCAGCAGCGCGGTGGCCTCCGACGCCGTCAGGCGCAGCGGCCGGTTCATGCCCGCGTCGTAGGTGACCGTGACGGAGTCGCTCTCGAAGGAGAGGTCGATCAGGTCACCGGGGCCGTAGCCCGGCAGGCCGCACATCCACAGCAGCTCCAGGTCGCGCCGCAGCTGCTGCTCGCTGACGCCGAAGTCGGCGGCCGCGTCGGCCACCGGGATGCCCGGCCTGCTCAGCAGGTACGGCACCAGGGCCAGCAGCCGCGGCAGGCGCTCGGTCGCGCTCCTCATGCCCGCATCTCCCCTCGGGGGGTGTCGGAGGCCGCGCCCAGGTGCGTCTCGTGGACGGTCTTGCGCAGCGTGTCGGGCTCCAGCACGACCACGTCGGGCCCGTAGCCGGCGATCCACGTCGCGGCCGACTCCGGGTAGACCAGATCCAGCTCGACCACGTCCCCGGGCACGCCGTCGAGCTCCATCGCGTCGACCACGGTGGACCTGCGCCGCAGGCCATGCGCCCGGCCCTGCTCGATCCACAGCCGCGCCGGGGTGCTCGGCGGCGCCTCCCGTTCACCGCCCGCGACCACGCGCAGCAGGTCCACATCGGGCGGACGCTGCACGACGTCGCGCGGCCCGGTCGCCTCGACCGCACCGACCACCCTGGACAGCCGGAAGCACCGCTCGGCCTGCCTGTCGCGGTCGTGTCCGACCAGGTACCAGCGACCGCGCCACGACACCACGCCCCACGGCTCGACCGTGCGGCGCGTGGCGTCCTGGCTGCTGGGCCTGCGGTAGTCGAACCGGACCACCCGGCCCGACTGCACCGCCGCCAGCAGCGGCGCGAAAGCGGGCTCGCTGGTGCGGACCTTGGGCTCGACCGCGGCGGAGGCGCGCTCGTCGACGTCGACGCCCGCGGCGCGCAGCTTGAGCAGCGCCCCGCGCGCGGCCCCGGTCAGCTCCGGGGAGTCCCACAGCCGGACCGCCAGCGCCACGGCGGCGGCCTCGTCGGGCAGCAGGTCGATGTCGCCGAGCTCGTAGTCCCGGCGCGCGATGCGGTAGCCGTCGGTGAGGTCGAACGCCGAGTTGCGCCCAGTCTCCAGCGGGATCCCCAGGTCGCGCAGCTCGGCCTTGTCGCGCTCGAAGGTCCGGAAGAACGCCTCGTCGTTGGGCGCGTCGGCATAGCCGGGCACGATGCCCCGGATTCGCTCCGCCGTGAGGAACTGGCGAGTGGACAGCAGACACAGCACCAGGTTCACCAAGCGTTCAGCACGCATAGTGGCCACTTCGAAACTCTAGCTCCACACCGGGTGATCAAGTGTTCGGGTGCCCGGGCCCATCGGAGGGGCCCACCGAACGGCGGCGAACGGGCCGCCTCACGTTCCCAGCCGGACCGCGCCCTCACCGGTCAGCACCGCGGGCACCCTGCTGCCCACGTCGTCGGTCCTGGCGGGACCGAGCAGGCCGCCGTGCACGAGCCGGCGGGCGGTGGCCTGGTCGCACAGCGGCAGGCCGTCGACGTAGAGGTCGGGTTCGGAGCTGCAGGTGATCTCCACCCTGCCCTCGGCGACCGCGCGCAGGGTGGCGCGTTCACGGTTGTTCAGTTCGACCAGCATGCCGGATGCCATCTCCAGCCTTTCGTCGTCTCTGCGCTGGGGGTGCCGACCGCGCGCACCTCGGTTTCCCACGCGCGGGACAGCTCGCGGGTTGCCTCGTGGACGGAAGGATTTCCCCAGTGGCGCAAGGACTTCTTAGCGCACGACACCGAGTACACCCGCGTGCGCGCAGAGTTGCCAGAGTAGGAATACCTGACGTCCGGCGAGCACTAATGCGTCACGTCCGTGAAGAGTTGCCACCGCCGCCGAGATCGCTTTGGCGACTCAGGGCTTCGATCTTCTGCTTCTGGACCCATCAGGATTGACTTCATTCGACACTGAATGGGCGAATGTGATCGAGGTCAGGGCCGGTGGCTCTAGGCTGAGGCGCATGTCCTCACCGGTCATGTTGATCACTGGCGCCTCCCGCGGGATCGGGGCTGCGACCGCCCGCGCCGCGGCCGCGGCCGGCTACCGGCTCGGGCTGGTTGCCCGCTCCGCCGACCGGCTCTCCGCCCTCGTCGACGAGCTGGGCCCGGCCAGCGCCATCCCGCTGATCTGCGACGTCGGCGACTGGGCGCAGATCAGCGCCGCCGTCGAGCGCACCGAAGACCACTTCGGACGGCTGGACGCCGCCTTCGCCAACGCCGGCCTGAGCCTGGAGACCTCCTTCCTCGGCGACAGCGGCGCCGACCCCGGCCAGTGGCGGGACCTGGTGCTCACCAACGTCTGCGGTGCGGCGCTCACGGCCCGGGCGGCCCTGCCCGCGCTGGTCAGGTCCAGGGGGCACCTGCTGCTGACCGGTTCGGCGGCCGGACGGGGCATCCGCCCCGGCAACCTGTACTCGGCGACGAAGTGGGCGGTCACCGGGATGGCGCAGAACATCCGCGCCGAGTGCGTCGGGACCGGTGTCCGGGTCACGCTGGTGCAGCCGGGACTCGTCGAGACCGGCATGAACACCCCGGAACAGCTCGACCGTCCCAAGCTGCGCCCGTCCGATGTAGCCCAGGCGGTGCTCTACGCGCTCTCGCAGCCGGAGTCGGTGGACGTCAACGAGATCATGATCCGCCCGACCGGGCAGCACCCGCTGCGCTGAGCGCCTGACATTCCGCTGCCGGAGCCGCAACGCAAGGCGAGTTCGAAGACGGCTTCTGAGCCGACACGCACAACGGCGTGGCAGGAAGGGCCTTGCCCCGCCTGCCACGCCGCACCGGTCACCCGCCCTGGAGCAGGTTCGCGTACACGATGACGTTGTCCCGGTAGCTGTGCGCTTTGCTGTCGAACGATCCCCCGCAGGTGATCAGCCGCAGCTGCGCGTCCGGTGTGCTGCCGTAGACCGACTGCGTCGGGAAGTTCGACTTCGGAACCCTCTCGACGCGCTGCACCCCGAACCTCGCGGTCGTGCCGTCCTGGCGCTGGACGTCGACGACGTCACCCGGCACCAGCTCGTGCAGGCGGTGGAAGACGCCCGCCTTGCCCTTGCCGTCGACGTGGCCCGCGATGACCGCGGGGCCAGGCTCGCCGGGTGTGGGCCCGTTGCCGTACCAGCCCGCCTGCATCGGCTGGGACACCGGCGGCACGTCCAGCGTGCGGTCCGCCCGCAGGCCCAGCTCGACCAGCGACGACCTGGCACCGATGCGGTGGACGTCGATCCGGACCGGCTTGGAGTCCGGCATCGGCGAAGCCACCGGCGCGGACGCCCTGCCGGTGTAGCCGGCCTGGTAGCCGGGACCGGAGCCGCCCGAGGACATCACCGAGCCGCCGAGCAGCAGCAACAGGGCCAGGAAGGTGACCGCCGCCGCGATCAGCAGGCGGCCACCCTTCGAGCTCGTGATCGTGCCCATGACTACCGTCCCTCGGTGTCGCCGTGGAGCTCGCTCGAGCGGCGACGGGTCACGAAGACGCCGATCAGGGCGCTTCCGACCACGACGCTGCCCGCCGCGAGCAGGACCATGTCGTCGGTGAGCCCGTCCGGGCTGCCACCGCCGGTGTCCACCGAGCCCTGCGGGATCTCGGAGACCTGCGCGACTGCGTCGCCGTTCCAGTTGCCGCCCGCGTACGAGCCACCGCCGTAAGTGCCCGAGCCGCCGGTGTACTCACCACCGCCGTACGAGCCGCCGCCGGTGTCGGTTCCGCCGTTGTCGGTTCCGCCGTTGTCCGTACCACCCGGGTTCGGCGCCCCGCCCGTGTCCGGCTTGCCGTTGCCGGTGTCGGGCGGCGGTGTCACCGGAGGCGGAGTCACGGGTGGCGGAGGTGTCACCGGAGGCGGAGTCACCGGCGGAGGCGGTGGCGGCGTCACCGGAGGCGGCGGAGGTGGCGTCACCGGCGGAGGTGGAGGCGTCACCGGAGGAGGCGGTGGCGGCTTGGAGGGACCACTGCAGAGGAACGGCACCGGCACCAGCTTGCAGATGTCGATCGGCGGCAACCCGGGAATCGGCGGCTTCGGCACCGGAGGTGGCGGCGGAGCAGGCGCCGGGATCGGGGGCAACCCAGGAATGGGTGGCAGCCCCGGAATCGGCGGCAGCCCGGGAATCGGCGGCAGGCCGGGGATGGGCGGCAGGCCGGGGATGGGCGGCAACCCGGGGATCGGCAGGAAGTTCTGCTGCGGCTTCTGCTCGTCCTTGGGAGCCTCGACCCGCGGCGTCGTGTCCCGGCTCGAACCGGTGTTCTCGCGGTCGGAGTCGGTGCTCTTCTTCCCAGTGCCGCCCTTGCCGTGCTGCCCGCTCGAGCCGGACGTACCACCGGAACCGCTGTTCGAACCACCGTTGGAACCGGAGCTCCCGCCCGAACCGGACTCGCCGGTCGAGCCGCCGTCGTCGGACCGGCTCCCGCCC
Organism: Saccharopolyspora erythraea; assembly: GCF_018141105.1. Taxonomy (NCBI): domain Bacteria; kingdom Bacillati; phylum Actinomycetota; class Actinomycetes; order Pseudonocardiales; family Pseudonocardiaceae; genus Saccharopolyspora; species Saccharopolyspora erythraea. Next base: position 2,970,580 of record NZ_CP054839.1, on the reverse strand, counting down.
TGGCTCGCCAGGTGCACGACCGGCGCGCCGGCCTGCACGCTCTCGGCGAGCGCCGAGACCGGTGCCATGGCGCAGCACGCCGCTCCCGCGAAGATCACTCCTAGGGTCCTGATCGTCTTGCTCATGAGGGCCTCACTCATCCCGCCCGGTTCGGAGACCGGGTGCGTGGCTGATCGGTGTCGGCCGGGCATCGGGCGTGGCCGCATGCCTGGCCTGAACCGAAAGCCTGCTGGTCAGGAGCCCGCAGTTCGATGGAGCGAGCCCCCGGCCGCCGGGTGGGGGCCATAGCTTTCGAGGTGGTGCGGACACCGGCGGGAGGTGGGCGAACGGTGCGTCCGCCGGTGGGGACCTGTACGCCCGGGCCGGCTGAACAGGCGAGCGCGCAGCAAGACGCCGACCGCACGAATGCGGCCGGCGTCTTCGGTCGTGGGAAGTTGCTACAGGGAGCTGATGAGCCGCTCCACCCGCTCGTCCACCGCGCGGAACGGGTCCTTGCACAGCACCGTGCGCTGCGCCTGGTCGTTGAGCTTCAGGTGCACCCAGTCCACCGTGAAGTCCCGGCCAGCGGCCTGCGCCGCCGCGATGAAGTCACCGCGCAGCTTGGCCCGGGTGCTCTGCGGCGGGGTGTCCTTGGCGGCCTCGATCTCGCCGTCCTCGGTCGCCCGGTCCACCAGGTCCTTGCGCTGGAGCATGTCGAACAGGCCCCGGCCGCGCCGGATGTCGTGGTAGGCGAGGTCCAGTTGCGCTATGCGCGGGCTGGAGAGCTCCAGGCCGTGCTTGTTGCGGTAGCGCTCCAGCAGCCGCAGCTTGATCGCCCAGTCCACCTCGCGGTCGATCAGCGAGTAGTCCTGGTGCTCCACGGCGTCCAGCGCGCGGCCCCACAGGTCGAGGATCCGCTCCGACATCGGGTCCGAGCCGCGCCGGGCCACGTGGTCGACGGCCCGCCCGTGGTACTCGCGCTGGATGTCCAGGGCCGATGCCTCCCGGCCGCCCGCGAGCCGGACCGTGCGCCTGCCGGTGAGGTCGTGGCTGATCTCGCGGATGGCGCGGATGGGGTTGTCGAGGCTGAAGTCGCGGAACTGCACGCCCTGCTCGACCATCTCCAGCACCAGGTTGGCCGCGCCCACCTTGAGCAGCGTGGTGACCTCGGACATGTTGGAGTCGCCGACGATGACGTGCAGCCGCCGGTAGCGCTCGGCGTCGGCGTGCGGCTCGTCGCGGGTGTTGATGATCGGCCGGGATCGGGTGGTCGCGCTCGACACGCCCTCCCAGATGTGCTCGGCGCGCTGCGACAGGCAGTACACCGCGCCGCGCGGGGTCTGCAGCACCTTGCCCGCACCGCAGATGAGCTGGCGCGTCACCAGGAACGGCAGCAGCACGTCGGCGATCCTGGAGAACTCCCCCGACCGGCCCACCAGGTAGTTCTCGTGGCAGCCGTAGGAGTTGCCCGCCGAGTCGGTGTTGTTCTTGAACAGGAATATGTCCCCGCCGATGCCTTCGTCGGAGAGCCGGCGCTCGGCATCGATGAGCAGGTCCTCCAGGATCCGCTCTCCCGCCTTGTCGTGGGTGACGAGCTGGACCAGGTCGTCGCACTCGGCTGTGGCGTACTCCGGGTGCGAGCCCACGTCGAGGTAGAGGCGGGCCCCGTTGCGCAGGAAAACGTTCGACGAACGCCCCCATGACACGACCCGCCGGAACAGGTACCTGGCGACCTCGTCCGGGGAAAGCCTGCGCTGCCCGTGGAAGGTGCAGGTGACTCCGAACTCGGTCTCGATGCCGAAGATCCTCCGCTGCATGCTCTCCACAGTAGGCGTATCGGCCGCTGTCGGCGGTCCGCCGTTCGGGCTTGTTTACCGATTCGCACGGTACCAGTGCGTTACATTCCGCCTGGTCACGGACCGATAACTACGCTTCGTGGCCGCGTGTGCACCCCCTGCGGACGGCGTGTCCAGGGCCGATGCGGGCACCCGCACGTGCGCCTGGCCACGCCTGGCGGTGGCGGCCTCGGCTTCCGGCGGTGACCAACGGGTAGCGTTTCGCAGGTGCAGGAATGGTTTCGCAGAGTCATCGACGACGTCAACGCATTCGACCGGGTGCTGGCGCGCAAGAGCGCCGTGCTCCCCCGCAGCGTCGCCGACCACGGGCTGAAGGCGCTCAGCACGGCTGCCAACCACAGCCTGCTGTGGCTGACCGTCGCCGCCGCCCTGTCCGGCGGGAAGGGCGTGACCCGGCGCGCGGCCTTCCGCGGTGTCGCGGCGATCGCGGCCGCGAGCGCGACGACGAACCTGATCGGCAAGCCGCTGTTCCCGCGCAGGCGCCCGGCGGCCGAGCTGATGCCGCCGCACCGCAGGCTCGACGATCCGCCGACCTCCTCGTCGTTCCCGTCCGGGCACGCCGCCTCGGCGGCGGCGTTCGCCACCGCGGTGGCCATGGAGTCGCCGAAGCTGGGCGCCGCGGTCGCCCCGGTCGCGACGGCGGTCGCCTACTCCCGGGTGCACACCGGCGTGCACTGGCCGACCGACGTCGTGTGCGGGGCCGCGGTCGGCGCGGGCATGGCGTGGGCGACCAAGCGGTGGTGGCCGCTGCGCCCGGCCGAGCCCGCGGCCAGCAACCATCCCGCCGAGGCGCCCGCGCTCATCGACGGCCGCGGGATGCTGGTGCTGGTCAACGCCGACTCCGGCAACGGCCAGCTCGACCCCGAGCAGTGGGTGCGCACGCACTGGCCCGCTGCCGCGGTGGTGCGCGCCGAGCCCGCCAACGGCCTCGTCGACGGCCTGCGGGAGGAGCTGGAGCGGCGGCAGGACTCCGTGCGCGCCCTCGGGGTCGCCGGCGGCGACGGCACGGTGGCCGCCGTGGCGGCCCTGGCCACCGAGCGCGGGCTGCCACTGGCGGTGCTGTCGACCGGCACGCTCAACCACTTCGCCCGCGACATCGGCGTGGAGGACCTCCCCGCGGTGTCGGGCTCGGTCGCGGCCGGCTCGGCGGCCACCGTGGACCTCGGCGGGTTCACGGTGGACGACCGGCCCACCGACTGGTTCATCAACACCGCCAGCCTCGGCGGCTACCCGGACATGGTCCGGTTCCGCGAGAAGTGGGAGCCCCGGTGGGGCAAGTGGCCCGCCGCGGCGATGGCGCTGGTGCGGGTGCTGCACGAGTCCGAGCCGCTGGAGGCCGACATCAACGGGCAGCGCCACCGGGTTTGGGTGCTGTTCGTGGGCAACGGCGCGTACGCGCCGCGCGGCTTCGCCCCGACGTGGCGGCCCCGGCTCGACAACGGCACGCTCGACGTGCGCTTCGTGCGCGCCGACCGCCGGTTCTCCCGCCTGCGCTTCGTGCTGGCGGCGATCACCGGCGCGCTCGACCGCAGCCACACCTACGTCGAACGCGAGTGCTCCCACCTGGAGGTCGCGGTGCACGGCTCGCCCGTGTCGGTGGCCACCGACGGCGAGGTCCACGCCCCGGGACGGCGGTTCACCTTCACCGCGCACGAGAACGTGCTCAGCGTCTACCGGCCGACCACAGCGGACTGACGCACCGTCCACTCGGAACGGACGACGCCCTGCTCCCCCGGCGGGGAACAGGGCGTCGCGCGTGCGAGCGGGGTCAGCTCTTCTTGTCGTCCCCGGCGTCATCGGAAGCGTCGCCGTCGGTGGAGCCGCTCTCGTCCTGGTTGGGCAGCAACGCCTTCAGCGCGGCCCCGGTGATCCGCCGGAAGGTCCGGTTCGGCCGCGCGCGGTCGAGCACGGCGACCTCCAGCTGCCCGACGCCCAGCTCCCGCGTGCCGTCGCCGCCGGAGGACAGCGCCCGGATCGCCAGCCCGGCGGCCTCGGCCAGCTCCATCCCGTCGGAGAAGGAGTCCTTGAGGGTGGTGGTGATGGTGTCGGCCTGCCCGCCCATCACCACGTACTGCGGCTCGTCGACGATCGACCCGTCGTAGGTGAGCCGGTAGAGCTGGTCGTTGCCGGCGGTCTGGCCGACCTCGGCCACGCAGATCTCCACCTCGAACGGCTTGATCTGCTCGGTGAAGATCGCGCCCAGGTGCTGGGCGTAGGTGTTGGCCAGCGCCCGACCGGTGACGTCGCGGCGGTCGTAGGAGTAGCCGCGCACGTCGGCGATCCGGACCCCGGCCACCCGCAGGCTCTCGAACTCGCTGTAGCGGCCCACCGCGGCGAAGCCGATGCGGTCGTAGATCTCCGACACCTTGTGCAGCGTCGTGGACGGGTTCTCGGCCACGAACAACACGCCGCCTGCGTACTTGAGGACCACCACGCTGCGTCCCCTGGCGATGCCCTTGCGAGCGAGCTCGGAACGCTCCCGCATCAGCTGCTCGGGGGAGGTGTAGAACGGCATCGTCACGACTGTGCACTCCTGGATCGAATCGTTCGCCCGCGCCCGGGCGGCGAGGTTTCTCGGTGAGCAGGGGTGGGTGGGCTCAGCCGCCCGGGTTCTGCATGCGGCCGTTGACGACCTCGGCGGCGACCTCGGCCGCACGCTCCTCGGACACCCGCGTCGCGCCCTCGGCGCCGGTGATGGTGATGATCGACGGGAAGATCCGGCGCGACAGGTCGGGCCCGCCGGTCGCGGTGTCGTCGTCGGCGGCGTCGTAGAGCGCCTCGACCGCGGTGCGCACCGCGGCGTCGGCGTCGGCGTCGGGGTCGAAGCGCTTCTTCAGCGCGGACTTGGCGAAAAGCGATCCGGAGCCGACCGCGTGGTAGCCGCCGAGCTCGTTGTAGCGGCCGCCGGTGATGTCGTAGGAGACGATCCGGCCGGCGCGGTCGGGATCGTCGGCGTCGACGTCGAAGCCCGCGAACAGCGGCAGCACCGCCAGGCCCGCCATCGCGCCCTGGAGGTTGCCGCGCAGCATCGTGGCGAGCTTGTTGGCCTTGCCGTCCAGCGACAGCGAAACGCCTTCGAGCTTCTCGTAGTGCTCCAGTTCGATGGCGTAGAGCCGCACCATCTCCAGTGCGATGCCCGCGGTGCCCGCGATGCCCACGGCGGAGTAGTCGTCGGTGACGTAGAGCTTCTCCATGTCCCGCTGGGCGATGAGGTTGCCCATCGTCGCCCGGCGGTCCCCGGCCAGCAGCACTCCGCCGCGGAAGGTGAGGGCGACGATGGTGGTCCCGTGCGGGGCCTCCACGGCGCCGTCGGGGACCGGGCGGCTACCCGGCATCAGTTCCGGGGCCGCGGCCCGGAGGAAGTCGGTGAACGACGACGATCCCGGGGTGAGGTAGGCGGCGGGCAGGGCCTGGCCCGGGAACCGGGTCGAGCTGGATTCCATCGGCGACATCGTCTCCTGCTCTAACTGGTGTCACGACAAAACCTGTGACCTGAGGACAGGACTGCACTCTAGTCAAGATCGGCGCGGGTACGGGACCGTCCGCGCCCGCGCGGTGCGCCACCGCACCGCGCCGGGCCGCGCCAGGGCGGTGCCGGGCCGGTGTCCACACCGGCCCGAACCGCCGACGGCGCACGCGCCGATCCGGACTACTGGCCGCCCTTCTGCACGTAGGCGCGGACGAAGTCCTCGGCGTTCTCCTCCAGGACGTCGTCGATCTCGTCCAGGATGGCGTCGACGTCCTCGCCGAGCTTCTCGCGACGTTCCTGACCGGCGGCCTCGGGACCCGATTCCTCTTCGCCGTCGCCGCCGCCGTGCCGCTGAACCTTTTCCTGCGACATCTTGCCTCCCGGTGGTCGCACTCGGCGGATGCCGGCCGACGATGCCGGACATCCATGCTCTGAACACTACCCATCCGACCACCCGTTCGCCCACAGCCATGCGGGCGTCGTTTCGATCATCCGCCCGCTGCTGACGTGCACGAAGCGTGGTGCCTCACCCCTTGGTCAGGGAGTCCACGAGCTCCTCGGCGCTGCTCGCGGCGTCGAGCAGCTCACCCACGTGCGCCCTGGTCCCGCGCAGCGGTTCCAGGGTCGGGATCCGCACCAGCGACTCCCTGCCCAGGTCGAAGATGACCGAGTCCCATGACGCGGCCGCCACCGACGCCGGGTAGCGCTCCAGGCACCGGCCGCGGAAGTAGGCCCGGGTGTCCTCCGGCGGGGAGGTGACGGCCTCCCGCACCTGCTCCTCGCTGACCAGGCGCTTCATCGAGCCGCGGGCGACGAGGCGGTTGTAGAGGCCCTTGTCCATCCGCACGTCGGAGTACTGCAGGTCGATCATGTGCAGCCGCGGCGAGGCCCAGCCGAGGTTGTCCCTGGTCCGGTAGTTCTCCAGCAGCCGCAGCTTGGCCGGCCAGTCCAGCCGGTCGGCGCAGTCCATCGGGTCGCCGCCGAGCAGGTCCAGCACCTCGGCCCAGGTGGCCAGCACGTCGCGGGCGGCGCGTTCGGCACCGTGGGAGTCCAGGTGGGCCGCCGCCCGCTCGTGGTAGGCCCGCTGGAGGTCCAGGCCGGTGAAGCGCCTGCCGTCGGCCAGCTCGACGGTCTGCTTCAGGGCGGGGTCGTGGCTGATGAGGTGCACTGCCTGCACCGGGTCGGCGAGCTTGAGGTCGTCGAAGCGCTCCCCCGCCTCGATCATGTCGAGCACCAGCGCGGTGGCTCCGAGCTTGAGGTAGGTGGAGGTCTCGGCGAGGTTGGCGTCGCCGATGATGACGTGCAGCCTGCGGTACTTGTCGGCGTCGGCGTGGGGCTCGTCGCGGGTGTTGATGATGCCGCGCTTGAGCGTGGTCTCCAGGCCGACCTCGACCTCGATGTAGTCCGAGCGCTGGGAGAGCTGGAAGCCGGCCTTCTCGCCCGCCTGTCCGATGCCGACCCGCCCGGAGCCGCAGATCACCTGCCGGGAGGCGAAGAACGGCGTCAGCCCGGTGATGACCGAGGTGAACGGCGTGCTGCGGGCCATCAGGTAGTTCTCGTGGGTGCCGTAGCTGGCGCCCTTGCCGTCCACGTTGTTCTTGTAGAGCTGCATCGGGGCGGTGCCGGGCACGCTGGCCGCGCGGATCGCGGCCTCCTCCATCACCCGCTCGCCCGCCTTGTCCCAGACGACCGCGTCCATCGGGTTGGTGACCTCGGGAGCGGAGTACTCCGGGTGGGCGTGGTCGACGTAGAGCCGCGCCCCGTTGGTGAGGATGACGTTCGCCGCGCCCAGGTCGTCGCTGTCCGAGCCGTTGGGCTGCTGGGCAGCCGCCCCCAGGTCGAAGCCGCGGGCGTCGCGCAACGGCGACTCGACCTCGTAGTCCCAGCGCGCCCGGCGCGCCCGGGGGATGTCGGCCGCCGCCGCGTAGGCGAGCACGATGTGGGTGGAGGTAAGCACCGGGTTGGCGCTCGAGTCGCCGGGCACCACGATGCCGTACTCCACCTCGGTTCCCATGATCCGCCGCATACCTCGCAGCGTACGGGTTCCGGGTCGGTTGGCGGAGTGCCGGACGCGATGTGTGACCCGGCAATCGCGCCGCGTGCGCGAAGAACTGGTGTGGGTGGTGCAGGTGGGATGATCTCCGGCGTGAGCGGCGAACACGAAGAGGTGGCGACCTACGACGCGTCCGGGCGTGTCGTCGGCAGCGCGCCGAGGGGCCGGATGCGCGCCGAGGGGCTGTGGCACGCGGCCGGCGAGGTGCTGCTGCTGTCGCCCGGGCGCACGGAGGTCTACGTGCACCGGCGCACCGAGACCAAGGACATCTACCCGGGGATGCACGACTGCTGGGCAGGCGGCGTCGTGGCCGCGGGCGAGGACCCCGCGGCCACGGCGGTGCGGGAGCTGGCCGAGGAGCTCGGCGTGACGGGCGTGCGCCCGCGCTTCCTGTTCCACACCGTCCACGAGCTGGGATCGGTTCGCTTCCACGCCTACCTGTACGAGGTGCTGTGGGGTGGTCCGGTCGTGCACCAGCCCGAGGAGGTGGCCGAGGGATGGTGGATGCCGGTGGAGGAGCTGCGCGAGCGGCTCAGCGACCCGAGCTGGCCCCTGGTGCCCGACGGCCGCCAGTTCGCCCAGGAGTGGTTCGCCGGGCGGGCAGAGACGCGCTGAGGGCGTTCGGCGGCGTCAGTGCTTGCCTTTGACGTTTCTTCGACGCGGCGCAGCCGCTTGGCGCACCCTGGCAACCGGCACCGCAGCGGGTTCTCAGGCGTTCTCCGGCGAGGACAGCTCTTTCGTGGCGTATCGGCATACATGAGAAAGAGATCCCGCAACGAGAGAACGCCTGAGGTTCCGCCACCCACACCCCCCACCAAGGCGAGTTCAAAAACAGCCTCTGCGGTTCCGCCACCGCAACCGCTACGCAAGGTGACCACGAAGACAGGCGATCAGTGCCACGGCAGCGCGGCGCGCTCGCCCCAGTAGGTCGCGGCGTCGCGGGTGACCGGCGCGAGGTCGTCGAGGTCCTGGCGGCTCAGCTCCACGTCGCGCACGGCCAGGTTGGACATCAGCTGCTCCACGCTGGCCGGCCCGATGAGCACCACGTCCGCCCAGGGCTGCGCCAGCACGTGGGCCAGAGCGACGGCGTCGGGGCCCACTCCGTGGCGCTGGGCGACCTCGAGCACCGCCTCCGGCGGTTCGACCACCAGCCTGCCGTTGGCCAGCGTCTCCTTGACCAGCACCCGCCAGCCGCCGTGGTGGGCCTCGGCCAGCGCCCGCCCGGCCGAGGGCTCCATCGAGTTCCACGTCGACTGCACGGCGCTGAACAGCTGCGCACCGCCCACTTCCAGCTCCCAGCCGCGTTCGACGGCCTCGGCCTGCGCGGCCCCGCTGGTGGAGAAGCCCAGCCGGACACCGGAGTCGCGGATCCGGGCGAGTTCGTGCTGCAGTTCGAGGTCCTCGAACAGCGGGCTGTCGGCGGTCAGGGAGTGCACCTGGTAGAGGTGGACCCGGTCGCCGAGCAGCTTGCGGGTCTCCGCCCACTGCGCGCGCAGGCGCTCCACGGAGTGCTCCTTGACCTCGTGGACCTCGGTCTCGATCCGCCACTGCGCCACGTAGGCGTAGCCCCACTTGCTGGAGACCGTGACGTCCTCGTGCCCGCGCTCGGCGAGCCAGCCCGCCAGGAACTCCTCGGCGCTGCCGTAGGAGCGGGCGGTGTCCACCCAGCGCAGCCCCTGGGCGTGCGCGGCGTCCAGGACCAGCTTGGTGCGCTCCCGCATCTCGTCGGCCGTGCGCAGCCCGGGCAGGGCCCCGGTGCGTCCCACGTTGATGTAGGCGGGGCGGCCCAGCGCCGCCAACCCGACGCCGAGGCGCTGTTCGGTCGAGATCATGCCCCGAAACCTAACCGGTCGGGGCGCGAGCCGACACTCGGCGCGGTCCGGGGCCGCCACCGGCGTGGGTGACGGCCCCGGGCTCGGTCGTGCTCGTACTTCCAGCGGCGTCAGCCGCTTGGCCCACCCGGGCGACCTGCGTTGCCCGGCAGGGCTACCACCACACCGCGCCTACAGGTACTGGCCGGTGTTGGTGGCCGTGTCGATCGCCCGTCCGGACTCCTGGTTCTTGCCGCTGACCAGGGTCCGGATGTAGACGATGCGCTCGCCCTTCTTGCCCGAGATCCGCGCCCAGTCGTCCGGGTTGGTCGTGTTGGGCAGGTCCTCGTTCTCGGCGAACTCGTCGATGATGGCGTCCTGCAGGTGCTGGACCCGCAGACCGGGCTGGCCGGTCTCCAGCACCGCCTTGATGGCCGCCTTCTTCGCCCGGTCCACGATGTTCTGGATCATCGCGCCGGAGTTGAAGTCCTTGAAGTACAGGACCTCCTTGTCCCCGTTGGCGTAGGTGACCTCCAGGAACCGGTTCTCGTCGGTCTCGGCGTACATCCGCTCGACGGTGGTCTGGATCATCGCCTCCACGCACGACGCCTGGTCGCCGCCGAACTCCTTGAGGTCCTCCTCGTGGATCGGCAGCTGCCTGGTCAGGTACTTGGAGAAGATGTCCTTGGCCGACTCGGCGTCCGGACGCTCGATCTTGATCTTCACGTCGAGCCTGCCGGGCCGCAGGATCGCCGGGTCGATCATGTCCTCGCGGTTGGAGGCGCCGATGACGATGACGTTCTCCAGCCCCTCCACACCGTCGATCTCGCTCAGCAGCTGGGGAACGATCGTGGTCTCCACATCGGAGGACACGCCGCTGCCGCGGGTGCGGAAGATCGAGTCCATCTCGTCGAAGAACACGATCACCGGGGTGCCCTCGGAGGCCTTCTCCCTGGCCCGCTGGAAGATCAGCCGGATGTGCCGCTCGGTCTCGCCCACGAACTTGTTGAGCAGTTCGGGACCCTTGATGTTCAGGAAGTAGGACTTGGCCTGCCCGTCGTCGTCGCCCCGCGAGGCGGCGACCTTCTTGGCCAGCGAGTTGGCCACCGCCTTGGCGATGAGCGTCTTGCCGCAGCCCGGAGGGCCGTAGAGCAGGACGCCCTTCGGCGGCCGCAGCTGGTACTCGACGTAGAGGTCGGAGTGCAGGAACGGCAGCTCCACCGCGTCGCGGATCTGCTCTATCTGGTTGCCCAGACCACCGATGTCGTTGTAACCGACGTCGGGCACCTCTTCCAGCACCAGGTCCTCGACCTCGGCCTTGGGGACGAGGTCGTAGGCGTAGCCCGCCTTGCTGTCGACCAGCACCGAGTCGCCGGCCTTGAGCGTGCCCTCGGCCAGCGGCTCGGTCAGCCACACCACGCGTTCCTCGTCGGTGTGCCCGAGCACCAGGGCCCTTGGACTCTGGTTCGCAGCGTCGACGGGCAGGAGCTCCCGGAAGGTGCACACCTCACCGGTCTGTTCGAACGCGCCCGCCTCCACCACGGTCAGCGCCTCGTTCAGCCGCACCGACTGACCGAGCCGCAGGTCCTCGGTGGTCACGTTGGGCGACACCGAGACCCGCATCTTGCGGCCTGAGGTGAACACGTCGACCGTGCTGTCCTCGTAGGCGTGCAGGAACACCCCGTAGCCGCTCGGAGGCTGGGCGAGGCGGTCGACTTCCTCGCGCAGGGCCATGAGCTGGCTGCGCGCTTCCTTCAGAGTTTCGGTGAGTTTGGCGTTCCGTTCGGTGAGCTGGCTCACTCTCTCGGATGCCTCGGCCAGCCGCTTTTCCAGCAACCGGACCTGCTGAGGGGACTCGTTGAGCTTTCGGCGCAGCAGGGCCACCTCGTCCTCGAGAAGACGAATCTGGCTGTTGAGCTCGGCATCTCCACCGATCTGCTGCTCGCCGCCCTCCTCAGGCCGGCTGCCGGGACGGTCGTGCTGCATGTCGGCACCCTCCTCCCGTGCTCGTACCACCACGGTACCGGCGATCACCGACGACGGCGGCGTCGTGATTGCCCGCCGGATCGCCCAGAGTGCCACACAAATCGGCGAACTCACATGAATGACGCCGGGTTGGTACCGCCGCGACCGCCTGCAGCCGGCCTCCGGCGACCACGCTGTGTCGATGATCATGGTCCGTTCGGTGCGGCCCGGGGCGCCCCGGCGGCGCGGATACCCCGTGGCAGACGGGCATGTTCGGCGTTGCGCCACGCCCCTTGGCGACCCGCTGTGGCATCCGGGTGTACGACTCCGGCAACCGGGTGTCATTGCCCGCGCGCCCACCGTGAGCAACCCGGAACTTCTCCCATCATTTGGAACAACCCCGTCGAGCGGGACCCGCCGAGCACGGCGGCCGCCGCGGGCCGGTGACGTTCCGGAGAACGATTCGGTGCCAAATCGTCCACTCCCCACACCGCCCTCGGCGCGCTCTGGTCTACTTACGCCCGCCGTGCACACCGGACGGCGCCCTTGACACCGGAATCACTCGGGGGAGGACGTGCAATGACCTATCCGCCGCAACAGCCAGGTCCAGGCGGGTGGGGCCAGCAACCCGCGGGCGGCGGCGGGATTCCCGCCCAGGGCCCGCAGCAGCCACCGCAGCAACCGCAGCAGCAGCCGGCCTGGTACGGCAACCAGCACACCGGCTGGGGCCAGCCCGGGCAGCAGGCGCAGCCCACGCAGCAGGTACCGGCGTTCGGGCAGCAGACGCCGCCACAGGCGCCTGACTGGGGCGGGGAGTTCGGTCCGGGGAGCTGGATCCAGGAACCGGGTGGTTTCGCCGACGTCGAGCCGCCCCGCAGGAAGTCGAAGCTGCCCTGGATCCTGGGTGGCGTGGGCGCGGTGGTCGTGGCGGGCGGGGTGGCCGCCGGGCTGTTCTTTTTCATGGGCGGCGGCCCGGGCGAGGCCAGGCCGGCCGCCCAGGTGGTCGTGGACAAGGTCAACGCCCACGACTTCGCGTGGCTGGCCGGCAACCTGTGCCAGGCCAACCACCAGCAGCTCAAGTCGGCCCTCAACCAGCTGGAACCGTGGCAGTTCGACATCCGCCTCGGCCAGGTCACCGAGCAGGGTGAGCAGGCCACCGCCAAGATCTCGGGCACCTACGTCGAGGACGGGGTGGCCCACCCGGTCGAGCAGACCATGGGCCTGTCCGTCGAGGACGGACAGTGGAAGCTCTGCAAGCTCGAGCAGTGACCCGAAGCGGTCCGAGCGGCCCGTCCCGGCGTGAAGCCGGGGCGGGCCGTTTCGCATCGGCGCCCGCCCGGCTCAGCCCTTGCTCGGCCTGCGCTGGGGCCTCGGCGGGGTCACGCCGTCCGCCAGCCTGCGCGTGACCAGCAGGAACGCGGTGTGGGCGACCATCCGGTGCTCCGGGCGGACCGCCATGCCGACCACGTGCCACGGCCGGACCAGCGTCTCCCACGCCTGCGGCTCGGTCCAGCACTGCTGCTCCCGGATGGCCTCGGTCACCCGCGAGAGCTGGGTGGTGGTGGCCACGTACACCACCAGCACCCCACCGGGCACGAGGTTGTCGAACACCGTGTCGAGCACGTCCCATGGCGAGAGCATGTCCAGCACCACCCGGTCGACCTGACCGCCGTCGTAGTCCTTGACGTCGCCGACGCGCAGGGACCAGTTCGCGGGCACGTCGCCGAAGAACTTGCGAACGTTGCGCTCGGCGTGCTCGGCGTGGTCCTCGCGGACCTCGTAGGAGATGACGCTGCCCCCGTCCCCCACCGCGCGCAGCAGCGAGCAGGTCAGCGCCCCGGAGCCCGCACCGGCCTCCAGTACCCGCGCACCGGGCCTGATGTCGCCCCACATGAGGATCTGCGCGGCGTCCTTGGGGTAGATGACCTGCGCCCCGCGCGGCATCGAGAGCACGTAGTCGGCGAGCAGGGGCCGCACGGCCAGGAACGAGGTGCCGCCCGCGGAGGTGACCACCGAGCCCTCCGGGCTGCCGATCAGGTCGTCGTGGGCGAGCGCGCCGCGGTGGGTGTGGTACTCGCCGCCGGCCTGCAGGACGACGGTGTAGTGCCGTCCCTTCGGGTCGGTCAACTGGACCCGGTCGCCCGGCCGGAACTCACCGCTGACGGTGCTCACTCGCGTCTAACCTCCTGGATGTCTGTCCGCCGACCGGCGGGCACGGCGGACCATCGTCCCAGAAGGACCCGGCGCTTCCTCGCTCACCCGCGCCGTGCGTGCGCGTGCAGCGCGCTGCGCAGATCCTCGCGGCGCAGGACTCCGTTGGGCCTGCCGTCGGCGTCGAGGACCAGGAACTGCCAGGCCAGTACCGACTGCACACGTTCGAGGACCGCCTCGGGCGGCTCGCCCGCGAGCAGGATGGTGTCCGGGCCGACCGGCTCCGACGCCCGCTCCGCGGGCTCCAGCGGCGCGTGGGCGGCCAGCCGCTCGGCCGCGGTCTCGTCGAGCAGCCCGACGGCCAGGCCGTCGGCGCGCACCAGCACCACGCCGCGGCCCGCGGCGGCGACCAGCGCGTCGCGCACCGGGCTCTCGGCGGGCAGTTGCAGCACCGGGCGGACCAGCTCCTCCAGCCGCAGCCCGTCCGGCCAGTGCCTGCGCTGCTCCGCGTTGTGCTCGGAGCCGGCCCCGGCGACGACGAACCAGGCCAGCAGCACGCACACGCCCAGTCGCAGCCACTGGTCCTCGGCGTTGCCCAGCAGCCCGACCAGCGCCCACACGATCAGCCCCACCGCGACGGCTCCGGCGCCGACGACCCCCGCGGTCGTACCCGCGTGCCGCCGTCCGGTCACAGCCCAGGTCAGCGCCCGCAGCATCCGCCCGCCGTCGAGTGGCAGTCCGGGCAGCAGGTTGAAGAGACCCACCGCGAGGTTGGCCACGCAGGTCTGGGCGACCAGCAGCCACACCGCCCCGCCCGGCGGCAGTGCCAGCCAGCCGACGCCGGTGAGCCCGGCCAGCGCGATCGACACCGCCGGTCCGGCGACCGCGACGACGCCTTCCTGGCCGGGTCTGGGCGGTGTCCTGGAGATCTCGGTGATCCCGCCGAGCAGGAACAGCCGCACGCGGCGCACCGGCAGTCCGAGGCGCAGCGCGACCACGCAGTGCCCGAGCTCGTGCAGCAGGACCGAAAGCGCCAGCAGCACCGTGAAAGCGGCCGCGACCAGCCCGCTGGTCAGGCTCGTCGCACCGGGCAGCAGACGGCCCACCAGCGGCGTGTAGAGCAGGACGACCACCGCCGCACCCACCCACCACGACGGCGACAGCAGCACCGGCACGCCGGCGACCCGGCACAGCAGGAGCCCTCCTTCGCCGTGCCGCGCTCGGCCCCGTCCGGACGTGGTCGCCATGGGCGCAGCGTAGAACGGCGGAGGTGACCGGGTCGTGACCCGGCACGCCGTCAAGCGTGTCGGGCAGCTCATCTAGGGTCTGGGACCATGGTCGACTCGCAGGCGGAAACCGCACCTCAGCAGCCGGCAGGCGTCCGGCGGCCGGCGCTCTCGCCGTCCCGGGCGGGGGACTTCAAGCAGTGCCCGTTGCTCTACCGGTTCCGCGCGGTGGACCGGTTGCCCGAGACCCCGACCAGGGCGCAGGTGCGCGGCACCGTGGTGCACTCGGTGCTGGAGCGGCTGTTCTCGCTGCCCACCGCCGAGCGCGGCCCGGAGCGGGCCCGCGCGCTGCTGGCGCCGGCCTGGGAGGACCTGCTGGCCGCCGAGCCCGGGCTCGGCGCGCTGTTCGACGGGGCCGACGATCCCGAGCTGGCCGGGTGGCTGGACTCGGCCAACGCCCTGCTGGACTCCTACTTCGAGTTGGAGGACCCGCGCCGCCTGGAGCCGGAGGCCTGCGAGCTGCGGGTGGAGACCGAGCTGGAGTCGGGCGTGCTGCTACGCGGCTTCATCGACCGCGTCGACGTCGCACCCACCGGGGAGATCCGGCTGGTCGACTACAAGACCGGTGCCGCGCCGCGCGAGATCGGCGAGGCCAAGGCGATGTTCCAGATGAAGTTCTACGCCCTGGTGCTGTGGCGCACCCGGGGTGAGATCCCCCGGCAGCTGCTGCTGATGTACCTCTCGGACAAGCAGTCGCTGGCCTACACCCCCGACGAGGCCGAGCTGCGGCGCTTCGAGCGGACTCTGGAGGCCATCTGGCAGGCCATCCTCAAGGCGGGCCGCACCGGTGACTTCCGGCCGAACCCGAGCAGGCTGTGCGACTACTGCGACCACAAGCCGCTGTGCCCGGCCTTCGGCGGGACCCCGCCGCCCTACCCCGGCTGGCCGGAGCCGGACCCCGGACCGGAGACGGTGCTGGACCGCACCGACTGAGAGGCGGCGAACGAGTGGCCGGTGAGGTGTTCTACGAACCGGTGGGCGAGGACCGCTACCTGGCGACCGGGCACACCGCGGGGCCCTGGTCGGACCAGGCCCAGCACCTCGGTCCGGTCGCGGCGCTGCTGGTGCGCGAGCTGGAGTCGTGCTCGCCCGGGGCAGGCGTCGCGCTGCGCCGGGTGAGCGTCGACGTCATGGGCCCGGTCCCGGTCGGCGAGGTCGGGCTGCGCGCCGAGCTCCTGCGTCCTGGCAGATCGGTGGAGCTGGTCTCGGCCGAGCTCACCTCCGGCGGCCGGGTCGCGGCGACGGCGCGGGCGTGGCGCTCGGCCCGGTCGGACACCGGGCAGGTCGCCGGCGTCGCCTCCGACCCCGTCGTGCCGCTGGACCTGCCGGAGATGGTCATCCCGGGCGGGTGGAGCGGCGGCTACGCGGCGGCGGTCGAGTGGCGGGTGGCCGACCCGGCCACGCTCGGCACCGGCCGCGTCCAGGTGTGGGCGAGGCTGCGGATGCCGCTGGTCGCGGGTGAGGAACCGAGCAGTCTGCAACGCCTGCTGGCCATCGCCGACTCCGCCAGCGGGGTTTCGAGCTCGATCAGCATGGCCGAATGGTCGTTCGCCAACACCGACCTGACGGTCCACGTGCACCGGGAAGCGGCGGGCGAGTGGATCGGCATGGATGCCGAGAGCGCGGTGGGGGCCGACGGTGCCGGCGTCGCGAGCAGCGTGCTGCGCGACGTGCGCGGCCCGGTGGGCCGCGGCGCGCAGTCGCTGTTCATCAGCCCGCGCTGAGTGTCACTCCACTGTGGCCGGTCGGGCCCGTTTCCGTTGCCGGGCAGGGAAAGCGACCGCGGCAGGTCGCCGCGGTCGCCTCCGCGTCAGTCGTCGTAGGGATCGAAGTTGGCCGCGGTGCCGAAGTTGCCCGCCTGGCTCGGGTCGACCACGGCGAACCGGGCGCCCGTCGGATCGCGCAGCACCGCGACCCGCCCGATGCTGGAGTCGTAGGGGTCGACCCGGACCCGCCCACCGAGCCCGATCGCCTCGCGCACCACCTCGTCGGTGCCGCGCGCCCGGTCCACGCCCAGGTACAGCAGCCAGTGCGGCCTGGTGTGGGCGGTGATGAACTCGCGGATCATGCTGACCCGGGCCAGCACCGACTCCTCCCCGAGGTACCAGACCGAGTAGTCCGAGCGCCCCTCGGTGCCGAACTGCTCGTGGTCGTAGCCGAAGAGCTCCTGGAAGAACACGTCGGCGGTCTGGGCCTTGATCGTCACCAGCTCGGCCCACATCAGGGTGCCCGGCAGGCCGACGTCGAACTGCCAGCCCTCCTCCGGTTCCAGCAGGCCGAACTCGGCGTCGCTGGGCCCCGTCAGCACGACCTTCGTGCCGAGGCCGCTGACGTGGTTGCGGGGCACGGTGATCGCGGCGCCGAGGCGGGTCGCCTCCTCCGCGGCGGCCGCGCTGTCCCCGGTGGCCAGGTAGAGCCGCCACACCGAGTGCTCACCCGAGGCGGCGCGGATGCTGGCGACCGGGAAACCGTCGTGCAGGGCGATCAGGTGCTCGCCCGCTTCCGGGTCCCGGTGCAGCCGGTACTCCCAGCTGAACAGGCCCGCGTAGAACTCGCACGCCCGCTCGGCGTCGGTGGTGATCAGCTCGATCCAGCAGGGCATCCCAGGGTAGAGATCCCACTGCGGTGGCGAGGATCCCGGTGTCACGACGGCCATTTCCCACCCCCGACGAACAGTTCAAGATCGTTTCGTTGGAGGCAATTATGACTTCCCGGGCCGCCGTTGTGCAGCGACCCGGGAAGAGAATCGATGGATCAACCGGCGATTTCGGGCATTTCGGCGTCGGAGGTCACCAGCTCGTAATGCTCGACGACCGGGAACGGGTCGTAGAAGTGGTGCAGGAGCTGCTTCCAGCGCGGGTAGTTCGGGCCTTGGCGGAAGCCCACCTCGTGGTCGCGCACCGACCGCCAGCGGATCAGCAGCCGGTACCGGCCGGGCCGCTCCAGGCACCGGCGCAGCTCGAGCCCGAGGAAGCCCGGCGTGGCCGCCACCAGCGGCCTGGCCTCCTCGAAAGCGGCCTCGAACTCCACCGCACGGCCCGCGACCACGTCGAGGACAGCGGTTTCCAGGACCACGTTCACATCCGGCAGGAGCGGATGTCCGACGACAGGATCGCCTTCGCGCCGAAGTCGGCGAGCCGGTCCATGATCGCCGGGGCCTTCTTGCGGGAGACCATCGCGCGGACCGCGACCCACTTCTCGTCGGCCAGCGGCGACATCGTCGGCGAGCCGAGCCCGGGGGTCAGCTTCGCGGCCTCGTCGAGCAGGTCGCGCGGGCAGTTGTAGTCCAGCATCACGTACTGCTGGGCGAACACCACGCCCTGCAGCCTGGCCACCAGGCGGTCCTTGGCCTCCTGCTGGTCGGAGCCGCGGCGCTCGATCACCACCGCCTCCGAGGAGCAGATCGGGTCGCCGAAGGCGACCAGGCCGTGCTGGCGCAGCGTGCGCCCGGAGCCGACGACGTCGGCGATCGCGTCGGCCACGCCGAGCTGGATGGAGATCTCCACCGCGCCGTCCAGGCGGATGACCTCGGCGCTGACGCCGTAGCGGGCCAGGTCGTCGGTGACCAGCCGCGGGTAGGAGGTGGCGATCCGCCTGCCCGCGAGGTCGCCGACGCTCCACTCCCCCGCCGCGGCCGGCGCGGCGTAGCGGAAGTTGGAGCCGCCGAAGCCCAGCGCCAGCCGCTCGTCGACCTGCGAGCCGGAGTCCAGCGCCAGGTCGCGTCCGGTGATGCCCAGGTCGAGCTCGCCGGATCCGACGTAGATGGCGATGTCCTTGGGCCGCAGGAAGAAGAACTCGACGTCGTTGACCGGGTCGAGGACGGTCAGGTCCCGCTGCTCATGCCGCTGCCGGTACCCGGCTTCCGCGAGCATCTCGGAGGCGGGACCGGCCAACGTGCCCTTGTTGGGCACTGCCACACGCAGCATGGGACTTGATCTCCTTCTTCTCGGTGTTTCAGAGGTAGCGGTAGACGTCTTCGAGGGACAGGCCGCGGCCGAGCATGACGACCTGCAACCGGTACAGCAGCTGCGAGATCTCCTCGGCCAGCGCCTCGTCGGACTCGTACTCGGCGGCGATCCACACCTCGCCGGCTTCCTCGATGACCTTCTTGCCCTGGGCGTGCACCCCGGCGTCGAGCGCGGCCACCGTGGACGAGCCCTCGGGGCGGGTCCGGGCGCGTTCCTGCAGTTCGGCGAACAGTTCGTCGAAGGTCTTCACACGTCCGATCCTTGCATCCGGCCCGTCCGGCACCGAAGGCGACCCGCGGTGGCCACGGGCGTCACCGGAACCCGGCGGTGCCTTCCAGCACCGCGCCGAGGGTGTCCTTGACCATCGCCAACGCCGCGCCGCGCGGGCTGGAGCGCCCGCCGGAGACCGACACCGGCCCGGCCTCGCCGCAGTCGTAGGTGACGGCCTTCTCCGGTCCGGTCAGCGCGCCCAGCGGCGAGGTCACCGGCTCGGCGCTCAGCCGGACCTCGACCACGCCGGGCCGGGCGGCCTCGGCGGTGGCGACGTGGCGCAGCCGGTGGCCTGGTCCGACGTCGCGCGCGGTCACCGGCTCGGCGCTGACCTCGGTGCGGGCCGGGTCCCAGCCCCACAGCAAGGCCGCCAGCAGCCGCATCTTGGTCGCCGCGTCCCGGCCCGACAGGTCCGCCGAGACGTCGGCCTCGGCGATGCCCAGCTCCTGGGCCCGCGCAACCGCGTCGGCCGGCGGGACGCCCTCTGCCAGCCGGTCCAGGACGAACGTCGCGGTGCCGTTGAGGCAGCCGCGCACCGCCTGCACGTCGAACCCGCGCAGGACCGAGCGGGCGAGGTCGCCGGCGGGCATGGCGGCGCCGGTGGCGCCGGAGACGCGGACGGACCGGCCCGCGGCGCGAGCCGCCCGGTCCAGGGCGTGCCACTCGGTGAGCAGGTGGGTCTTGGTGGCCGTCACCACGTGCGCGCCGCCGGCGAGGGCGGCCAGCGCCTCCCGCGCCGCGCGGTCGCCGCCGTCGGAGGGCACGGCCTGGGCGAACACGTGCGCGCCCGTGCGGGCGAGGGCGTCGGTGATGTCGTCGGCCGGCTCCCACTCCTCGCGCGGTGCGACCTGGCCTGATGCGGCGACCGAGGTCCTGGTCCGGTTGCCGCGGACCTCCACCAGCCGCAGGTCGACGCCGTAGCGGTCGCGCCAGGCGGCCCGGTGCTCGCGCAGCAGCCCGGCGTAGGCCTGCCCGACCGGTCCGTACCCGGCGAGCAGCACCGCCGTCTCCATCAGGCCGCGGCCCCGTCCAGGACAGTGGAGAGCGTGGTCAGGTCGAGCCCTTCCAGCGAGTCGCGCAGCACGCGGCGGTCGCCCGGCAGCAACGGCACCTCGCACGGGATCGCGATCACCGTGCAGCCCGCGGCCTCGGCCGAGGCGACCCCGGTCGGCGAGTCCTCGATCGCGACGCACTCGGCCGGGTCCACCCCGAGCAGGCGGGCGGCCCGCAGGTAGGGCTCCGGGTCGGGCTTGTTGCGGCCGTCGACCTCGTCACCGCAGACGGTGATGTCGAAGTGGTCGCGTCCGATGGTGTCCAGCGCGATCTCGGCCAGCGACCGGATGGTGGAGGTCACCAGCGCGGTGCGGATGCCGTGCTCGCGGACGGTGCGCAGGGCCTCCGGGGCGCCGGGCCGCCAGGGCAGGCCCTCGCGGAACAGCTCCGCGGTGCGCGCCCCGACCCAGGCCGCGGCGTGGTCGACGTCGGCGTCCTCGGTCGGCAGGCCGAGGTCCTCCAGCAGCATGATCATGCTGCGGGTCATGTTCGAGCCGACCATGACCTCGCGGGTGGCGTCGGACAGGCTGCCTCCCCGATGCGCGGCGTAGTCGTCCAGAGCGATGGTCCAGAGCTTCTCGGAGTCGACCAGGGTGCCGTCCATGTCGAACAAGACGGCGGCCGGGCTGGTCGGGCCCTGATCGGCGGCGTCGGTCATCGCGCAGGCGTCCCCCGTGTTCACGTGGTGGTCGGGTCGGTTCCAGTAGAGCAGAGCGACCAGGGCCGTTCCCAGCGAAAGTGTCCGACGCGACGTGCGCCGGAGCCGGACGGGGTCGCGGCGTGCTCGTACCGGTGTAGGAGACTGTGGGGCGTGGACGAGGAGCGCGATCGGGCCGACATCGCTGGCGTGCCCAGCGCGGTGTGCTTCACCTGCGGTGGTTTCCGCAAGGTCAGCGAGCCGCGGATCTACCTCATCCAGGCCACCGCGGACATGTGGACCGGCATGACCATGGGCGAGTGGCGCACCTGCCCGCAGTGCAGCGGCAAGGGGCAGCTGCCGGGCGTGCGGCCTCCGCTGTGACGCGGGATCGCGGTTGCCCCGCAGCGGAACACCGGCGTTCCACAGTGGAGGAGACCCGCGCTGCTGTCCGATGTGGACATGTTCACGCGAGCGCGCCCGCCACCCGGTGCCGACGCGGCCGCAACGCGCAGTCACGCGTGAGCAATCCGAACAAATCAGACAAAAGGCAACAGACTTGGACACAATTCGCCGGCCGGGGCCGCTCGCGGCTTCCGCGGCACGCCTGGTTCGCCGACGTCGGAAGCTCTCGTCCGCCCTCCGTCGTAGGCTGACGCAGTGACCGATCGCGACCCCACCCCCGCAGAAGACTCGCGCGAACAGCCCGAGCTGACCGACCCGATCGTGGTGGCGGCCTTCGAAGGCTGGAACGACGCAGGCGACGCCGCCAGTTCCGCGATCGAACACCTCCAGCTCACCTGGGACGCGACCCCGCTGTCGGAGATCGACCCGGACCCCTACTACGACTTCCAGGTCTCGCGCCCGACGGTGAAGCTGGCGGACGGCATCACCAGGAAGATCACCTGGCCCACGACCCGGCTGTCGGTGTGCCGCCCGCCGGGCTCCGGGCGCGACATCGTGCTGGTCCACGGCATCGAGCCGAACATGCGCTGGCGCGCCTTCTGCGGCGAGCTGGTCGACCAGGTCGAGCGGATCGGCGCGAGCACCGTGGTGTCCCTCGGGGCGCTGCTCGCCGACTCGCCGCACACGCGCCCGGTGCCGGTGACCGGCGCGGCCTACGACTCGGCCTCGGCCAGCCGCTACGGGCTGGAGCAGTCCAAGTACGAGGGCCCGACCGGCATCGTCGGGATCTTCCAGGACGCGTGCGTGCAGGCCGGGATCCCGGCCATCTCGTTCTGGGCGGCCGTGCCGCACTACGTGTCGCAGCCGCCGTCGCCGAAGGCGACCCTGGCGCTGCTGCACCGCGTCGAGGAGGCGCTGGACCTCGAAGTCCCGCTCGGGGCGCTGCCGGAGCAGGCCGAGGAGTGGGAGACCACGGTCAGCGAGATGGCCGAGGAGGACGAGGACGTCCGCAACTACGTCCGGGCACTGGAGGAGCGGGGCGACGCCGAGGTGACGCTCACCGAGACCAGCGGCGACGCCATCGCCGCGGAGTTCGAGCGCTACCTGCGCCGCCGCGGGCCCGGCGGGAAGGGCCCGATGGGCCCCGGACCCGGCTGACCTGCGAGAACCGACAGGACCGCGACAGCGAGGCGCCGCCGTGCGAGGCACGGCGGCGCCTCGCTTTTCCGGGGGGCGGCTTGCGCCTTCCCGGCCGCGCTCGGCTTGCCCTCGCGGGGTGGCTCCCGTTTCCGTGAGCGGCGCCGGGCCTGGGACGCGGCCAGCGCACGCGGCCTACTGGCGGCCTGCGATGCGCCACTCGGCCGCGAAATGGACCAGACCATTGACACCGCAACAGTGGTCCAGTCCACTTGTCCGGTCCGGATCACCGCTCCTCGTCGCGCGGGCCGCCCGCGGATCGGAGGAAGGCATGTCGCGCACCCTCGTCGCCGCCGCGCTCGGCGCCGCCCTGCTCACCCTCGCACCCTCCGCGTCGGCCCGGCCGCCCGAGGAGCCCGCGGCCACCCGGGACGTGCCCGCGCACGCGCTCGTCGGGTACCTGCACACCAGCTTCGCCAACGGCTCGGGCTACGTCCGCATCGCCGACGCGCCGCCGGAGTGGGACGTCATCGACCTCGCGTTCGCCGAGCCCACCTCGCCCACCTCCGGGCAGCTGGAATTCTCGCTGTGCCCGGTCGCGGAGTGCCCGGAGGTCGAGACCGAGCAGGAGTTCATCGCCGGTATCCGGCAGAAGCAGTCCGAGGGCAAGAAGGTCGTGCTGTCGGTCGGCGGCGCCAACGGGCAGGTCCGGCTGGAGACCGCGGCGGCCCGGGACGCCTTCGTGTCGTCGGCGAGCGCGATCATCGACCGCTACGGGCTCGACGGGCTGGACATCGACTTCGAGGGCCACTCCCTCGAGCTCGCCCCCGGCGACACCGACGTGCGCAACCCCAAGACCCCGGTGATCGTCAACCTGATCGACGCGCTGCGCGCCCTGACCGGCAAGTACGGCGAGTCGTTCGTGCTGACCATGGCGCCGGAAACCTTCTTCGTGCAGGTCGGCTACCAGCACTACGGCGGCGGCACCGGTGCCGATCCGCGCGCCGGGGCGTACCTGCCGGTCATCGAGGCGATGCGCGGCGAGCTTGACCTGCTGCACGTGCAGAACTACAACTCCGGCCCGGTGATGGGCCTCGACGGCCAGTACCACACGATGGGCAACGCCGACTTCCACGTCGCGATGATCGACATGCTGCTCACCGGGTTCCCGCTGGCGGGCAACCCCGCCAACACCTTCGCACCGCTGGCGCCCGAGCAGGTCGCGATCGGCCTGCCCGCGGCCAACCCGGCGGGCAACGGCTTCACCCCGGTGCCCGAGGTGCACAAGGCCCTGGACTGCCTGCGCGCGGGGACCGGCTGCGGCCCGTACCGTCCGCACGGCACCTATCCGGGGTTGCGCGGGCTGATGGCGTGGTCGATCAACTGGGACGTCTACCACGGCAACGAGTTCGCCCGCAGCCACGACGGCCACACCGGCTAGCCGTTGACGACACTCCACTTCGGACAAGTCCGGTGTGGCGCGGAAATCCGGGTGCCGGACCGCCGCCGTTGATCTAGCGTGACCGGCTGTGCTGAGCGAACGAGACTGGAACCTGGTCCGGCACGCGACCGGCCTCGCCGAGTCCCTGGGCGAGCACGACGACCACACGGTGGTCTCGGCCGCCTACGACGAGAGCGGCGAGATCGTCACCGGCGTCAACGCCTACCACTTCACCGGTGGTCCGTGCGCGGAGCTGGTGCTGCTCGGCCGGGCGGCCGAACGCGCGGTCCCGGTGCGGGTGGAGACGATCGTGGCGGTCATGAAGAGGACCGGTGCGGTGATCTCGCCGTGCGGCCGGTGCAGGCAGGTGCTGTTCGACTACCACCAGCAGACCCGGGTCGTCGTGCACGGCCCGAACGGCCTGGAGGCGGTGGGGATCCGCGAACTGCTACCGCACGCGTTCGACTGGCACGCCTACGAACCGGGCGGCCCCGGCCCCGCGCTCCACATGCACCCGGCCTACCTCGACGCGGTCCGTGCGGGCGCCAAGACCACCACCGTCCGGGTGCACGACCCGGTGTCGCCGGGGCCGGTGCGGCTGGTCTTCGACGGGGGCGGCGGAACATCGACGCGGATCGACGCCGTGGTGACCGAGGTGCGGGCGGCCTCGCTGCGGGAACTCACCGACGAGGACGCCCGCAGGGACGGCTTCGACGACCGCCAAGCGCTCCTGGAGGCGCTGGAGTTGCACTACCCCGGCATCGCGCCGGCGACCCGGGTCGACGTCGTGCGCTTCGAAACGGCGCGCTGACCCGGGCCGGGCGACGGCACTACGCCCTGCGCCGGAACAGCAACATCGCGCCGGCACCCGCAAGAAGCCCGACGATCGCCGCGACACCGACCGGCAGCCACGGGAACTCCGGTGCGCGCGCCGACGCGGCCCGGTAGTCCGGAACCGCCGCCGGATCACCGACCTGCCCCTTGCGGTCCACTGTGGAACCCTCGGCCCAGCCGCCGCCCAGGTCGCAGTTCACCCGGTCGCGGGCGGTGACGGCGTCGGCGGGCAGGGCCATGCTGAGGCTCCGCGCGTCGGCGGTCACCCCCGGCGGCACCGCGATCTTGGGCTCGCGGATGCCGAACTGTTCCTTGGTGCGCCGCTCGACGTCGTCGACGAGGTACTCGGTCAGGTCCAGGCCCTCCATCGCCCGGTCACCGCTCCACTGTGTGAGCAGCGCCCTGGCGCGCTCGTCGTCGCCGGTCCGGTAGGCGTCGGCGGCCTGCCTTTCGACGTCGCCGATCTCGGCGAGCATCCCCGCCTCGAACCCTTCGAGCGCCCTCGTGACCCCGCTGAGGAAGACCTCCGGGCGGTCGCAGGTGTAGTACATCAGCCGCTTGGACACGTAGGTCGCCGAACGGGTCGCCTCCTGCGCGGCGTACTCGGGGTTGAGGTACTCGGCCGCCGCGCCCGAGGTGAGGTAGCGGTGCTGGCTGTACTCCGGCGGGACGGTGGCCGCTCCGATGTGGAACGGGATGTAGGGCGCGGTGACCGCGGCGGTGTTGGCCACCCACAGCGTCGCCAGGTCCGGGTGCGGCAGGTCCGGGCGCAGCTCGGCGACCTGCCCGTAGCCGGAGCGGTCGTCGGACCAGCGGGGATCGCGGACCATCCGCTGCATGTCCACGAGGGACACCCTGCCGAGCTGCCGGAGCTCGTCCTCCAACGTCGGCGGGTGCCGCCACGGGGCTTCGTCGGTCGGTGCGGACTTGCCCGGGTGCCCGGGGAACGGCGTGCCGTAGACGCGCTGGATGTTGAACGGCTCCCCCGAAGCGGGGTTCCACCAGCCCTGCTGGACGGCGAAGTCGACCAGGTTCGGCGAGCCCATGAAGTCGGGGTTGCCGCGGAAGCCGGCCGGGAAGTCGCCGATGTAGCCCGGGTAGGACACCCGGACGTCATCGGGGCCGAGGCGCTGGGCGGCCCAGAGTCCCTTGCCACCGGCGAGCTCGATGAAGATCCAGCCCTCGTCCTTGTCGGCGAACAGGTGCGAGTTGCCGCCGTAGGTGGTGTAGCCGTGCCTGTTGATCAGGTCACCGAGGATCTCGACGGCCTCGCGGGCGGTGTGCGCGCGTTCCATCGCGATCCGGGACAGGTCGCTGTAGTTCGGCCCGGTCTGCCCGGGCGGGGTCATCGCGACCAGCTCGGGGCGGGAGTCCGACCAGACGTCGCGGGCGGCGACCTGGTGCTCGTTGAGGCCGCCGTTGGTCAGCGGCGCGGGAAAACCGGCGAACTCCGAGTAGTTGGAGGTGATGTACTTGGCGGTCTCGGGCACCTGCGGGATCTGGGTGAGCTGTCCGGGCAGGTCGGCCTCCGGTGTCGCGCCGACCGTGATGGTGGCGCCCGCGGGGTGGTGCCGCCTCGGCACGATCTCCAGCCAGTGGCTCGACGGCTCGTGGCCGAAGCCGCCGATCAGCGTCGAACCGCTCTCGGAGCGGTTCTTGCCGACGTAGAAGGCGATGCTCTTGTCCGGCATCCGGTGTGCTTCGGCGCCACCGGCACGGGCGGGTGGCGACGGCTCGGCGCTGCCGGCCGGCGGCGCGCCCCAGGCCGCTGCCGGCGCCGTCACCGCCAGCACACCCGTCGTCAGCGCCAGAGCGCTCCAGCGCCGTAGTCCCCGCCGCATGGGCACCTCCTCCTGGACCAGGCCGGACGTACCTCACGCGCGTGCAACCTCGTCCCTCGATCGACTCGGTCTGTTGTAGACGAAACAGGTGTGCGAATCCAAGCCCCGGCTCTCACCTGGTGGTCACCGACGCAGCGCCCGGGCTGCCGCGTTGGAGGCGGCCCGGCGCTACGGCGCTCACCGCCGCGTGCCCGGGCTGGGGCCCGGATCGCCGCTCCCTGCTCCCCGCCCTCCGCGCATGAAACGGCCCCGCGCTCCGGGAGGAACGCGGGGCCGATCCCGTCGTGGCCGCTGGGTGCGTCGCGGTCAGAGCTGGACGCCGAGCAGGGCATCGACGGCGTCGCGGATGGCCGCGGGCGCCCCGGCCTCGCCGCCGCGGCGGCACAGCGCCTCGTCCACCCAGGCGTCGACGGCCAGCAGCGCGCGCTCGGTGTCGAGGTCGTCGGACAGCCGGTCCCGCAGCCGCTCGACGACCGGCTCCGCCGAGGGTGCGGCCTCCAGCGCCACCGCCTCGCGCCAGCGCGCCAGCCGCGCGGTGCCCTTGGTCAGCGCGTCGGCGGTCCAGGAGCGGTCGCTGCGGTAGTGCCCGTCCAGCAGCGCGAGCCGGATCGCCATCGGGTCGACCCGGTCGCCGCGCAGGCGGGAGACGAACACCAGGTTGCCCTTGGACTTCGACATCTTCTCGCCGTCCAGGCCGATCATGCCCGCGTGGCAGTAGTGCCGGGCGAACGGGTGGTCGCCCGCCAGCGCCTCGGCGTGCGCGGCGCTGAACTCGTGGTGGGGGAACGCGAGGTCGGAACCGCCGCCCTGGACGTCGAAGCCCATGCCGAGGCGGTTGAGCGCGATGACCGAGCACTCCAGGTGCCAGCCCGGCCGCCCCGGTCCCAGCTCGGACTCCCAGGAGGGCTCGCCGTCGCGGGCCATCCGCCACAGCAGAGCGTCGAGCGGGTGCTCCTTGCCCTTGCGGTCGGGGTCACCACCGCGCTCGGCGGACAGCTCCAGCATCGTCGCCTCGTCGTAGTTCGACTCGTAGCCGAAGCGCCCGGTCGCCGAGTGCCGGAAGTAGACGTCGGGGTACTCGTCGTCGTCGACCCGGTAGGCCGCGCCGGAGGCCAGCAGCTTGCCGACCGACTCCTCGATCTCCGGGATCGACTCCACCGCACCGATGTAGTCGGTGGGCGGCACCACCCGCAGGGCCTCCATGTCCTCGCGGAACAGGGCGGTCTCGCGCATCGCGAGCACGACCCAGTCCTCGTTGTCCCGGTTCGCCCGCTCCAGGAGGGGGTCGTCGATGTCGGTGACGTTCTGCACGTAGTGCACGTCGTGGCCGTTGTCCAGCCAGATCCGGTGCACCAGGTCGAACGCCAGGTAGGTGGCGGCGTGACCGAGGTGGGTCGCGTCGTAGGGGGTGATGCCGCAGACGTACATCCGGGCCGTGCGACCCGCCGTGACGGGGCGGACCTCACCGGCGGCGGTGTCGAAGAGGCGCAGGGGGCGAGCTGTGCCAGGCACCTTGGGCACTGGGACCGACGACCAGGGTTGCATGCACCCGACCTTATCTGTCGGCCCCTGCCGGACGCCGCCGTCGGAACCATCGTCCGTATCACAGAGTGGGACGCTCGTGTGCTCCGAACAGGTGGTCGTCGTGCTCGCCGCCGGAGCGGCCCCCGCGGGAAAGCGCCCTCTCCGATCGCCCGTCCAATTGCCATTCTTTTGCAGATCTTTTTCCCTCGGATTCGCTCGGAATCCGGTCCGCGCAAGTTTCGAGTATGCCGGAGCGCCGCCCGGTCGTACGATCGAACAGCGCACATCCACCGCGTCTCCTCATGCCGGGGTGAGGCGACGATGGAAAACCGAACTCCCAATGGCAGCGGAGGCGGTCGGTGACATCGGTACGCGTGGAACAGCTGTTCAAGATATTCGGCCCGCAGCCCGCCGAAGTCGTCCGCATGCTGCGGGAAGGCGCAGGTCAGGACGAGGTCCGAGCCGCGGGCGCGACCCCTGCCGTGGTCGACGCGTCGTTCAGCGTGCACGACCGCGAGACGTTCGTGGTGATGGGGCTTTCCGGCTCCGGGAAATCGACGTTGATCCGAATGCTCAACGGTCTTCTCGCGCCCACTTCCGGGCGAATCCACGTCGATGACGAAGAGATCACCGCGATGTCGGCCAAAGCTCTGCGGACGATGCGGCAGCGGACCATGAGCATGGTTTTCCAGCACTTCGCGCTCTTCCCGCACCGGACCGTGCTCGACAACGCCGGCTACGGGCTGCACGTCCGGGGCGCCGGGCGCGACGAGATCCGCACCCGGGCGCTCGAGGCGCTGTCGCTGGTCGGCCTGGAGGGCTGGGAGCAGCGCTACCCGCAGCAGCTCTCCGGAGGCATGCGCCAGCGGGTCGGGCTGGCCAGGGCGCTGGCCGCAGGCACCGACGTGTTGCTGATGGACGAGGCGTTCAGCGCGCTCGACCCGCTGATCAAGCGGGAGATGCAGGACCAGCTCGTCGACCTGCAGGCGCGGCTGGGCAAGACGATCATCTTCATCACCCACGACCTCAACGAGGCGATGCGGCTGGGCGACCGGATCGCGGTGATGCGCGCCGGACGGATCGTGCAGATCGGCACCTCCGAGCAGATCCTCGACGAGCCCGCCGACGACTATGTCGCCAAGTTCATCCGCGACGTCGACCGCAGCCGGGTCCTGACCGCGGCCGACGTCGTCCGCACGGCCGGCGGCGACGGCAGCGGGGAACGGGGCGACCTCGACGAAGCCCTGGCGCGTCTGCGGGAACGGCACGTCGTGGGCGACCCGGTCGTCTCCACCACACCCATGCACGAGCTGTTCCCGCTGATGACCGGCGAGGGCACCGTGCTGCCGGTGATCGACGGGCAGCGGCGCCTGCTCGGCGTGATCACCGCCGACGGCCTGTTCGAGGCGCTCAACCCCGCGGCGAGGAGGCACCGAGATGACTGAGCCGACCGCGGCCCAACTGCCCCGCGTACCGCTCGGGGAGTGGTTCCAGGACCTGGTGAACTGGCTCCAGGACAACATCGGCCCCGTGTTCGACTTCATCGACCTCGCCGTGCGGTCGGCGGTGTCCGGGCTGACCGCGCTGCTGACGTGGCCGCCGGAGCTGGTGATGCTGGCGATCTTCACCGCGCTGGCGCTGTGGCTGCGCGGATGGCGCTTCGCGCTGTTCACGCTGGTCGGCTTCGGCCTGGTGATCAGCATGCGGGAGTTCCCGCCGGCGATGCAGACCCTGGCGCTGGTGCTGGTCGCCAGCATCATCGCGGTGGTCATCGCGATCCCGGTGGGGATCCTGGCCGCGCGGCACCGGCGGGTGTCGCTGGTGGTGCGGCCGGTGCTGGACCTCATGCAGACGATGCCGGCGTTCGTCTACCTGATCCCGGTCATCTTCTTCTTCAACATCGGGTCGGTGCCGGGTGTGGTGGCCACGGTGATCTTCGCGCTGCCGCCGGGCGTGCGGCTGACGGAGCTGGGCATCCGGCAGGTCGACGCCGAGGTGGTCGAGGCCGGCGAGGCGTTCGGGGCGCCGCCGAGCCGGATCCTCACCGGTATCCAGCTCCCGCTGGCGATGCCGTCGATCATGGCCGGGGTCAACCAGGTGATCATGCTCTCGCTGTCGATGGTGGTCATCGCGGGCATGGTCGGCGCGGAGGGCCTGGGCACCGAGGTCTACACCGCGGTGACCCGGGTGCAGCTCGGCGCGGGTTTCGAGGCCGGTGTCGCCGTGGTGATCCTCGCGGTCTACCTGGACCGCATCACCGCCGTCCTGTCCGATCGCGCCCCGGTCGCTCGTGCGGCCCGCAGGGCCGCCCCCGCGGGCGCGTGACTCCGTCCGCGGCCCGCAGCACAGAAAGGCGCAACGCCATGTTGATGAGAACACGAGCACGCAGGCTCACCGCCCTGCTCGCCGCGCTGTGCGCGCTGGTGCTGGTCGCAGCCGGGTGCGGGGGACGTGAGGCCCAGACCGGCCAGGAGGCCAAGCGGATCACCATCGGCTACATCGCGTGGGACGAGGACATCGCCGTCACCAACCTGTTCAAGGTGCTGCTGGAGAAGCAGGGCTACCAGGTGACGATCACGGAGCTGGAGGCCGGACCGGTCTACGCCGGGCTCGCCCAGGGCAACATCGACCTGTTCCTCGACGCCTGGCTGCCCGAGACCCACGCCGACTACTGGCAGCAGTACAGCGGGCAGATCGAGGACCTCGGCGTCTGGTACGACCAGGCCACGCTGAACATCGCGGTGCCCAACTACATGACCGACATCAACTCCATCGCCGACCTCAAGGGGCGGTCGGGGCAGTTCGGCGGCGTGATCACCGGCATCGACCCGGGCGCGGGGCTGAGCCGGATCACCAAGGACAACGCCATCCCGCAGTACCAGCTCGACTACACGCTCCAGACGTCGTCGACCACGGCGATGCTGGCGTCGCTGGAGAAGGCGATCAACGAGCAGAAGCCGATCGTGGTGACCCTGTGGCACCCGCACTGGGCCTACGCGCGCTACCCGATCAAGGACCTGCAGGACCCGATGGGAGCGATGGGCCAGGCCGAGGAGATCCACTCGGTCGGGCGCAAGGGCTTCAGCCAGGACTTCCCGCAGGTCACCGAGATGGTCAAGAAGTTCAGGCTCGACGACCAGACCCTGTCGTCGCTGGAGAACGCCGTCAACAGCGCACCCAAGGGCCAGGAGGCCGCGGCCGCCCGCAAGTGGGCCGACGAGAACCCGCAGGTGATCAGCACCTTCGCCCCGGGTCAGTGACGTCGCGGGTCCACAGCGACGTCAGCGGGAGGCGGCCGGTCCGGATCGCGGAGGTCCCACTCGGCGTGGGCGCGGGATGACCGAGGGCGATGCCGGTGCGCACCTCCCACGGCGGGGCGAACCCGGCCAGCGCGGTGACCCGCCCGGCGTTGTCCGCGGGGAAGAACGTGACCGGGCACGACCCGAGGCCAAGCCGCTGGGCGGCGAGCATGACGGTCTGCGCGACCCGGCCGCCGTCGAACTCCGCGTCGGCGCCGCTGCGGTCCAGGGCCAGCAGCACGACGACGGGCGCGGTGCGCACGTGCAGGGCGTAGGCACCGCACGCGCTCAGTTCCTCGCGCGTCGCCGCGTTCCGGACGGTGTGGAAGCGCCACGGCTGCCGGTTGCGGGCCGAACCCGTCCAGCGTGCGGTGTCGAGGATGCGGCGCAGGTCTTCGTCGGCGACATCGGCGTCGGTGAACCAGCGCGTGGCGCGCAGCGAGCGCAGCTCGCGCAGCGGATCGCTCACGCCGCGTCGAACCGCCCGGCCTTCAGGGCGGACACGAACCGGCCCCATCGCGGCGCGGGGAACCAGAGCGCCGGGCCCGAGGGGTCCTTGGAGTCCCGCGCCCCGACGGCGGAGGCGTCGAGGGCGATCTCGACGCAGGCGCCGTTGTTGGCGCTGTAGCTGGATTTCTCCCAAGCCACATCCGGCGCCGCGAGCGCGAATGCCACCTCGACGCACTCTCCGTTGTTGGCGCTGTAGCTGGACTTTCTCCACACATGGGCGTCGACGTTAGGGGCGGACACGGCGTGCCTCCGGCTGCTACTCGGCCATCAGCGCCTTCACCAGCGCTACGGATTCAGCCGGCTCCAGCGCGACGTGCTGCAAATTCTCCGCCGCCAGTGTATAGGTCCGAACGTCATCCGGGTCCTGTACGTAAACTGCTCCGTCAAGCTGTTCGGTGTAGGCGATCGGCCGCGCTTCGTCGAAGTGCAGCACCACGAACTGGCCGGCGCCTCCCGCGTCGTGCGGCCCGCACTCCGGCCGCAGCACCTGCAACGTGATGTTGGGCTGGTCAGCGAGTTCGAGCAGTCTCTCGTACTGGGCGAGCCGCATCTCGGGCGTACCGACCGCGAGACGCAGGGCCGCCTCGCCGACGACGGCGTGCAGCCGCAACGGATCTGGATCGTTGAGCCGTCTGGCGCGTGCAAGCCGGAAGGACACGAAGCGTTCGTTGTGGTTCTGCCGCACGAAGTCCGTGGCCGCGGTCAACGCATGGGCGTACTCCTCCGTCTGCACCAGCCCGGGCAGAACCATTGGCTGGTACACGAACTCCGACTCGGCGAGCCCTTCGAGTCCCACGAAGGTCTTCAGCCAGTCCGGTACGACGTGCGCCCACGGCGCCCACCACGACTTCGAGTCCGACCTGCCGCTCAGCGAGGACAGGCGGTCGACGGTGCGCTCATCTGTTCCGCACGCGCGCAGCACGTTGGCGATGTCGTCCGGATTCTGCTGGTACCGGCCCATCTCCATGTGCCCCAGCTTCGGTTTGGTGATCCCGGTCGCCTCCGACAGCTCGGTAAGCGTCAGGCCCGCCTGCCGCCGGTACGCGGCCAGCTCCACGCCGATCAGCCAGCGCAGCGCGGACGGGTCGTTCCGTCCTGCCATCAGGACACCTCCTCGGTCTCGGCCATCACGCATGGTTCCAGGGACGAACACGGACGGTCACACCAGCCTATTGAGCGATACCGGACCCGATACGTATCGCGCTAGTTTCGGCGACGCAGAGATCGATTCAGCTAGGAGGTTTCAATGTCCGGAGACGTCGCCGACTGGACGCCCAGGCCCGACGAGTTCGCCGTCCTGGAGTCGCAGATCCGTTGCGCGCCCAGGTTGTTCGCGCTCTGCGAGCTGGAACGCGACGACACCGAGGGCGAGGTCGCAGGCGAGGTGTTCGCGTGGGGGCTGTCGTTCGACGACCGCGCCGAGGTGCTCGCGCTCGACGGGCGCAACCGTGGTTCGTTCCGCTCCGCCGACCGCGCGGCGCGGTTCTTTTCCCGCTGCGCCGACGTACGGCTGGTCTGGCCCTAGCGGAACGGGACGAGGGCGTGTCCTATGCCGGGCCGGCAAGCCGGTCGAGTCGATCGCGGTGGGCTCGGCTCAGCTGAAGACGTTCGGCAGCGAGGTTCTCCTCCAGGTGGTCGACCCGAGCGGTGCCCGGGATCGGGAGCACGACCGGCGAGTGGTCGAGGAGCCAGGCGAGCGCGACCTGCGTGGGCGTGGCATCGAGCTCGGCCGCCACGGCGGCGACCTCGGCCCTCGCTCCGGATTCTCCCCAGGCGACAGGACGCCACGGCAGGAACGCGATCCCCGCCTCCTCGCAGGCCGCGAGCACGGGCTCGTGCTCGCGGTCGAGCAGCGATGTCTCGCTGGCGGCGCCCGCCTCGGTGGGCAACTGCATGGCTCCGAATCCGAGCCGCCGCACTTCCGGATCCCCACCGATGCGAAACGTTGTCGCTGCCATGCGCTTTTCGCGCTCCCCTCAGTCAACGGCAGAGGCTAGCAGCGCGATCGACCACGAACCAGGTCCACCGACAGCAACCGGTCTCGCCGCGCGGAGAACTAGCGGCGGCGCTTGCTGCGCAGGTAGTCGCCGACGACGGCGGCGCCGAGGCCGTCGGGGGTCGGAGCCACCACGCGACCCCCGCCCCGGCGGGCGACGATGTCCACGAACGCCTCCAGCCTCGGGTCGTCGCCGAGCATGAAGACGCTCAGCGACGCGCCCAGCCTGCTGAGCGAGTCCACTTCGGACAATGTCGCCGACAGGGTGCGCGGCGTGGGCGGGTACTGGAAAACGGCCTCGCCGTCGGGTTCCAGGTGTGCTGTGGGTTCGCCGTCGGTCACCACGAGCACCACCGGCTGCGCGTCGGGGTTCCGCCGCAGGTGCCGACCCGCCAGCAGCAGGGCGTGGTGGAGGTTGGTGCCCTGCTCCCAGGTCCCCTCCAGTGCCGCCAGTTCACCGACATCCACAGTGGACGCGTAACGCCCGAAAGTCACCAGTTGCAACGCATCCGAGCGGTAGCGTGTGGCGACGAGGTGGTGCAGCGCGAGCGCCGTGCGCTTCATCGGCACCCATCGCCCGTCCTGCACCATCGACCACGACGTGTCCACGCACAGCGCGACCGCCGCCCGCGAGCGCTGTTCGGTCTCTGCCACCTCGAGGTCGGCGATGTCCAGCATCGGCGACGACGGGCCTTCGGCCGCGCGGCGCAACACGGCGTTGCGCACCGTCCTGCCGGAGTCCCACGGCTCGGAGTCGCCGAACTCCCATGGCCGCGTCGTCCCGGTCGGCTCCCCCGCCGCACCTGCCCGATCCGTGTCGCGTTCCCCGCGCCGCGACCGGAGGCCGGAAATCACCGACCGCAGCGCGGTTTCCCCGAGCCTGCGCATCGCGCGCGGGGTCAGGCGCAGGCTGCCGTCGGAGGCGCGCTCCAGCATCCCGTGCTGGCGCAACTGCCGCTCGATCTCCGACAGCCGTTGCGCGTCCACGACGGCCTGCGGCCCGAGCTGGCGTTCCAGCGCCTCCAGGTCGATGTCCTCCAGCCGCGCGCCCGGATAGGACTGGCCGAGCTGTTCGGCGAGCCGGTCCAGCTCGCCGAGTTCGGCCATCGCGGCGGTCGCCTCGCCGAGCCCCAGCGGTTCGTCACCCCGGAACCGGGCCCGGCCGGACCAGTTCTCCCCCGGGCGCAGACCTCGAAGCTGGGCGTCCATCTGCTGCAGCGCCTGCCCGATGCGCGGATCGCCGAAAGCCTGCTGCGAAAGCTGCGCGAGTTCTGCGCGCTGCTGCTCGCTCATCGAGTTCAGCATCCGTTGCGCGGCAGCGGAACGCTCCGCGAGCGCGTCGATCAGCTCGTCGACGTTGCGGGGCTGCTCGGGGAAGAACTCGCCGTGCTCGGCCATGAACCGCTCGAACTGCTCGCGGGTGTCGTCACCGCGGGCGTGCGCGGCGAGCAGGTCGTTGAGGTCGTCGAGCATCCGGCGGACGCGTTCGACGTCCTCGGGCGTGGTCTGCTCCAGCGCCTGCTTCATGCCCTGGAAGCGCTGTTCGAGGAGTTCGCTGCCGAGCAGGTTGCGGATCTCCTCGAACGTCTCCCGCGCGTCCTGCGAACGCCAGTCGTACTGCGACAGCTCCGAAACCGCGCCGGCGGTGTCGGTGGGCAGCGCGTCCATCTGCATCTCGCGGAAGCGCGCGTCCTCGCTACGCTCGGCCGAAAGCGCCTGGCGCTCCTGGGAGACCGCGCGGTCGAGCAGCCTGCGGACCTCGTTGAGCGTGCCGTCGAGGTTGTGCCTGCGCTGCAACTCGCTGCGGCGCTGCCACAGCCGCCGCGTCAGCTCGTCCAGTCCGCTGGTCTCGCGCGTTCCGGTGCGCAGCAGCTCTTCCAGCGCCGAGCGGGGCGACGCGCCCTCCATCACCTCGCGGCCGATCGCGTCGAGCGCGGAACGCAGGTCCACCGGTGGTTCCAGCGGATCGGCGCCCCCGTGCCAGGCGCGGTAGCTGTAGCGGCGAGGCGGACGGCTCATCGCCCGTACACCGACCTGTCGTCCTCGACGTCCTTGCTCAGCCGCTTGGACAGGTACAGCGACTCCAGCGCCAGCTCGACGGCGCTGGCGATGCGGCCCGGCGGGTCGCCGGCGCGCACGTCCAGGCGCTCGGCGACCTGGTGCAGGACCGGCAGCTCCGGCAGCGCGGTGAGCACGTCGCGGGCCGCGATCCGCTCTCCGGTGGCAACTTGGTGCCCGTCGACGACGGTGTCGGCCAGCGACTGCAGGTCGAGCCCGGCGAACGCGGAGCGCGCGGTGTCGGCGACCGAGCGGCGCAGCAGGTAGCCGAGCAGCTCGTCCTCCCGACCCTCCTCGCCGGCCTCGAACTCGATCTTGCCGCGCAGCACCGAGGGCACGGCGTCGAGGTCCACCGGCCGGGCCACCGCGGGCTCCTCGCCGATGAGCGCGCCGCGGTGCACCGCGGCGGCGGAGACGGTCTCGGCGGCGGCGATGGCGAACCGGGCGGAGACACCGGAGCGCTGGTCGACGGCCGGGGACTCCCGCAGGTGGCCGACGAAGCGCGCCAGCACCTCCAGCAGGTGGTCGCCGACCTCGGCCTCGAGCACCGCCTCCTGGCGGACCAGCGAGATCTCGTCCTCCAGCTCCAGCGGGTAGTGGGTGCGGATCTCGGCGCCGAAGCGGTCCTTCAGCGGCGTGATGATGCGTCCCCGGTTGGTGTAGTCCTCGGGGTTGGCGGTGGCCACGAGCAGCACGTCCAGCGGCAGCCGCAGGCTGTAGCCGCGGATCTGGATGTCACGCTCCTCCATCACGTTCAGCAGCGCGACCTGGATGCGCTCGGCCAGGTCGGGCAGCTCGTTGATGGTGACGATGCCGCGGTGCGCGCGGGGCACGAGTCCGAAGTGGATCGTCTCCGGGTCGCCCAGCGACCGCCCTTCGGCGACCTTGACCGGGTCGACGTCACCGATGAGGTCGCCGACCGCGGTGTCGGGTGTGGCCAGCTTCTCGGAGTAGCGCTCGCTGCGGTGGCGCCACGTCACCGGCAGGTCGTCGCCCTCCTCGGCGGCGCGCCGCAGCGACACCGGGGTGATCGGCTCCAGCGGGTGCTCGTCCAGCTCGGAGCCCTCGATCACCGGGGCCCATTCGTCGAGCAGCTCGCTGAGGCCGCGCAGCAGCCGGGTCTTGCCCTGCCCGCGCTCGCCGAGCAGCACCACGTCGTGGCCCGCGATCAGGGCGCGTTCCAACTGCGGCAGCACGGTCTGGTCGAACCCGACGATTCCGGGCCAGATCGTGCGCCCCGAGCGCAGCGCGGTCAGCAGGTTGCCGCGCGCCTCCGCCTTGACGCTGCGCGGGAGGTGGCCGCTGGAGCGCAGCTCCCCCGCGGTTCGCGGGAGGCCCGGGGGTGGGGTCGGGATGCTCGTCACCCACCCGACGCTACCTCTCAGAGCGAGCTGACGCCGCCGTCGGCGAAAGGATTTCAGGACAGCGGAAGCGGCCCGGCAACGCTGCGCGACCAGCGACGAACGACCGCGACAGTGCGTAGTGGACTCCGGGTGCCGGCGGGAGCGCCGTGGCGCCCTTGAGTCTTTTGCTTTTGGGCCGCTGTTTCAGCCCAAAAGCCCCTTTCGCCGTACCCGGGGTCAGCGTTTTCGGGCGCCTTGCCGGCGGTGGTTCCGCGCGCCAAGCCCGCGATGACTTCAGGCGCCCAACCCGCGGCGTCTCCGGGCGTCGAGTCCGCCGGTGTTCCGGCGTCTCCGGGCGCCAAGTCCGGCGGCGTTTCCGAGTGCTTAGTCCGCGGCGACCACGTCGTTGAACAGCTCCAGGGCGTCGTCGACCGCCTTGGTCAGCGACTCCGGCTCGGTGGTCACGCCCGCCACCAGGCCGTCGACCTCGCGGAGTCCGGCGCGCTCCAGCAGCTTCTTCTCGTTGGTGATCCACTCGCCCCGGTCGGCCAGCGCCGCGTGCGCGGCCTGGCACGCCGCCTGCCCGATGGCGCCCACCGTCTCGGCGAGGTGCCCGTGCTCGGCATACGCGGCCCGGGCGTAGCCCAGCGTGAGCTGCGCCGAGTCCCACCAGCGCGGCGCGGCCGCCTTGCGCAGCGCGTCCGGATACTCCGGTTTCTCCAGTTCGCCGCGCAGTGTCCGGTTGATGGCGAGTTCGGCCGCCACCAGGTAGCTCGGAATTCCCGCGAGGTGGAACATCAGCGACTCGACGTGGAAGCGCCCGGCCCGCGCCTCGGCGAGCTGGTGCTCGACGTCGTCGAGGTCGCGGTAGTGCACGTCGATCTGCCTGCAGTCGACTTCCAGCCACGCACCGCCGTTGAAGACCCCGCCGCCCCAGCCGCCGATCGGCGAGATCTCGCCCGGCCAGCCGACGGCGCGCAGGTCCTGCGGGTCGAACTCGCCGCGGTAGTAGATCGCGAAGTCCCAGTCACTGTCCGCGC
Organism: Saccharopolyspora erythraea; assembly: GCF_018141105.1. Taxonomy (NCBI): domain Bacteria; kingdom Bacillati; phylum Actinomycetota; class Actinomycetes; order Pseudonocardiales; family Pseudonocardiaceae; genus Saccharopolyspora; species Saccharopolyspora erythraea. The sequence continues at coordinate 2,932,654 of NZ_CP054839.1, read as the reverse complement.
GGTGGGTTCCGCTGGCCCGGGAACCGCCCAGCGCGACCGCCTCCACACCGGGCAGACCGGCCAGGGTGTCTGCGATGTGGTCGCGGAATTCGTCGTCTCCTAGGTCCACGGGGCAAGAGCGTACCGGTCGGTCTGGCGACGGCGCTCGCGCTGAAGGTAGAAAGGAGCGCGGTGCCGTCTGCGAGGAGGACTGCCGTGAGCCCACTGCACGTCGAGGCCGAACCCGCTGAGCTGGGGTTCGACGCCGCCCGGCTCAAGCGCATCGACCGCCACTTCGCCCGCTATGTCGACGAGGGCAAGCTGCCGGGTTACCTGGTGCTGGTCGCCCGGAGCGGCAAGATCGTGCACCTGGCCACGCAGGGCAAGCGCGACATGGAGGCCGGGCTCCCGGTCGAGACCGACACCCTGTTCCGCATCTACTCGATGACCAAGCCGGTCACCTCGCTCGCGGCGATGATGCTCTACGAGGAAGGCGCCTTCGAGCTCACCGATCCGGTCAGCGCGTTCATCCCTTCCTTCGCCGAGCAGCAGGTCTACCTGGGCGGTCCCGCGCGCAAGCCGGAAACCCGGCCCGCGACCGCGCCGATGCTGGTCTGGCACCTGCTCACCCACACCTCCGGGCTGACCTACGGCTTCCACAACCTGCACCCGGTCGACCAGATGTACCGGGACGGCGGTTTCGAGTGGGGCAGCCCGCCCGCGCTCGACCTGGCGGGCTGCTGCGACGAGTGGGCGTCGATGCCCCTGCTGTTCGACCCCGGCCAGGCGTGGAACTACGGCGTGTCCACCGACGTGCTGGGCCGCGTGGTCGAGGTCGCCTCCGGGCAGTCGCTGGACGAGTTCTTCCGCAGCCGCATCCTGGAACCGCTGGGCATGCACGACACCGGTTTCAGCGTGCCCGAGTCGGAGACGGAGCGGCTGGCGGCGCTCTACACCGCCGACGCGGCGGGCGGCCCGGTGCGCAACGACAGGTTCGGCCGCGTGGGCTCGACGCTCCCGCGGGTACTGGCGGGCGGACAGGGCCTGGTCTCCACGGCGCGCGACTACCACCGCTTCCAGCAGATGCTGCTGCGCGGCGGCGAACTCGACGGCGCCCGCGTGATCGGCAGCCGCACCCTGCGGTACATGACCCGCAACCACCTGCCGGGCGGTGCCGACCTGGAGTCCATGGCCCTCGGCTCGTTCTCGGAGGTCGCCAACGCGGGCAAGGGCTTCGGCCTCGGCTTCGCCGTGATCGACGACCCGGCGGCGGCCAAGGTGCTGTCGTCGGCCGGCGAGTTCTCGTGGGGCGGAGCCGCCAGCACCGCCTTCTGGGTCGACCCGGCAGAGGAGCTCACCGTGCTGTTCCTGACCCAGCTCCTGCCTTCCAGCACCCACCCCATCCGGCCCCAGCTCCACCAGCTCGTGTACCAGGCTTTGGTGGACTGAGACTGTTGCCGGTTGGGGCGGGCCCTACGGCTCGCCCCCGCTGTGCGCTCAGGCTTTGCCTTCTGGGCCGTCCTTCTCGACGGCATCGCCGGCCTTCTCCGCTTCCCTGGTGGTAGGCGCCGGCGCGAAGCCTGGGTCTCGGGACATTTGAGACACGGCGGGGCGTTGGCCGGGCGACCGCCCCACTGTCGTCAGCGACCTCGTGGTCGCCGACCACCGCTGAGCCGCGGTCACCACCCTGGGTACCGGCGGAACCACGACTCGTCGCGGGGCGGGTTCGTGCTGTACTCGGCGATCTCGTCCTCGGCCAAGGTGTCGACGACGTCGGCGAGCGGCGCAGCGGCACGCAGGTCGGCCGGTATCGCCCGCACTCCGCACTCGGCACCGATGAGCAGCCCGGAGACAGCCCCCACCACCGAGCGGTGCGCCGAGTAGTTCATGGCCAGTTGCAAAGCCTCGCGCACGTAGTCGCTGGCCATCGCGCAGTAGAGGGCGAGCCCGAGCGCTTCGGCACCGTCGCTCCCGCCATCGCCGAACGGCTTTCGCATGTCCTGGCGCGAGGCGGGGACCCAGTACTCCTGGTTCATGGTCAGCGCCAGGTCGATCTTGCGCAGGACCCGCTCGGCGTGGCGGCGTCGCCGCAGCATCTCCTGGGCCGCGGTGACGCAGTCGAAGAACGGCTGGTCGCGAATCTGCTGTTGCAGGATCACTGCGAGGGCACCGGCCGCCAGGCAGTCGTCCGAGCTGTTGTGCGTGAGCGCGGCGATGTTCAACGCGCCGAGGAAGGCCGCGTCGGCGTCGTTCGAACACGCCGCCAGACCCGCGACCCTGGGCAACAGTGCGGCGCCTCGCGCTCGGGCCACCGGCTGGGGCAAGGACGACAGCTCGCCGGTGCGGGCGAAACGCTCCAACTCGGCAACCGTCGCCGGATCGGCTGCGCCGTCCTGGTAGAGCATCTCGGTGCCCACCAGCCACCCGTCGGGCTGCGGCGCGTGGGCAGCGTACGGCCCACCGGTGACGTTCCACCCGTGCCCCTTGGGGACGCGCTGGGTGTGGAGCCAGCGCTGGAGGGCGTGCTGGATCACGGGCGTGGGTTGTCCTGACTCCCCGCGAGCCCGAACCCCCAGCCGGATCAGCCCTTCCATGGTGAAGGCCATCAGCTGCGCGGCCGCGGACGACTCGCCCACGGCGCTGCGCAGGACGTACTCGGTGAGCGCCTTGTCACCCTTCAGCTTCAGGTCCGGCGACCAGGGCAGCTCGTACACCGCCCCGGCATCGACCGCACGGCCCAGCGCATCCCCGGCCGCCGCGGTCACGAGCGCACCGCGGAACCGTTCGCGGTAGTCGGGGGCGGGCATGAGCCGTCCCGTGTCCGGATCACGACCGTCGATCTCGCGGACCCGGCGGTCGAAGTCGATCTGGGCCTCCAACGGGGCGTCCATGTCCACGTAGTGGAGGTTGTAGTCACTGCCCTCCTTGCGACCCTGGGGGCGGAAGTCGGAGCGCTTCTCGTTGCGCTTCGTCCAGTCCGCGTGCCAGCGGGAGACCTTCCCGCTACGCCGGCTCCCCTGTTCCTTGGGCAAGCCCTTCGGTGCTACCCGTTCGTCCCTCACAGCCTCTTCACCCCATGCCACGCGACTTTTTCCCGCCCCGACGGGTCTTGCAGTACGTCCTTGCCGAGCCATCGCCGATCGCGCCACTCCCCGGGCTGGAGGCCCTCAGGCCGCCCGAGCCCGCTGATCTCTCGCGGCTTAGGGAAGTTCTCCGAGCCTTCGTAGAACCGCGACTCGATCTCGCGCGCATTCAGCAGCAGTTCGTTCTGTGCTTCGATGGCCTTGCTCAAGGTCCCGTGATCCGCATCCGGCCGGCGCAACTGGTCCTGAAGACCCGCGAGGTCCCGCTCCGCACACGCGATCTCGTCTTGCAACCTCGGCAGAATGTGATAGACGGCTTGCGCGTGGTTCGCGAACTCGTACCCTTGCCTCGCCCACGCGTAGCTGCCGACATCGATGTTGGCACGGAGGCGGATCTCCTCGACCCCGGAGTTCCGGTACCAGTCCTCGAGCTTCCCGTTGAACTCGGAGGCGAAGCCCGAACCTCGGAGCTCGGGGTCGAGGATCTCGAGCTTGTTGTGGGTCACCGACACGCCGCCGTCCGCGAGCCTGTAGAAGTCGCGGATCGCTGATCCCGCAGGTTGTCCGTTCGCATCGAGGATGTCAGCGACCATGCGGTACGAACCCGCGTTGCCGCTGACCTCCTTCACCGCGACGGTGAGGTCTCCGTACTGGCCGTCGAGCGCTTCCCTGAACGTGTGCAGAGCGCGTCCCGCGTCGAACGGTGCCCCTGCTTCCGGGAACAGCTCGTCGACACCCGGCCGATCGCCGTCGCCGCGCGGCGACGGGTCATCACCACCGTGCCCAGGTGGATCGTCGTGGTGGCCTGGCTGGTCCGGTCCGCTCTCGTGGTCGCCGTCCCGGTGGGTCGGCGTCTCAGGTTCGGGAATCCGGTCAAGCGGCTCGGTGGTCGGAGTGGTTGCCCGTTCGTGCGGTCCTGGCGCATTGTCGTCGAATTCGTCCTGCCAAGGCGGTGTGCGGTCGACCTTCTCGGCATAGCGCGGAGCGTGTTCGACGACCTCCTGGGCGCTGCCCATCGGTCCGAACCCGCCGTCTGGGCGGGTCGGGTAGCTGGTCTGCGGTTCCGGATGCCCCCAGGACGGCGTGGTGTCCGGGGCGTGGTGCGCCGGTGTGGAGGGCGGTAGGTCGTTGTAGTCGCCCCAGGGTGTGGTCGGTGACGGGGGCTGCTGTGCCTGTGGGGTCGATGCTTCCGGACGCGGCTGCGGCGCGGGCGGGTCCGGCCGCGGCTGGTGCTGCGGTGCGGGCGGTTGCGGTCGCGGTGAGGGCTCGGGCGTGTGCCGGGGGACCCCGTCGACCCGGCCCGCGGTTTTGCCCAGATCACCCGCGACCTCGCCCACCTTGCCCACGCCGCGGGCCACGCGGCTGGCGATGCCCGCGCCGCCGACGATCGACCCGACCGCATCCGGCACCATCTCCCCGGCGGCGCGCAGCGGGTCGTTCTTCCAGCCCTCGACGTTGAGCATCGTCTTGCCGACCTGGTAGCCGAATCCCGCCGGGTCGGTGGTGGCCGCTTTGACCAGGCCGTCGACCTGGGCGTTGAACTGCGCGACCTCCTGCGGGTGGGTCATGGTCCACGCCGGGTTGCCGTAGGTGGTCATGAAGCCCACCGCGCCGATGACCGTGCCGCCCAGGCCGACCACCGCGTCGACGGCACCACCGACCAGCGAACCGACGCCCGCGCCCAGACCCTGCACCAGGTCCTCGGCGTTGGCTGCCAGCTGCGCCAGCAGTCCCGGCTCCGCCGGCGCGGCCTCCATCGCACGCCCGACGATCCGCGCCGCCCGCAGATCCGCATCGGCCACCGCGGCCTTCGCCGCGGCGATCTCCCGTTCGGCCTGGGCCCGCGCCTGCGCACCCGGATCGGAGAACTCCGGCGGCGCCGCACCGGCACCGGGATCGGCGTTGTAGCGCTCCACTGCCGCGTTGTGCGCCAGACGCGCCTTTTCACTCTCGGCGTTGGCCCGATCCAGCGCCTGCTTGGCCTGCTCCGCCCGCGCCTTGGCATCGGCCAGCACCCGCGCGTAGTCCTGCACCGCCGTACCCGCCTCGGTGTGCGCATCCGCAGCGGCCAGCCACCGCGGCGGCAACGTGGCCGTCAGGTACTCCCGCGCGGCGTCGGCGGCCTTGCCCTCCCAACCACCGGCATCGATGCGCTTGAAACCCTCACCGGCCTTCTCGAACGCCGCCCCCAGCTTCAGCAGGTGCGCCGCCAACTCCTCGGCAACCGCCGGATCCCCCGGGATCAGGTCCTGCTCGACCAGACCCGTGACCTGACCCAGATACTCCAGCTCGCTACCGAGCGAGTTCATGTCCTCGGAGAACGAGGACGTGTTCGTCCACGCCACCCTCAGCCCCGCTTCGCCTCGTGCACGCCGCCCAAGGCGCGGATCGCCGCCTGATCAGTGGCCAGGTACTCCGCACGGACCTCGGCCAGCGCATCAGCCGCGGCCACACCGTCCTCGACCAGGAACCGCGTCCCCCAGCTCCACTTGTCGGCGAACCCGACCAGCATCGCCGGCAACATGCCGCCGCTGCCGATCCGCGGAGCGTTGTCCATGCACGCCTGCACCAGGCCGTGCCCCGAGGCACCCAGCGCGTCCCCGACACCGCCACCGCCGGCCATGTCCGCCAACTCCTTGACCGCGTCCCGCACACCCTGCTCGGCCGTGCGCATCGCCTGCAGATCCGCGGCGAAAAACCCGTACCCCATCAGCCCATCCCCCCGTGCTCCGCCGCCCCCACCGCGGGCACCACCAGGGCGCGCTCCACCACCACCGACTCCGGTGCCAGCCCCGCGAACGGCGGCACCGCCACGACGTGCTCACTGCCCGGATCCAGCACCAGGCCCGTACCGGCGGGCAACTGCGGCCACACCTCATCCAGCAGCTCAGCACCGCTGAGCCTGCCGTAACGCAGCGTGTCCCCGCCCCGCTGCGCAGAGCGGAAGAAAGCGGCCATGCGCGGCAAGGACGAGAAGACCGCAGCCCACGCCGACCCCTCCGCCGTCACCAGCGGCAGCTGCGGCGCGGCATCAGCACCGGTCAACTCGACGAAGACGACCGACTCACGCAACACGCGCGGGATCCCGCCCATGGCGAGCAAACCAGAACGCACCTCGCCCAACGCGACCACCAGCGAGCCGTCCACTTCGGACGATGAGCTTGCCGGCTCCGCGTCCGGCAACGTGCCCGCGAAGGTCAGCACGCGACCACCCACCGCCTCCCCCTCCCCGGAACACCTTCTGTCGCCTTTGCCGGGGAGGGACTTTAACCACCACGAGGAGATGCGCAGGCGGTGATCACCGAAACACCACCCGTGATCGCCGTCTCACCCGATCGCCAGCCGGTGTCTGCGCGCCCACCCTCACGCCGCGGCGCGGGTGCGGGCGCTCCAGCGGCCGTCGGGGGTGCGGGTGATCAGCACCGGGTGGTCGAAGCACGCGCTGATGCGGTCGGTCGTCAGGACGTCGTCGACGGGGCCCGCGGCGAGACATTCGCCCTCGCGCAGCAGCAGGGCGTGGGTCGTGGTGGCCGGGAGTTCCTCCAGGTGGTGGGTCACCAGAACCGTTGCCAGGTCGGGGTGTTGGCGCCGCAGGGTGTCCAGGCTGGACAGGAGCTGTTCGCGTGCCGCGAGGTCGAGGCCGGTCGCGGGTTCGTCGAGCAGCAGGAGCCGCGGCCACGGCATGAGCGCCCGCGCGATGAGGGCGCGGCCGCGTTCGCCCTGGGACAGGGTCGGCCACCGGGCGTCGGCGCGCGCGCTCATGCCCAGCATGCGGATGAGGCCGTCGGCCTGTTCGCGCTGTTGCGCCGTCGGGACCCACCTCGGGACCGGTTCGGTGGTGTTGGTCAGCCCGGTCAGCACGACGTCGCGCAACCGCAGCGGCGCCTGCAACGGGTGCCTGGGGTTGACGTGACCGACGTGGGAGCGCAGCTCGCGCATGTCGACCCTGCCGAGGCGGTGTCCGAGCACCTCCACCGAGCCTCGCGTGGGATGCGTGACCGCCCCGAGCAGGCCGACCAGGGTGCTCTTGCCCGCGCCGTTGGCGCCGAGCAGCGCCCAGTGCTCGCCGCGGCGCACCGTCATCGAGATCGCGCGCAGCAGGTGGTTGCCCTCCCGGACGACGTCGACGTCGTCGACGCGCAGAACCGGTCCGGTGTCGCTGGGCCGGGAGTCGGTCACTTCGCCGCCACCTTCGCTCGCACGGTCGCCATTACGCTCTCCAGGTTCTCGACGGTGGCCGCGACCGCGGCCTCGGAGTCGCCGCGGCGCAGCGCTTCCAGCAGGTCGGCATGGGCGCACGAGACGTCGGGGATGCCGGTCTCGTGCGCCACCATCGCGGTCAGCGCCTCGGCGAGCGCGGGCCGCACCGAGTCGAAGAGGCCGAGCAGCACGGCGTTCCCGGACAGCTCCACCACCACGCGGTGGAAGTCCAGGTCCGCGTCGACAAACGCCGCGGGGTCACCGTCGAGGCGTGCCTGGCGCCGGCTGAGGCGTTCGGCGATCCCCTCGACGTCCTCCGGGCGCACGCGCTGGGCGGCGAGCCTGGCCGACTCGACCTCCAGCGCCCTGCGCACCTCGTAGACCTCCAGCAGCCGTGCCCGTCGCAGCATGCGCCGCAGGTCTCCGGTCTCTTCCTGCGCCGCGGCGACGAAAGTGCCCGAGCCGTGCCGGACGTCGAGCAGGCCGTCCCGCGCGAGCAGGCGCACCGCCTCCCGGACCGACGAGCGCCCGACGCCCAGATCCGCGGCGAGCTGGACCTCGCTCGGCAGCTTTTCCCCGGCCGCCCAGCGCCCTTCGGCGAGCAGTTCGCGAAGGGCGCGCTCGACTTCGGGGACCACGGGTCCGCGCCGCAACCGCCGCGTCTCCACCACCGCGCACCTCCTGATCTCGGGGTGCGACGCTAGCAGAACTCCTCAGACGTCTGAGGAGTTGTCCCTGGGGCGCCAGCGCCCGAAGCCGCCCTCGGTGTTGATCACCTGGCCGGTGATCCACCTGGCCTCGTCGGTGGCCAGCCACGCGATCAGCCTGGCGGGGTCGTCGGGCTCGCCGTAGCGGCCGAACGGGAACATCGGCCGCACGTGCTCCCAGTCGCGCTCGCCGAGGTAGCCGGTGTCCACAGGGCCCGGATTGACGGTGTTGAGCGTGATTCGCGCGTCGGCGAGCTGGTCGGCCAGCGTCGTGGTGATCTCGGCGAGCGCGCCCTTGGCCGCCGCGTAGGCGACCTCCCCCGGCATCGGCCCGAGGCCCTGCCCGGAGGTCATGAAGACGATCCGGCCACCGTCGCGGCCGTCGTGCGCGGCGGCGAACGCCTGCGCGAGCAGGATCGAGGACCGGGTGTTGACGGCCCAGTGCCGGTCCAGCATCACCGCGTCCAGCTCGCCCAGCGCCCCGTCCGAGCCGCTGAGCGCGTGGTTGCACACCAGGATGTCGACGTGGCCGAACTCGGCGGCCGCGGCGTCGAACACCCGTTGCGGCTGCGCGACTTCGGCGAGGTCGGCGTCGAGATGGGCGAGGCGGGCGCCGTCGACGAGCTGGTCGGCGACACCGGCCACGACGGCGTCGATGTCGTCGGCGCCCCACGGCTGTTCGACGTCGTGGGAGCGGTAGTGGTGGAGGAAAACGTTCGCGCCGTAGGAGGCGAGGCGGCGCGCGATCGCGTGGCCGATGCCCCGCCGCCTGCTGACGCCGGTGACCAGGGCCGTGCGGCCGCGCAGCGGATGAGGATCTCGTCGGAGTCCGGGCATCGGCACAGGATGCCCGAACCGCTACGCGGGCAGCACTCGCGTTTCGCCGATGGCGAGGTCCCACAGCTCCGCGGGGTCGCGACCGGCCTCACGCCACGCGTCGCGGAACCGGGTCAGCGGCTCCAGCACCGGCTCGCGCGTCAGGGCGAAGGTGCCCCAGTGCATCCCGGCGGCGCGCGCGGCCCCCAGGTCGGCCACCGCGCGGACGGCCTCCTCCGGGTCCATGTGCACCGGACGCATGAACCAGCGCGGCGCGTAGGCACCGATCGGCACCATCGCCACGTCGATGCCCGGCAGCCGGGCGCCGATCTCGGCGAAGTGCGGGCCGTAGCCGCTGTCGCCCGCGTGGTAGAGGCGGCGCCCGTCCGGGCCGGTGATCACCCAGCCGCCCCAGAGGCTGCGGCAGGTGTCGCGCAGGCCGCGCCTGCTCCAGTGCCGCGCGGGCACGAAGTCGAAGGTCAGCCCCGCGACCTCGGCGGTCTCCCACCAGTCGAGCTCGACGACCTCGGTGAAGCGCCTGCGTCGGAACCAGTCGCCGAGCCCTGCCGGAACGAGCATTGGCGTCGAGCGCGGCAGCTTCGCGATGGTCGGCGCGTCCAGGTGGTCGTAATGGTTGTGGCTGATCACCACGGCGTCCACCCGCCCGGCCGGCCGTACGGGTTCCAGTCCGGCGTGCAGCTCGCCGAAGGCCACTCCGGGCGGGGTCAGCCGCCTCGGCACGCCGGGAATCCGCGTCGACCACACCGGATCGGTGAGCACCGAGACGCCTCCCGTGCGCACCAGGTAGGTGGCGTGCCCGATCCAGGTCAGCGCGGTGTCGGTGGGCCGCACCGGCCGCAAACCGGTGCGCAGGACCGGGATGCTGTCGGCGTCGCCGAGCGGCGCCCGCGACCGTCCGCTCCACATCAGCCGCATGACGTCGCGGAAGCGCGGCAGCGGTGCGGCGAGGCGGTCGGCGAAGCTCGGGGGCCACTCGCGGGCGGGATGCGGCGCCGGGCGGACCGGACCGGACATCAGAACGCCGGCCAGGGAATCGCGGGCCACTCGCCGGACGGGGCCGGGAAGACGCCCGCCTCCAGCAGCTGGTCGATGCGCTGCACCACCGCCTGCACTTCCTTCGGCGTGATGTGCTCGGCGAGGTCCTGGGCCAGCGGGCCCTCCAGCAGGGCGCGCAGCTCGCTGAGGCGTTCGACCTCGGCATCGGGCAGGTCCTGCCCGATCCAGCCCCACAGCACGGTTCGCAGCTTGTCGTCGGCGTTGAGGCTCACGCCGTGGTCGACGCCGAACACGCGGCCGTCCGGGGTGTGCAGGATGTGCCCGCCCTTGCGGTCGGCGTTGTTGATCACAGCGTCGAGCACTGCCAGACCGCGCAGCGAGTCGTGGTCGGCGTGGGCCAGCACCACCGGCGACCCGTGGTGGTCCTGCGCCCTCAGCACGGGCAGCCAGCTGTCGGGCACCTCGCCCGGTGCGACGATGTCGACGAGCTCGGAGTCCTCCTCCGTGTCGATCCACAGCTGCACCATGCCGGGCCCGAACGGCCCGTCGCGCAGGATCGTCGGCGGGACCAAGCCCCACCCTCCGGACTCCGACAGCAGGTAGGAGGCGATCTCCCGGCCGGCGAGCGTGCCGTCGGGGAAGTCCCACAGCGGGCGCTCGCCGCGGACCGGCTTGTAGACGCACTCGGCCGCCACCCCGTCGAGCTCAATGCCGCAGAACAGCGTCGCGTTCGACGCCTCGACCAGCCGTCCCTGCATCTCGATCCGGCCCCGCCGCAACAGCTCGCGAGCACCGGCCCCCTCGGCGGGCACCGGAGGCTAGTCCTCGTCCGAGCGGCGGTAGCCGTTCTGGCGCGGGCAGATGTGCCCGGCCGGGTCCAGCGGCTCCGCGCACAGCGGACAGGGCTTGCGACCGGCGTTTATGACCCGCTCGGCGCGTTCGGCGAAGGCCCGCGCGTGCCCGGGGGTGAGGAAGACCCGCACCGCGTCGGGGCCCTCCTCGGTGTCGTCGAGCACGACCGACTCGTCGATCTCCTCCTCGGTGACGGCGAGCAGCTCGACCACCACCGCCTCGGTCTCGGCGTCCCAGCCCAGGCCCATCGTGCCGACGCGGAACTCCTCCTCCACCGGCACCCGCAACGGGTCGGTGTCGAGCAGCTCCTCGGGCGGTTCGGCGGGCAGCTCGGCGTCGAAGCGCCTGCGCACCTCGTCCAGGAGGGCGCCGATGCGTTCGGCCAGGACCGAGACCTGCTGCTTCTCCAGCTGCACGCTGACGGTGCGGACGTCCTCGGACGCCTGGAGGTAGAAAACGCGCTCGCCTGGTTCACCGACCGTTCCTGCTACGAACCGGTCGGGCTGGCGGAAGACGTGGATGACACGAGCCATGACACCTCCGACACTAGGCCACGGGGGTGGGTGCGTGCGCGGCCGTCCCCCGTTTTCCACGTCACCTGCACCAGCGGGCGCGGTAGGCCGCATCCGTCGCAACGCCGCTTGCTGGGAGATCGTGCCCGCGGGCGTGCCACCGGGCCTGTTCGCCCATCGCGAACAGATCTCTCCTCCGGCACGTCCGGGCCGCTGCGGATACCCTCACCGGCAGTGGTCAAGATCGCGCCGCCCGGACGGAGCACCGCCATGAGCATGCGTGAACTACGCCGCCCGCACCGGCTGAGCCCCGGCGACGCGGTCGCGGTGGTCGCACCGGCGGGGCCGGTGCCCGCGGAACCGCTCGAGGCGGGACTCGCGCAGCTCCAGGAGTGGGGACTTCGGGTCGTGGTCGGCAAGCACGTGCGGGAGCGGCACCCGCGGCTGGACTACCTCGCGGGCGCCGACGCCGACCGCGCCGCCGACCTCCAGCAGGCGTGGTGCGACCCCGAGGTGCGCGCCGTGCTGTGCGCGCGCGGCGGCTACGGCAGCACGCGGATCCTCGACCACCTGGACTGGGACCGGATGAGCGCGGCGGGACCGAAGGTGCTGGCCGGCTCCAGCGACATCACCGCGCTGCACCAGGCGTTCGCCACCCAGCTCGGCCTGGTCACCGTCTTCGGACCGATGCCCGCGACCGGAGCGTTCACCGACGACCCGCCCGCGCGCGAGCACCTGCGCAGAACGCTGTTCGAGCCCGAGGCGGTGACGATCGTGACCCGCTCCGGCGCGGACGCGCTGGTGCCCGGCCGGGCACGCGGGGTGACCTACGGCGGGAACCTGAGCCTGGTGGCCTGCGCGCTCGGCGCCCCCGACGCGCCCACACCGCCCGAGCGCGGAATCGCGCTGCTGGAGGACGTCACCGAGGACCCGTACCGGCTCGACAGGTACCTGACGCAGCTGCTGCGGGCGGGCTGGTTCGACCGCGCGGGCGGCATCGCGCTGGGCTCGTGGACCGGCTGCGGGCCGCTGGAGGAGGTCCGGGCGGTCATGTCGGACCGGCTCGGCGCGCTGGGCATCCCGATCGTGTGGGAGCTCGGCTTCGGGCACTGCGACGCCCAGCGCACCATCCCGCTCGGCGTGGCCGCCGAGCTCGACACCGACGCGCGCCGGCTCAGCATCCTGCAGCCCGCGCTGCTGTGACGCCGGTCCTCCGGGCTGGTCACGGCCGCGCTTTGCGGCGGGCGTAGTGCTGACGGGCCTTCTCCCGGTTGCCGCAGCGGCGCATCGAGCACCACTGGCGGTTGCCGGCGGGCGAGCCGTCGAGGAACCGGATGCCGCAGCGGTCGGCCGCGCAGACGCGGACGGCGGGCGGCGGGTCCGTCGCGAGCAGGTCGACGGCGTCGGCGGCCAGTGCACCGAGCGCCGCCAGCACCGGGTCCCCCGGCGACGGAGCCCAGGAGACGACCACGCCGTCGTCGTCCTGGCGGAGCTGACGGGCGACCAGGTGGCTGTGGCGCGCGGTGCGGTTGATCAGGTCGATGTCGGGAGGATCGAGCCGTGCGGCGCGGGCGCGCGCCCGCGCCGCACGGTCGACTGCTTCGCGCAGTTCCAGCGCTGTCCGCAGGTGCGCCGAGGACGGCCGCGCGGAGCTAGCGCGTTCCGTCCCGAGCAGACCCGCCAGGACGAGCCATTCGGCGAGTTCTCCCGGCCCCAGGAGCAGCTCGCGCCCGCCGCGGTAGCGGTCGCGGTAGGTGTTGACCAGGTCGAGGCAGCGGCGACCGCTTTCCCACACCCATTCGTCCATCTCGCGCGCCTTCCCCGAAGCCGCTGTCATTGTCCAGCCCGCAGGGCGCGGCTACGATTCTAACCCTCTTAGGCAGTTAGGAGTCCGTCGATGCAGGTCAGCGAAGAGGTCGCGAGTGTCAACGGGCTGCGCATGCACTACCGGCGCGCAGGCGAGGGACCCGGGCTCGTGCTGCTGCACGGATGGCCTCAGACGGGGCACTGCTGGCGCCGGGTCGTCCCCGAGCTCGCCCGCACCCACACCGTGATCGTCCCCGACCTGCGCGGGTACGGCCGCACCGACAAGCCCCGCGGCGGCTACGACAAGCGGACCATGGCCGCCGACGTCGCGGCGCTTGTCGAGGCCCTCGGGTTCGCCTCCGTCCAGGTCGTCGGCCACGACCGGGGCGCCCGCGTCGCCCACCGCTGGGGACTGGACCGGCCCGAGCAGGTGGGGCGGCTCGCCGTCCTGGACATCGTGCCGACCAGGGAGATGTGGCGGCGGCTCGACGCCGACCTCGCACCCGGCTACTGGCACTGGCTGTTCCACCTCCAGCCGGACCTGCCCGAGCGGCTGGCGGGTGCCGACATCGCGGGCTACCTGGGGCACTTCTTCGAGCAGTGGACCTACAACCGGCACGGCCTCGAACCGGCGGCGGTCGATGAGTACGTGCGGGCGTTCTCCGTCCCCGGCGCGCTGCGCGCCGGGTTCGACGACTACCGGGCGTCGTTCCCGCTCGACGCCGAGCACGACGACGCCGACGCCGCGTCCGGGCGCAGGCTGCGGATGCCGGTGCTGGCGCTGTGGGGCTCGACCGGGCTCCCGGCGCGACTGCCGATGCTCGACATCTGGCGCGACTACGCCGACGACGTGCGGGGCACCTGGATCGCCGAGTGCGGGCACTTCCTGGCCGAGGAGCGGCCGGAGGAGGTTCTGCGGCACCTGCGGGGGTTCCTGACGTCCTAGGTTTCACAAGCGGCGGAGCCGCTTGCGGCGTGGGACTCAGCTGGACCACCCGCGGGTTCTCAGCCGTCTTCTCGCGAGGACAGCTTCGACGCCGCGTTCGGACATACGTCAGTCGGAGATCCCGGAGCGAGAAGGCGGCTGAGGTTCCGCCAGGCGACCCACTACGCAAGCCACGTCTGAAACACGTCCTAGGCTGGACGGCGGTCGCTGTCGCCGCGGAAGGGTCGTCCGATGCGTGTCCGTCCGGTAACGCCGGAGCTGCTGGTCTCGGAGCTGGTCGAGCGCGTCGAGAAGTCGCAGGCGCGCCGGCCCCGGGTCGCCATCGACGGCGTGCCCGAGGCCGGGACCGGCGAGCTCGCGGACGCGCTGGTCGAACCGCTGCGGGTGGCGGGCCGGGACGTGGTGCGAGTGCGCATGGCCGACTACGTGCGCCCGGCGTCACTGCGGCTGGAGCGCGGCCGCGAGGACCCGGACTCCTACTACGAGTCGTGGTTCGACCTGGACGGGCTGCGCCGCGAAGTGCTGAACCCCTTGTCGGACGGCGGAAACGGCGAGGTTCTGCCCGCCCTGTGGGACGCCGAGGCGGACCGCTCGCCCCGGCTCGACCGGGTGCGCCTGTCCGAGCGCGGCGTGGCCGTGGTGGACGGTCCCCTGTTGCTGGGCGCCGGACTGCCCTTCGACTTCACCGCGCATCTGTTGCTGCCGCAGGCCGCGCTGGAGCGCCGGACGCCCGACGCGCGGCGCTGGATGCTGCCCGCGTACCGGCGCTACACCGACGAGGTCGGCCCGGAGCGGCAGGCGGACGTCCTCGTCCGCGTCGACCGCCCGGGCCGCCCCGCCATCGTCGACAGCCTCGACGGGTGAGGACGCGGGCGGACCGCACGTCCATCCACTGTGGAAGATCCACGTCGGCGCGGCTGCTCACCCAGCACCCGAGAGGATTCCCGGCGCGAAGCCTCAGCCCGCGGCTTCCCGGCGGATGGCGGGCACGGCCGACAGCAGCGTCCGGGTGTACTCGTGCTCGGGGTCCAGCAGCACCTGCTCGACGTCGCCGACCTCGACGATCTCGCCCCGGAACATCACCGCCACCCGGTCGGCGATGTTCCACGCCAGGCCCAGGTCGTGGGTGATGACCAGCGTCGAAAGGCCGCGCTCGACGCGCAGGCGCAGCAGCAGGGCCAGGATCTCGCCGCGCACGGTCGCATCCAGCGACGCCACGGGTTCGTCGGCGACCAGCACGCGCGGCTGGAGCACCAGGGCACCGGCGATGACCACGCGCTGGCGCTGACCGCCGGAAAGCTCGTGCGGCAGGCGGGAGAAGAACTTCTCCGCGGGCCGCAGCTCGGCCGCCTCCAGGGCCTGGGCGACCAGCTCCCGCTCGTCGCCCTCGATCCTGTGGATGCGCAGGCCCTCGGCGACCGCCTCGTAAACGGTGTGGCGGGGGTTGAGCGCACCGGTCGGGTCCTGCAGCACCAGTTGGACGTGCCTGCGGTAGTCGCGGAGCCCGGCGGCCGAGGTCGGCAGCCGCGACCCGTCGTAGTGCACCGCGCCGCCGGTCGGCGCCTGCAGGCCGAGCATGGTGCGCGCCAGCGTCGTCTTGCCCGAACCGGACTGGCCGACCAGGGCGACGATCTCGTTGTCGGCGACCTCCAGGTCGACCCCGCGCACGGCCCGCACCCGCTTGCCCGCGCGGTCGGTGAAGTCCACCGAGACGCCCTTGGCCGCCAGCAGCGCCGACCCCGGCGCTGCGCTGCTGGTGAAGCGGAACTCCGGGTCCCCCACGGTGGGGAAGGCGCTGGCCAGCGCGCGGCTGTGCTCGTGCCTCGGCGCGGTGATGACCTGCTGGGACGGCCCCTCCTCCACCAGCCTGCCCCCGTACATCACCGCGAGGCGGGCGCAGCTCGCCGACAGCACCGACAGGTCGTGGCTGATCATCATCAGCGCGATCTCGCGCTCGGTGACCAGCCGTCCCATCAGCTCCAGGATCTGGGCCTGCACCACCACGTCCAGCGCCGTGGTCGGCTCGTCGGCGATCACCAGCCGCGGCTCGCACGCGAGCGCCATCGCGATCATCACGCGCTGCTTCTGGCCGCCGGAGAGTTCGTGCGGGTAGGCATCGGCGCGGGCCGCGGGCAGCTCGACCTGCTCCAGCAGCTCGGCGACGCGCCCGCGAAGCTCGGTCTTCGAACGTCCCGGGGAGTGCAGCCTGATGGGCTCGGCGATCTGGGCGCCGATGCTCTGCACCGGGTTCAGCGCGTGCATCGCGCCCTGGAACACCACCGACGCGCTGGCCCAGCGGGCCGCGCGCAGCTCGCCGAAGGACATGGTGCGCACGTCCTTGCCGTCGAGCAGCACCTCGCCGCCGATCTCGGCCGACCTGGGCAGCAGCCGCAGCACCGACATCGCCAGCGTCGTCTTGCCGCAGCCCGACTCACCGGCCAGCCCGAGCGTGTCGCCTGCCTCGAGGCTCAGGTCGACCCCCTGCACGGCCGGGATCAGCCCGTCGGCGGTGCGGTAGGACACCGAGGTGTCGCGCAGTTGCAGGATCGGACTCACCGTTGCCCCCGAAGCCTCGGATTGAACACCGCTTCCAGCGCCCGGCCGCACAGCGTGAAGCTCAGCACCACCGCGACGATGCCCAGACCCGGCGGCAGCAGGTACCACCACGCGCCCGCGGTGACCGCGCCGGTGTCCATCGCCGACTTCAGCATCGAGCCCCACGACACCCGGCTCGGGTCTCCCAGGCCGAGGAACGACAGCGTCGACTCGGCGATGATCGCGCTGGCGACCTGCAACGTGGTGTTCGCGAAGACCAGCGGCAGCACGGCGGGCAGCACGTGGTGGCCGATGACGTGCGCGTGCCCGCCGCCGAGCGCCCTGGCGCGCTCGATGTAGGGGCGGGCCTCCACGGTGAGCGTCTGCGCCCGCACCAGCCGCGCCGTCGTGGCCCACGAGGTGACCCCGATCGCCAGCACGATGGTCGGCAGCCCACGGGCGAGCACGGTGGACAGCGCGATGGCCAGCACCAGCGAGGGCAGCACGAGGAAGAAGTCGGTGACGCGCATCAGGACCGTCGAGGTCCAGCCGCCGAAGTGCGCGGCGAGCACGCCGCACACGGTGCCGATCACCACCGACAGCAACGCCGCGGACAACCCGACCACCAGCGACACCCGCGCGCCCCACCACGTCAGCAGCAGCACCGAGCGGCCCGACTCGTCGGTGCCGAGCCAGAACTCGGAGCCCGGCGCCTGCAACGCGCCGCCGGTGGCGCGCGTGACGTCGAGGCCGGAGTCGTCGGTGAGCAGCGGGGCCAGCAGCGCCAGGACCACGATCAGGCCCAGCAGCACCAGCCCGGCCAGCCCGCCCCGGTCCTCCCGGAAGATCCGCCAGGTCTCGGCGGCGCGGGCGCGGCGCCGCTCCCGTGCGATCTGCCTCGCGGTGGCGGTCATGACTCGCGCACCCGCGGGTCCAGCACCCGGTAGAGCACGTCGGCCAGCACGTTCATCACGATCACACTCCCGGCCAGCACGATGAAGACTCCTTGCAGCAGCGGCAGATCCGGCACCCGCAGCGCCTCGAAGGTCAGCAGGCCCAGGCCCGGCCACGAGAAGACCGTCTCGACGGTGATGGCCCCGGCGACCACCAGCCCGAGGTGCAGGAAGATCAGCGTCACGGTCGGCAGCAGGGCGTTGGGGACCGCGTGCCTGCGGCGCACCAGGTCCTCCCGCAGCCCCTTGGCCCGCGCGGTCGTCAGGTAGTCCGCGCCCATCTCCTCCAGCAGCGAGGAGCGCATGATCATCAGGTACTGGGCGTAGACCACCGCGACCATCGTCAGCGACGGCAGCACCAGGTGGTGCGCGACGTCGAGGACCTGCGGGACGAGCCCGTCGGGCACGTCGGGCGAGGAGATCCCGCCGACCGGGAACAGTCCCGGGATCGGCCCGGCCCCGACGCCGAAGACCATCAGCACGATCAGGCCGAGCCAGAACGTCGGCACGGACCACAGGGTCAGCGCCACCGAGGTCGAGCCCTTGTCGAACGCGCTGCCGTGCCGCCACGCCGCCCGGGTGCCGATCCACAGCCCGAGCACGACGGCGAGCACGGTCGAGGTGCCGACCAGCAGCAGCGTCGGACCGAGCCGTTCGAGGATCAGGTCGCCGACCGGACGGCTGTAGGTGTAGGAGGTGCCGAGGTCCCCGCGCAGCAGGTTGCCGAGGAAGTCCAGGAACTGCTTCCACAGCGGCTGGTCCAGCCCGAAGCGTGCCCGCAACGCCACCAGCTGTTCCTCGCTGACCGGCGCGCCGCGCGTCATCGTCCGCGCCGGGTCGCCCGGCATCACCCGGAAGAGGAAGAAGCCGAGCACCGCGACGAGGAACAGGCTCAGCAGCCCGCCGCCGAACTTTCCCGCGAGGTACCGGCCCAGCCGGCCGCGAGCGCCCCCGGAGCCGGTCGACTCGGGGGCACCCGCCAGTAGGTCAGCCACGCTTCACTCCCGGTTGTCGGCCGTCTTGCGCCTGCGGAAGACGATCAGCACCACCACGACGCCGACGAGCACCACCACCCCACCGAGCAGCAGCGCCGCGGTGCGGTAGTCCGAGCCGCTGGCGTCCTTGATGGCCAGCTCGGTGGGCTGGGCGCCGTAATAGCCCCAGTAGCCCTGCTGTCCAGTGATAACGCCTTCTCCCTTGGGCTGCATGGCGAATCCGCTGAAGCGGTCGCTGCGGTAGGCCTCCAGGGAGTTCTGGTAGAAGAGGATGAGCCCGGCCGCCTGGTCGTAGAAGCGCTCCTGGGCCTGGTTGACCGCGGCCACCCGGGCCGCGGGGTCGAACTCGTTGAGCTGGCGGGTGTAGGCCGCGTCGTACTGCGCGTCGCACAGGTAGCTGTCGGTGTTTCCGCCGCCCTCAGGGCTCGGACGGGCACCGCAGGTCTGCAGCCTCAGCACGTAGTCCGGGTCGGGGTTGGCCGACCAGCCGCTGATGACCATGTCGAAGTCACCGGCCACGGTGCGGTCGTTGAGCTGGTTGTCCGAGACCGGCTGGAGCTCGACGGCGATGCCCAGCTCCGAGAGCCACCGCTTGACGAACTCACCCACCTGGGCGTCGCTGGACTCGTCGCCGTGCAGCACGAAGTCGAAGTTCAGCGGCTCGCCCTGCGGGGTGCGCCGGGTGCCGTCGGCACCGCGCGCGTATCCGGCCTCGTCCAGCGCCCGGTTGGCCGCGGCGATGTCGAAGGGCCTGGGGTGCGGCGGGGTCCAGTGGTAGTCGGAGAAGATCGGCGGCAGGTAGCCGCCGCCGACCTGGCCGTAGCCGCCGAGCACCCGCTCGACCAGTGCCTTCCTGTCGATGGCCATGTCGATGGCCCGCCGCACGCGAACGTCGGTGAGTGCCTGGTGGCCGGTGCCGATGCGGGCGCCGGTGCTGTTGGCGGCACCGGGGTTGAGGATCATCTCGTAGAACCGCCGGCCCTGGCCCTTGACCTGCGTGATGTCGGGCTCGCCCTTGAGCGCGTCGAACTGGGCGGGCGTCAGCTTCTGCACGACGTCGACCTCGCCCTTGCGAAGGGCCTGCACGGCGGCGTCGCTGTTCTTGAAGTTGACGAACTGCAGCTCGGCGACCTTCGGCGCGCCGCGCCAGAACTTCTCGTTCGCGCGCAGCGTGAGGTAGCGCTCGGCCTCGTACTCGACGGGCACGAACGGTCCGCTCGACACGATCGGCATCTGGTCGTTGGTGAAGCTGGAGACGTCGGCGACCTTCGACCACACGTGCTCCGGCACGATCGGTGCGTCGATGGCCAGCATCGTCGCCTGCGGAGTGCGGGTCTTGACCACCAGCGTGGCGTCGTCAGGCGCGGTGACGGTCTCGAAGTTCTCGACGAAGTTGCCGTTGGCGGTGCTGGCCGCCGGGTCGCTCATCATCCGGTTGAACGTGTAGGCGGCGTCCTTGGCGGTCACCGGCCTGCCATCCGACCAGGTGACCCCCGGGCGGATGTGGAAGGTCCAGGTGAGCTTGTCGGCGGAGGTGTCCCAGCGCTCGGCCAGCTCCGGGATCGGCGTGAAGTCGTCCTGGCTGTAGGTGGTCAGCGTGGGATAGACCAGCCGGAACACCTCGGTGGAGGCCAGCGTGTAGCCCAGGAACGGGTTCAGCGAGTCGAACTGCTGCTGCAACCCGACGCGCAGCTTCGCGCCCTGCTTCCCGCCGTCCTGCGCCGAAGCCGGCACCGAGGCCGGGAACGCCAGCCCGGCCAGCAGGACCGCCCACAGCACGGCCAGTTTTCTGCCCACGTCGACCACTCCTTCGCGGTGAGTGAGAAGAAAGAACCATCAACAGGCGCTGGTCGTCAATGCTTAACAGGCCAATGTCGCCGAGTCTCGTCACGCACCTGTACCGAACCGTTACGCAGCGCGTTCCGCCGGCGTCACCCGCATACGTCGGCGACGAACCGAGGGCAGCGCCGAAAACGCCTCACCGAAACGCCGACGGCCCCGACCGCGCGTGCGATCGGGGCCGTCGGGCCGGACACCGGCTACACCTCACCCCAGCGGGCGGACTGCCACTGGACCGCTTCCGGCCGCTGCCCTTCGCGCGAGTACTCCAGCAGCGCGGCCCGCAGGTCGCGGAACGGCAGGACGGAGTCGCGCGGGAAGCGCAGCGCGCTGCCCGCGTCGAACCGCAGCGCGGGCGGGTCGGGCAGCGGCTGCGGGTTGAGGGTGTGCCAGGAGTGCAGTTCGCCCTCCTCGGTCTCCTCGGTGTAGTTCAGGACGCCGACCTCGGCCTCGGGGTCGGTCACCACCCGCACCTGCTGGTAGGGCCCGGCGGCCTCCTCGTTGTCGAACGGCCGGTCCCACACGAACAGGTGCGCCGCGCGCTTGGACTGCGGGCGCAGCACGCGGTTGACCAGCGTGGCCTTGTCGTCCTCGGTTTGCGCGTAGTGGCGGTCTCCGTCGATCACCGCGGTCGCGACCGTGACGCCCAGCTCGGTGTTGCGGGCCCCGATCGCCTCGGCGCGCAGCCCTTCGAGGCACTCGCGCGCCTCCTTCAGCGCCCGCATCGCCGCGCCCTGGTGAAAGACGAGGTCGCCCCAGTACGGGTGGCCGTGCACCTTGTTGAGGTCGCCGTAGACGGCGTTGGTGGTCTCGATCAGCTTGTCGACGACGTCCAGCGGAACATCCGACAGCCGCGCGAACACCGCGGCAGGGGGTTCGAGGGGACCCGACTCGTCTTGCGATGGCGGATTCGACATGCCTTCCCTACATCCAATGGCTCTTGGGACAAATCCACTGGCTCACAGGCGCCCGCGGGACGCCCCTGGACTCGTTGCGCGAAGGACTCCGCCGGTCATGATGCCAAGCCACGCCGACCGGCCGACCAGCAGCACCTGGGACGGACAAAGGCTACCGTGCGTGACATTCCGGCCCCGCAGCGCCACCGCGTCCCGGTCAGCTCGCGCGACCGCGCAGCACGCCGGGCACCGGACCGCTGGTTGTCGTCATCGACAGCAGCGCCCTGGCCAGCGCTTCGGCGTCGTCGAAGCCCGTCTGGCGCACCACGTCGTCGGGCTGGCTGAGCATCGTCAGCGCCACCCCGAGCATCCCGGCCTCCAGCAGAGCCCCGCCCCGGCGGCTGATGCGCTCGCCGACGGCGGCGTGCAGGTGCACCGTCGTGTCCACGTTGGCCAGTGCGATCTCGCCGAGCGCGGAACGCACCTCGGGTCTGCGCACGCCTTCCAGGTGCAGTTCGAACAGGGCGAGGAACCTCGAGCGGGCGTCGGTGACCATGCGCCGCAGCATCGTCGCGTAGAGGGTCGCGATGTCGTTCTTGTTCAGGCCTTCGGGCATCCGTTCACGCAGCTCGCGCAGCGCGGAGGTGTGCTCGGCGGCGATGTGGCGGGCCACGGCGATGAACAGCGAGCTGCGGGTCGGGTGGTAGTTCTTGGTGGTCCCCTCCGGCACCCCGGCCTCGCGGTCGATCGCGCGGTGGGTCAGCCCGCGGCCGCCCTCCCTGGCGAGCACCTCGATCGCGGACTCCGCGAGCAGTTCACGTCGGTTGCCTCTCTGCGGCATGCGTCCCCTGGCGGCTCGATCGTCATGACGTGATCAACAGCCTATCGCCGTCACGGGCCGGACGGTGGGAGGGGTGAACGCGGTTGACCCGTGTCGCGGCATTGGTATAGACCTCCTCGGAACCTGTTGTCGCCCACCAGGAGCGCCCGCCCATGCCCGAGAACGCGTCCGCGTCCGCACACGCCGAACACAGCCTCGCCCACCTGCGCGAGGTGGGTGAGCACAACGCCGCCGGACTGCGCGACGCCGCCGCCCGCCTGCTCGACTGCATCCGCTCGGACGGCCTGATCTACACCGCGGGCGCCGGACATTCACTCGCCGGAGTGATGGAGACCTTCTACCGGGCGGGCGGGCTCGCCGCCGTCCGCCCGCTCTACCACCCCGACCTGCTGCCGCTGCACGGCGCGGTACCCAGCACCAGGACCGAACGCCGCACCGGACTGGCCGAGCTGGTGATCACCGAGGCCGGGTTCCGCGGCGGCACCGACGCGCTGGTGGTGTTCTCCAACTCCGGGGTCAACCCCTACCCGGTCGAGCTCGCGATGTCGGCGCGCTCGGCGGGCTCACCGGTCGTCGCGGTCACCTCCCCCGCCGCCAGCGCGGAGGCGCCCAAACGCGCGGGGACGACACTGGCCGAACAGGCCACCATCGTGCTGGACACGATGGTCCCCGGCGGCGACGCGAGCTACCCGCCGCACGCCCCGGTCACCGCCCCGCTGTCGTCGCTGACCAACGTCCACGTGTGGAACCTGCTGCTGGTGGAGCTGCACGACGCGGCCCGCGCGGCGGGCGTCGACCTGCCGGTCTGGCGCAGCTCGAACACCGTCGGCGGCGACGAGGCCAACGCCGCCAACCTGGCGCACTACGGCAAGCGGGTGCCCGGTCTCCAGTAACCCGCGGACGCAGAAGGGCCCGGTGGTCACCGCCACCGGGACCTGCGCACTCATGGTCAGGCTTCGTGCAGCTCGATCATCTCGGTGATGCGCCGAAGCTGCGCCGAGCGTTCGGCGGCCAGCTGCTGCTCCAGCTCCACAGCCTCCTCGGCCTGGGCGAGCAACGCGAGTGTCTCGCGGGCGGCACCGGCCGGCGGCGCGGCAACGGCCTCGGCGAGCTCGTCGGCGGCGCTGTCCAGCTCCTCGGCGGGCACCACCGAGTTGGCCAGGCCGATCCGCTCCGCCTCCTCGGCCGTCACCTCGCGGCCGGCCAGGCAGATCTCCACCGCCTTGGCATAGCCCACCGCCCGGACCAGCGGCAACGTGCCGCCCAGGTCCGGTACCAGGCCCAGGGTCGTCTCGGCCATCCGCAGCCGCGCGTCACTGGCCAGCACCCGCAGGTCGCAGGCCAGCGCGAGCTGGAACCCCGCGCCGATGGCGTGGCCCTGCACGGCCGCGATGGTCACGCGGTCGGGATCGCGCAGCCAGCTGAACCCCTGCTGGAAACCGGCGATCTCGGCGTCGGCCTGCTCCGTCGGGCGTCTGCCCAGCGACATCACGCCGGGCGAACCCTCGACCTCGTCGAAACCGAACAGCCTGCGGTCGAGTCCGGCGGAGAAGGCCCTGCCCTCACCGCGGACGACCACGACCCGGATGTCGGAATCCAGGCTCTGACCGATCTCCCGCAGCGCGTACCAGGTCTGCGGGGTCTGCGCGTTGAGCTTGTCCGGACGATTCAGAGTGATCGTGGCACGCCGACCCTGGATCGTGAGCCCCACACCGCCACGATCCAGCAGGTCGGCGTCCACTGTCGACTCCGCCACGCGACCCTCCATGCAGATTTGCGTTGATCGGTCGGCGCCAAGCGTACCCGCCGATCAAGGAGCGGCCGCGTGAGCAGGACATCGACCTCACCGGGCGGCTCGGCGCGCGATCACGCCCCGTCCGGCCTTGCGCGGTCGGCGACAGGTGTCGCTCGTGCTCACTTCTTCTTGGTCCGGGTCGCGCCACCGCGGCCCCGAAGCTGCACGCCGGATTCGCTCAGAACCCGGTGGACGAATCCGTAGGACCGGCCGGTCGCCTCCGCCAGAGCGCGGATACTGGCCCCCTTCTCGTACTTCTTCTTCAGGTCACTGGCAAGCTTGTCCCGTGCGCTTCCGGTGATACGCGCACCTTTCTTCAGGTCAGCCACAGTGTCCCCGCCTTCCCTCCGAGCAGGTCGGGCCGCTCGCGACCCCTGTCAGCGCAATGATCGAACAGGAAAGCCGCAAACGCCAGGCGATCATGGAAAAAGATCCGGCGCCAACCGAGGTTCACGCCCCGTCGATCACCGGAATGCACTAATCCATACGTAGTAGCCCCGGGACTCTGCTTGCTCGTGGTATCGGCACCCGATTCGGGGGCCCCACGCCTCGCTCAGGCGAGCTGGACCAGCTCCAGGTAGTCCTGCGACCAGTGGTCCTCGGTACCGTCCGGGAGGAGGATCACCCGTTCCGGTTGCAATGCCTCAACCGCTCCGGGGTCGTGGGTGACCAGCACGACCGCGCCCGTGAAGCTGCGCAGGGCGTCCAGCACCTGCTCGCGGCTGGCGGGGTCGAGGTTGTTCGTCGGCTCGTCGAGCAGCAGGACGTTGGCGGCGCTGGAGACCAGGCCCGCCAGCGCGAGCCGGGTCTTCTCGCCACCGGAAAGCGTGCCCGCGGGCTGCTGCAGTTGTTCACCGCTGAACAGGAAGGCGCCCAGCAGCGTGCGAAGCTGCTGCTCGGAGGTGTCCGGCGCGGCGCTGCGCACGTTCTCCCACACGGTCGCGTCGTGGTCCAGCGTCTCGTGCTCCTGGGCGTAGTAACCCAGCCGGAGCCCGTGACCAGGCACGATGGCGCCGGAGTCGGGCTTTTCCATCCCGCCCAGCAGCCGCAGCAGGGTGGTCTTGCCCGCACCGTTGAGGCCGAGCACGACGACCTTGGAGCCGCGGTCGACGGCCAGGTCGACGCCGGTGAAGATCTCCAGGGAGCCGTAGGACTTCGACAAACCGTCAGCGGTCAGCGGCGTGCGACCGCAGGGCGCCGGATCGGGGAAGCGGATCTTGGCGACCTTCTCCTGCGCCTGCTCGGCGTCCAGGCCGGATACCAGCTTCTCGGCACGGCGCGCCATGTTCTGGGCGGCGACCGCCTTGGTCGCCTTGGCGCGCATCTTGTCCGCCTGGGCCATCAGCGCCGACGCCTTCTTCTCGGCGTTGGCGCGCTCTCGCCTGCGGCGCTTCTCGTCGGCGGCCCGCGCCTCCTGGTAGCGCTTCCAGTCCATGTTGTAGACGTCGGCCTCGCCGCGGATCGCGTCGAGGAACCAGACCTTGTTCACCACCGCGGCCAGCAGGTCGACGTCGTGGCTGATGACCACGAGTCCGCCGTCGTGGGCCTTGAGGAACTCGCGCAGCCAGTTGATCGAGTCGGCGTCGAGGTGGTTGGTCGGCTCGTCCAGCAGCAGCGTGGTCGCCGACCTGCCGCCCGGCCCCGCCTCGGAGGCGGCGAACAGGATGCGGGCGAGCTCGACGCGGCGCCGCTGCCCACCGGAGAGCGTGCGCAGCGGCTGGCTGAGCACCCGGTCGGCCAGGCCGAGGTTGCTGCAGATCCGGCCCGCCTCGCTCTCGGCGGCGTAGCCGCCGCGGGCGGCGAAGCGCTCCTCCAGCCGCCCGTAGCGGGCGACCGCCTTGTCCCGCTGGCGGTCGTCGGCCAGCTCGGCCATCTCCGACTGCGCCTTCTCCATGTCGCGCAGGAGCTGGTCGAGGCCGCGGGCGGAGAGCACCCGGTCCTTGGCGGTGACCGACAGGTCGCCTTCGCGCGGGTCCTGCGGCAGGTAGCCGAGCTCCCCGCGGCGCAGCACCTCACCCGCGTACGGCTGGCCCTCGCCCGCGAGCACGCGCAGCGTGGTCGTCTTGCCCGCGCCGTTGCGGCCCACCAGGCCGATGCGGTCGCCCGGCTGGACGCGCAGCGTCGCTTCGGACAGCAGGATGCGAGAGCCCGCACGCAGTTCCAGGCCGGTGGCAGAGATCAAGGAAAACTCCGGAAGTCGGTGGTCGAGCGTTCACACACGAACGCCCACCGGCCGGGCCAGGACAAGGCTCGAAACCGGTGAGCGCGGTCGCCGCTAATAGGCTTGCCGGGTTCTTCTGTTAACCCGAACCCGGACTACGGGGCGCTCACGAACCACCCGTCGAGTGTACCGGTGGCCGTCCAGCGGATTTCCGGCCACCTGAATCGGCTTGCTCACACCGCGCGGGGCTTTCCGATGGCAGCGGGCTGACGTGCAGGACACTACCCGTGCGTATGCGGTTGCCGTCACGGATCGGTTCGTCACCGGCAGTGTTGGGATCGCCACGCTCCGCAGGCTGTCGCCGTATACGAGTGCCGCTCAGGCGTCGTGGATCTCGACCTCGACCGCGATGGCGCGGCGGGCCGCCTCGTCGAGGACGGTCCGCCTCGGCTCGGGCACGTCGAGCACGCGCGGCTCGGCCGAGGCCAGCAGGGTGGTCAGCCTGGGGTCCGCGCGCAGCGCGTCGAGGGCCTGGCGGTCGCCTCCGAGGACGACGGCGTCGAGCTCGGCGCGCTCGGGCAGCAGCACGCGGGCGACCGCGTCGGCGGCCGCGTCGAGCGCGCGCCGCGACTGGCCTTCCCTGCGCCGGGCGAACCGCTGCTGCGACCAGCCGCCCGCCTTGTTCCTGCCGTGGACCAGGTGCCGGTCGGTGCTCGAGCGCTCCACCCGCCCGCCCCGGCTGACCCCCACGCTGTGCGCGCCGAGCCGGACCAGCACCAGACCGATTGTGCGCGGTGTGGTCACGTGCTCGACCAGCGAGGTGACCTCCAGCCCCTCGGCATCGCCGTGCGGCGGGGCCAGCGGAGCGAACGGGACGTCGACCGCCGCGCGGGCACCGTCGGCGGCACGGACCTCGACCCGCTCCGGCGCGACACTGGTGCCCACCGCACCGCCGTGGCCGTCGGCGAAGCGCCGGAACCAGCCCTCCAGCCGTTCCGGCGCCACCTCCACCGCGCGGCCACCACCCGGGAGCTGCCTCGATCTAGAGGACAAACGTGTCGCTCCACAACTGCGTCGTGCGACCGGACAGCGCCTCCAGCAGTGCGGCGGCCTGGTCGTCGGTCAGCGACGCGATGAAGTCGACCACCGCTCGCCCGCGGGCCATCCGTTCGAGGTGCTGTTCGCCCTCGCTGCCGGTCGGCAGCGCTTCGCCGGGCCGGACCAGCAGTTCCGGCTCCTGGGCGCGCAGCTCCTCGAACTCCGCGCGGGCGCCGTCGAACAGGTCTCGCAGCCGGTGCGGGAGGCGGGCCGACTCGCTGCGGTCGATCAGCCAGTTGTCCAGCGCCTCGACCAGCTTGCTCAGCAATCTGTCCTGGCCGCGCTGGTGCAGCGCGAGGTCGGGGCGCTGGAGGACGAAGTGGCGGTGCACGAACTTGAGCACCTGCACCTCGTGCCACTGGTCGACCGCGAGGGCGACGTGCCCGGACCGGGTCGTCGGGTGCTCGTGCAGCTCGATGCCCTCCACGAGGCGCTGCGTCCACTCACCCGAGAACGCCGCGACCGACTGCTCGGCCTGCTTGGAACGGTCGAACGGGACTTCCAGCAGCTTGGTGACCAGGTTGGCCACGACCTTCTTCACGGCGCTGACGAACGCCTCGTCGTCGGCGATCCACGAGTCCTTGGCGTGCAGCCTGCGCCGCAGCCACTCCAGCGACCGGCCCTGCCGCGGGCCGGCGCCCGCGAGCTCGGCGTCGGTCAGCGTGGCCAGCTCGGTGAACTGCCCCAGCCACGCGGTCAGCTCCTGCGAGACCGTGGTGTGCTGGAGGATGCCGACGCGGTGGAAGTCCTCGAGGTCGTGGATCGCGTAGGCGATGTCGTCGGCGGTGTCCATGATCGACGCTTCGACCGTCTGCTGCCAGTCGGCGATGCGGCCGGCGAAGGCGGCCCGGCAGTCCCGCATGTCGCCCAGTTCGGTGACGTAGCAGGAGAATTTCGCCGAGCCGGTGCCCGGCGCGTCCTCGGGTTCGGACGCGCCGCGCGGGGGCGAGGGCATGTCGCGGGGGTGCGGATGCGGGCGGGAGAGCCGCGTCCACGGGTACTTCAGCAGCGCCGCCCGGACGGCCGCGGTCAGGTCGAGGCCCTCGGCGCCGACACCGCGCACGTCTATGCGGCTGACGATGCGGAACGACTGCGCGTTGCCCTCGAAGCCGTCGGGCAGGTCGAAGCGCTGCCGGGCCAGCCGGTCCAGGACGCTCTCCCCGAGGTGGCCGAACGGCGGGTGGCCGAGGTCGTGTCCGAGCGCGGCGGCCTCCACCACGTCGACGTCGCAGCCACCGAGGCGCTCCAGCAGTTCGACGTCGCGGCTGCTCGCCGAAAGCCGCTCGGCCAGAGCCCGGGCGACGTTGGCGACCTTGAGGCTGTGGGTCAGCCGGTTGTGCAGCAGCAGCCCGGAACCGCTCGGGCTGACGACCTGGGTGACCCCACCCAGTCGGGCGAAGAACGCCGAGCTCGACACCCGGTCGCGGTCGGCCCGGAACGGGCTCGCCGCGAGGTCGCCCGCCGGGTGCAGGTGTCCGGTTCGTTCGCTTCGACGGCTTGTCCTGTCGGTTTCCGGCTGGTGCATGGCCACACGTTATAGAACGCCGGTCGGAAGGCACGCACCGCGACGGGCGTGATCTGATGCTCACGTGGTGGATGTCGTAGTCGTGGGTGCTGGACCCGCCGGCCGCGCCGTCGCGGCGGCCGCCAGCGATACCGGCCTGCAGGTCGCCCTGATCGACCCGAACCCGCGGCGGGTCTGGCCGCAGACCTACGCCGCCTGGTGCGACGAACTCCCGGCCTCGGTGCCGCAGTCGGCGCTCTCGGAGGTCATGGGCCGGATGCGCGCCTTCGGCACGACCATGCACGAGTGGCCGCGGGCATACGCGGTCATCGACAACGCGACCCTGTGGAAGCACCTCTGGCGCGACGACGTCACCGAGATCTCGGGCCGCGTGGTCTCCGCCGAGCACGGGTCGACCGGTTCGACGGTGCACCTCAAGGACGGTCGCCGCATCGCATCGGCCGTCGTCGTCGACGCCTCGGGCGCGGCCCGCGTCCTCTCCGGCGGCAGACCGCCGCGCACCTCCGCCCAGCAGACCGCGGTCGGCGTCGTGCTGGAGGAGCACGAGGCGGCCGGGCTGTGTCCGCGGGGCACCGGCCTGTTCATGGACTGGCGGCCCGCGCCCGACACGCGAGGCGGCTGGCCGTCGTTCCTGTACGGGGTGCGACTGGGTGGCGAGCAGGTGCTGCTGGAGGAGACCTCGCTGGCCAGGCGCCCCGCGCTGCCGCTGGCCCTGCTGCGGCGTCGTCTGCGGAGCCGGCTCGGCGAGGCCGGGGTCGCGATCCCGGAGGGCGCGGTCGAGGAACGCGTGCGCTTCCCCGTCGACGACCCGCTGCCCCGTCCCGGCCGCGTGATCCCGTTCGGCGCGTCGGCCGGCCTGGTGCACCCGGCCACCGGCTTCAGCGTCGCGACCTCGCTGCGCAAGGCCCCGTGGATCGCCTCGGCCATCACCGCGGGCCTGCCCGCCGGTCCCGCGGCCGCCGCGAGGGCGGCGTGGTCGATCCTGTGGCCACCCCGCGCGCTGGCCGCGCACGCGCTGCGCCGCCGCGCGTTGCAGGCGCTGCTGACGTTCCCGCCGAACCTCGTCCCGGAGTTCTTCGAGTCGTTCTTCGCGCTGCCACAGCACCACCAGTCGGCCTTCCTCTCGGTCGACCACGACCCGGCCGCAACTGCGGCGGCCATGACGGCGATGTTCCGCCGCGCCCCCTGGCCGGTCCGGCGGCAGCTGGTCACCGGCGGCCTGTCCCTCGGCCGCCCGCACGCCCATCACGGCCTGGGCGGCCTGTAGGCAGGCCGGGCGGGCGGGGTGAACGGACGCGGCAGCGTCCGGGAGCGGGCGCGCGCACCCGGCGGGCGGCGTGCAGTCGGACCGGGCGGGCACGCGCACCGAGCGGACAGACGCACCGCGCGGGCAGGCAGACCGGGCTGGCAGGCGCACCGAGCGGGGCCCGGTCGGAGTCCGGGCCTGGCCGGAGACTGGCGGTTGAGCTGGTGCGTGGCGGCCGGCTGGGGCCTGGCGGTCCGGCGGGGCCTGGCGGTCCGGCTGGGCCTGGCGGTCCGGCTGGGGCCTGGCGGTCCGGCGGGGCCTGGAAGACACGGGCCGCCGGGAATGGCTCGGCGACGAACCGAGCTGACCGCTGCGCGGAGGCAGACGCACCGGACTTGACGCATTGCGGCGCGGCCAGTGGAGCGCGCGTGGTGCGGCGCGATGCGGCCAGCGGACCGGGATGGCAGGTAGGAGCTGCTGGCAGGTCCCGCGAGGCGGCAGATTGCAACCACGCTGGGCGAAGCAGCCGGGTTCGTGGCGTGGTGAACCGGCGGCGTCGCGTGCTGGATCGCGGGCGGGGTGCTCGGTCGGGGGCAGGGTCGGTCGGGCGCGGGGTCGGTCCCGGGCCGGAGCGGCTGGGCAAACACCCCTGATCATGATCATTTTCGAAGGGTGAAAGAATTCGATCTGCACGCCCGTTCCGGAAATTGGTCGCACAATTCATGGCACGATTCGTTTGTTGTTCACCAGCGCAGTTCGAACACCCGCCCGCGTTCAGACGAACTGCGACACAACGTGGCAGAACAAACGCGTTTCGTTGTGCCGCCGGACACAGTTCCGGGGGCCTTCTGCTGTTCCCGGCTGGTCAAGCGCGTTAGTTTGGCACATTGGACCCGGCGTCCTCGGAAACGAGGAGGAGCTGAGATGTCGGTGAACAGGTCGTGAACAAGCTCGATGGAACCACATGAGTACGGGCAACATCGACTCCGTGCTTGCGCTGGTGGACGAAGTACGCTTCGCATTCCAGCCGTTGATCAATGTGAAGACCGGTGCAATCGTGGCGGTGGAAGCACTCGCCAGGCCAGCCGGTGCGCATGTGCATGACCTCTTCCGGGAGGCCGCGCGGCAGCGCAGGCTCACAGAGCTGGACGTCCAGCTCGCGGTCGCGGCCCTGAAGTCGGCATCCGAGTACGAGACCCTCCTCCCGCTGCACCTGAACGTCTTCGGCGGCACGGTCGCCCACGACCTCGCCCGCCTCGACGTGCTCGGCGAGGACCTGCGCCGCGTCGGCAGGCGCCCTCAGGAGCTCACGATCGAGATCGGGCCCCCGTTCGCGCGGCTCGACCCCGCCCAGCTCGTCGCCGGCGTGGAGAAGCTGCGGGCCGACGGCTACCAGGTCGCGCTCGACGGCGTGGGTGAGGGAGACGTTCCGCTCACGCTGATCGCCGACATGCGCCCGAGCATGGTCAAGCTCGACCGGGGTGTCGTGCAGGGCCTGCCCGACACCCAGGCGCGGCTGCCGGTGCTGGAGGCGGTGCGCCACCTCTGCGACGCCACGGAGTCGCTGCTGGTCGCCGAGGGCGTGGAGAACGAACGGCAGCTCACGGCGCTGCGCCGCAACGGGGTGCGGCTGGTGCAGGGCAACCTGCTCGCACCCGCGGCGAGACGGCCGCCGACCGTGCTGACGATCCCCGGCGTGGCCGCCGAGGTCACCGACCCGCACGCCCCCTCGGTCTCCACGCTGGCGGCCGGGCCGCGCGTGACGGAGTTCCTCTCCCCCGCCACGACGCTGCCGACCGACGTCATCGCCGACCAGGTCCGGCAGGTCCTCGCCGACCACCCCGAGATCAGCGGAGTGGTGCTGGTCGACGAGCAGAACCACCCGCACTGGACCATCGACCGCAACCGCTTCCTGCTCGCCGTCACCGGCCCGTACGGGCACGCCCTGCACGCCAGGCGCCCGGCCTCGCGGCTCGCCGACGAACCGCGGGTCGTCACCACCACGACGACGGCGATGGAGGCGCTGGGGCTGATCACCGGCTCGGACCAGTACCGGATGTACGACGACGCGATCGTCGTCGACGAGTCCGGTCGCTGCCTGGGGATCGTGCGCGCCGGACACCTGATCCGCGGCATGGCCGACCTCAAGGTGGAGGAGGCCGCCGCGCTCAACCCGCTCACCCGCCTGCCCGGCAGCGACGCGATCGCCCGCGACGTGGCCCGCAGGCTGGCCGCCGACGAGGTGTTCGCGGTGAGCTGGCTGGACATCGACGGCTTCAAGACCGTCAACGACACGGCCGGGTTCTCCGCGGGCGACGACCTCATCCGCTCGATCGGCCGCACCCTGACCGACTCCGCCGCGGGGTTGAGCTCGGTGCAGGTGGGCCACGTCGGCGGCGACGACTTCCTGATCGTGTCCGACCTGGACGACCTGGTGCCGCTTTCGGAGATCCTCCTCGACCCGCCCCGCACCGCGGGCGGCGTCGACGTGAGCCTCTCGCTGGCGACGTTCGTCTGCGCCCGGGGCACGGCCACCACCTACGACGAGGTCTCGCGGCAGCTGGCTCCGCTGAAGCGGCACGCCAAGTCGCTGCACGGGTCGAGCTGGGTGATGTCGCGCCCCGGCTCGGACCGCATCGACGTGCTGCGGGGTACGCCCACGGCGCCCGAGTTCCCGACTCAGGACTTCCCGGCGTCCCACTTCCCGACGCACGGACCGGACACGCCGTCGATGGGCGGCTTCCCGCCGCGGCCGCAGTAGGCACAGCGCCACGGCAAGACCGCTCCAGCCGGAGCGCGGGACGCAAGGGGGCGCAAGCGCCCGAAGCGTCGCGGGCGCCGTGGGCGGTGGCCTCCACGCGACGAACGCCCGAACGAGCGCGGTGAGCAGCCGAGCACCTGCTGCCGGGACAGCAACCGTGCGCAGAGCCGGCGCGGCGAGCAGGAACCGCGCGGCGAGCAGGAACCGCGCGGCGAGCAGGAACCGGGCGGCGAGCAGGAACCGGGCGGCGAGCAGGAACGGGGCGGCGATCAATCCGGTCATACCACCGATGCTCCAGAGTCGAACTGGCGTTCGCCATAGCTGGATCCGGTGAACCGCGAAGCGCTGAGCGACGGCCCCGGGCGAGCGCCGCCCGCCGCAACCGCAACAGCCCCGGATCGATCGGCGCATCGCCCTGGTCCGATCAGCCGCCGAGAGGCCGTCGATCACTCGTCCTGCGCATTGCCGCCGCACGCGGGCGCCTCTTACGTTGAAGGGGTTCAGACCCATGACAACGTTGTCGACGGGAGTCAGGTTATGCCGCAGCGCCCGCGCCGAGCCTCCACGATCGCCGTCGCGTCCCTGGCCGCGCTGGTCGCCGCGGGCACTCCCGCCATCGCGCGGCCGGCCGACCCGGTGGAGGCGGTCAACACCTTCATCGGCACCCAGGACGAGGGCAACACCTTTCCCGGCGCGTCGGCTCCGTTCGGCATGACGCAGGTCAGCCCCATCGGCACGCACTACGCGGGCTGGCGCTACGACGACGCGCGCATCCGCGGCTTCGGCCACTTCTTCCTGTCCGGAGCCGGATGCTGGGAGCAGGGCGGCCTGATCTCCACGCTGCCCACCACGGGCACGGTCGGCCCCGGCGCGGGCAACGACTTCGACACCACCAGGCCCGAGGAGTTCGACCACGAGAACTACGCGGCGGGCTACACTCACGAGGGCGAGGTGGGCGACGCGGGCTACTACCGCACCAGGCTCACCGACTACGACGGCATCGACGTCGAGGCCACCGCCGACACCCGGGTCGGGGTCGAGCGCTACACCTTCGGCGATGCCGCGCCCGCCAACGTCTTCATCAACGTCGGACAGGCCAACAAGGACAACCCGATCAGCGCCAGCGGCGTGGAGGTCGTCGACGACCACACGGTGCGGGGGTGGGTCCGCAGCAAGGGCTTCTGCGGCGGCCGCGAGTACACGGTGTGGTTCACGACCAGGTTCGACCGCCCGATCTCGTCGTTCGGCACGTGGCAGCCCGATGGCGGCCAACCCGGCCGCCGCGCGGTCTCCGGCGAGCGCGGCCTGCGCGGCGCGTGGCTCTCCTTCGGCGACCGCCAGGTCACCGCGACCACCGCCATCTCCCACGTCGACCAGCAGGGCGCCGACACCAACCTGGCCGCGGAGGGCCTTGACGACTCAGGCCAGCCGCACGGCTTCGACGAGGTCCGCGAGCGCACCCAGGACCGCTGGCGGCGCGAGCTGGACCGGATCAGCGTCCAGGGCGGCAGCGCCGACGACACGGCGGTCTTCACCACGTCGCTGTACCACGTGCTGCTGCAACCGCTGACCGGCAACGACGCCGACGGCCGCTACCGCGGTTTCGACGAGCGCATCCACGTCGCCCACGACTGGACCTACTACCAGTTCTTCTCGCTGTGGGACACCTACCGGACGCAGAACCAGCTGCTGGCGATGCTGGTGCCCGACCGCGCCCGCGACATCGCGCGCTCGGTGCTCACCATCGACGAGCAGGGCGGCTGGCTGCCCCGGTGGGCCTACGCCAACTACGAGACCAACACCATGACGGGCGACCCGGTCACCCCGTTCCTGGTCGACCTGTGGCGGTTCGGCGCGCTGACGGGCGACGAGCGGCGGGCCTACGAAGCGCTCCTGCGCAACGCGAACGAGGTGCCCCCGGCGGAGTCGCCGTACGAGGGACGCGCGGGCAACGAGTCGTATCTGTCGCGGGGGTTCGTGCAGCACGACCCGGACTTCCCGAAGAAGGGCCAGGACGTCGACCCGCACCACGGCGGGTCGGCGACGATGGAGTACGCGCTGGCGGACTGCTCGCTTTCCATCATGGCCACCGCGCTGGGCAGGCAGCAGGACGCGGCGGCGTTCGCCGAACGCGGGCGGTCGTGGCGCAACGTGTGGGACGGCACCGTGCACGACCCCGAACGCGGGTTCACCGGGTTCCCGCGCCCGCGCAACCCCGACGGGTCCTGGGTGACGCCCTACGAACCGGTCTCCGACGACGGGTTCCACGAGGGCACCGCGTGGCAGTACCAGTGGCTGACGCAGCAGGACGTGCCGGGCCTGCTGGACGCCGTCGGTGGCCGGGAGCAGGCGGAGAAGCGGCTCGACACGTTCTTCGCCTACGACAAGCTGCTCGCCGACCCGGCGCGGACCGCCCGCGAGGAGTGGGTCATCGACCCCTACGACTACTACGGGCAGTTCCGCTACAACCCCAACAACGAGCCCGACCTGCACGCGCCGTGGATGTACGCGCTGGTCGGCCACCCGGGCAAGACCTCCGCGGTCGCGCGGGCCCAGCAGACGCTGTTCACCAACGCCCCCGACGGCGTGACGGGCAACGACGACCTGGGCACGATGTCGGCCTGGTACGTCTTCAGCGCGCTCGGGCTGTACCCGGCGGTGCCGGGCACCGGGCAGTTCGTCCTCAACGCACCGCGGTTCGAGCGCGCTGTGGTGCAGTTCCCGGGTCGGCGGCCGCTGACCATCACCGCGCCCGGCGCGGACGGCGGCAGGCTGCAGTACGACGCCGGTGTGCGGGTGTCCGAGGCACCGCACGAGCAGGTGTGGGTCGGATGGGAGCAGTTGCGCGACGGTGGCTCGGTCGACCACACCCTGTCGGACCGTCCTTCGGACTGGGGCACAGGTCCGGGTGCGGCGCCGGTTTCCCCCTGCGCCGGTTAGGAGCTGCTCAGCAACGGAGTCCCCGGCAGCGCGGCCGGTGGCGCCCCGCTAGCGTGTCGGCCGGGTGTCCACCGGCCGAGGAGTCCCGCGCATGCCAGCAAGTCACGTCGGCGCCGTATCGGTGCTGCGCCGCTACCCCGTCAAGTCGATGTTCGGCGAGGTCGTCGAGTCCTGCGAGGTGACCGAGCGCGGGATCGCGGGCGACCGGGCCTACGCGCTGCTCGACGTCGCGACGGGCCGCATCGCGAGTGCGAAGAATCCGCGCCTGTGGAGGGCGCTTCCCACCATCCGGGCCGGCCACGACGGCGACCACGTCGCGATGACGCTGCCCGCGGCCGCGCCGCGGACGAGCCTGTCGACCGCCGACCCGGCCGGGGCCGGCGCCGCGCTCAGCGCCTACCTCGGCCGCGAGGTCGCGCTCGTCAACCGCAAGCCGGGCGGGGCCACGCTGCAGCGCTCCGACCCGGACGAGGTGCTGGCGAGCGGCCTGGACGCCGAGGTGCACATCGAGGAGAACGAGTTCGGTTCCCTCGCGCCGCCAGGGACTCTGGTCGACGCCGCACCGGTGCACCTGATCACCACCGCGACGCTCGCCGCGATCGACGAGCACGCCGGGTCGCCGGTGGATCCGGTGCGGTACCGGCCGAACATCGTCATTGACACGCCGCATCTGCGCGGTTTCGCGGAGAACGACTGGTCGCAGCGGTACGTGCGCATCGGTGCCGAGGTGATGCTGCGCGTCATCGTGGGCACTCCGCGCTGCGCGATCCCGACGCTGGCCCACGGCGACCTGCCGGTCGACCGCGAGGCGCTGCGGATTCCCGCGCGGCACAACACCATCACGACCGAGCGCTACGGCCGGGGCGCGGTCGCCGGGGTCTACGCCGAGGTGGTGCGTCCCGGGCGGATCCGGTGCGACGACCGGGTGGAGCTGGACACCGACGAACGGGTGTGACGCGGCGGATTCGTTGCCAGGGCGAGGAAGGCGCCATACAGTGATCGACGTGGTCGCTCCCGTGCTCCGGAACCCGGTTCCGCGCGGGCGCACGCCCGTTCTCCCGCTCTACGGCCAGGACCACAGGCGCGGTGATCTCGCCTGGTAGCCGGTGACGCGCTTCTCCCGTCACCCCACCAGCCAGCACGCCGGCGCGTCCGCCGGCGGTCACCGTTGAAAGGCCGTTCCTGGTGTCCTCAGCATCGATCGACCAGTTCGTCACCGCGCTCCCGAAGGTGGAACTGCACGTCCACCTCGAAGGTTCCATGCAGCCCCCGCTGCTGCTCGCACTCGCCGAGAAGCACGGCATCGCCGGGTTCTCCCGTTCGCTGCGGGAGATCCGCGAGTGGTACGAGTTCCGCGACTTCCCGCACTTCCTCGACGTCTACCGGCGGGCGGTGGAGGTGCTGCGCGACGAGGAGGACTTCGCCGCGCTGGCGTTCGACACCGCGCGCACCCTCGCCGCGCAGAACGTGCGCTACGCCGAGGTGCACTTCAGCCTCTCCGATCACCTGCTGCGCGGCATCCCCGCCCCGGTCGTCTTCGCCGGGATCGAGCACGGCAGGAAGCGGGCCGAACGCGAGAGCGGCATCCGGCTCCGCTGGATACCCGACTTCGCCGGGGATTACGGCGCCGAGGCCGGCGAGCGCACGCTCGACGGCGTCATCGCGCACGGGCCGCAGACGGTGCTGGGCTTCGGTGTCGGCGGCCTGGAGGTCGAGCGGGACCAGTTCCGCGAGGTCTTCGCCCGGGCCAGGGCCGCCGGTCTGCACAGTCTGCCGCACGCCGGTGAGACCCGCGGCCCGGACCGGGTGTGGTCGGCGATCCGCGCGCTGGGCGCGGAACGCATCGGCCACGGCATCGGGAGCGTGGCCGACGCCGAGCTCATCGCCCACCTGCGGGACACCCAGCTCCCGGTGGACGTCTCCCCCACCTCGAACCTGCGAACGGGCGCGGTGCGGGCGCTGCCCCGTGGGTCTTCCGAGTCGCTGTGGCAGTCCGGCGGGACCGAGCACCCGCTGCCGTGGATGCTCGAGCAAGGGCTGCTCGTCACCCTCAACTCCGACGATCCGCCGATGTTCGGCACCGACCTGAGCGGCGAGTACCGGGCCGCGCACCGGATGGGACTCGACCAGGCGGCGCTGGTGCGGCTGGCCCGCAACGGCGTCCGGGCGTCGTTCCTGCCCGAACGCGACAAGACCGCGCTGCTCGCCGAGATCGACGCGGTGGCCTCGCGGCAGGCGCAGCGCTGAGCGCCTGTCTTTGACGCTGAGCCTGAGGTTCCGTCACCGCAACCGCTTCGCAAGGTGAAGTCCGAAGACAGCCTCTGAGAAGCGCGAGGGGCGCTCCTGCCCGTCCGGCAGGAGCGCCCCTCGACCGCAGGCGATCGTCAGACCGTGAAACCGAGAGCGCGCAGCTGCTCGCGGCCTTCCTCGGTGATCTTCTCCGGTCCCCACGGCGGCATCCACACCCAGTTGATGCGGAAGTCGTTCACCAGCCCGCCACCGGGACCACCGGTCAGCGCGGCCCGCGCCTGGTCCTCGATGACGTCGGTGAGCGGGCAGGCCGCCGAGGTCAGCGTCATGTCCACGGTCGCGGAGTTGTCCTCCTCGACGCGGACGTCGTAGACCAGTCCGAGGTCCACGACGTTGATGCCGAGCTCGGGGTCGACCACGTCGCGCAGGGCTTCCTCGACGTCCTCCACCGCGGCGAGGTCGGCCTTGGGAGCCGCCGGCTCCGGCATGCCTTCCACGCCGCGCTGGACGTCGTCCTCGGTCTGGACCTGGGTCTCGTCGGTCATGACGTTCCCACCTCTGTGTTGGCACGAGTGTCGCTCATGACGCCTCCTCCACACCGACGCTGGAGACGGCGTCCTTGAAAGCCATCCAACCCAGCAGCGCGCACTTCACGCGCATCGGGTACTTGGCCACCCCGGCGAAGGCGATGCCGTCCTCCAGGACGTCCTCGTCGGGCTC
This sequence comes from Saccharopolyspora erythraea, assembly GCF_018141105.1. NCBI lineage: Bacteria > Bacillati > Actinomycetota > Actinomycetes > Pseudonocardiales > Pseudonocardiaceae > Saccharopolyspora > Saccharopolyspora erythraea. The sequence continues at coordinate 2,894,181 of NZ_CP054839.1, read as the reverse complement.
GACCTGCCCGCGACCCTGCATCATCTCCCCGAAGGCGGCCTGGGTCCTGAACGCCTCCCCGACGGTGCGGCCGACCACCAGGTCGGTCAGCACCGACGCCGAGGCCTGGCTGATCGAACAGCCCTGCCCCGCGTAGGAGACGTCCTCGACTACCGCGTCCGAGCCCTCGCCGTCCAGCCGGACCCGGAGCGTGATCTCGTCCCCGCAGGTCGGGTTGACCTGGAAGGACTCCGCATCGTAGGGCTCGCGCAGCCCGTGCCGGTGCGGGTTCTTGTAGTGGTCCAGGATGATCTCCTGGTACATCTGCTCCAGTTGCACAGCGCTCCCCTCACGCCACGCCGAAGAACCGCTGCGCCTCGCGCACCGCGTCCACCAGCGCCTTCACCTCGTCGAGCTCGTTGTAGAGGTAGAAGCTGGCCCGGACGGTGGCCGGGACCCCCATCGCGCGGTGCAGCGGCCACGCGCAGTGGTGGCCGACGCGGACCTCGACGCCCCGGTCGTCCAGCACCTGGCCGACGTCGTGCGGGTGCACGCCCTCGACCACGAAGGACACCGTACCGCCGCGGTCCTCGGTGCTCAGCGGGCCGATGATCCGCACGCCCTCGACCGCCGACAGCTCGCGCAGCGCCGGTTCGGTGAGGCGGCGCTCGTGCTCGGCGATGCGCTCCATGCCGACCACCGACAGGTAGTCCACGGCCGTGCCCAGCCCGATGACCTGGGAGGTCATCGGCACCCCGGCCTCGAAGCGCTGGGGCGGCTCGGCGTAGGTGGAGCGGTCGATGTGCACCATCTCGATCATCGAGCCGCCGGTGATGAACGGCGGCATCGCCGCCAGCAGCTCCTTGCGGCCGTAGAGCACGCCGACCCCGGAGGGGCCGAGCATCTTGTGCCCGGAGAACACCGCGAAGTCCACGTCCAGGGCGCCGAAGTCGACCGGCTTGTGCGGCACCGACTGGCAGGCGTCGAGCACGGTGAGCGCGCCGACCTGCCTGGCCCGCGCCACCAGCGGCTCGACCGGGTTGACCGTGCCCAGCACGTTGGACTGGTGGCTGAAGGCCACGACCTTGGCCCGCTCGGTGATCACTCCGTCGACGTCGGACAGGTCGAGCCTGCCCTCCGGGGTGACGCCGAACCAGCGCAGCGTGGCGCCGGTGCGGCGGCACAGCTCCTGCCACGGCACCAGGTTGGCGTGGTGCTCCATCTCGGTCACCACGACCTCGTCGCCCGGTCCGAGGCGGAAGCGCTCGGCCTCCGCCCCGGACGTGGCGGCGTTGCTCATGGCGTAGGCGACCAGGTTGACGCCCTCGGTGGCGTTCTTGACGAACACCACCTCGTCGACGCCGGCCCCGATGAAGCGGGCGATCTTGGCGCGCGCGCCCTCGTAGGCGTCCGTGGCCTCCTCGGCGAGCTGGTGCGCGCCGCGGTGCACCGCGGCGTTGGAGGTCTCCACGTAGGAGCGCTCCGCGTCGAGCACCTGGCGGGGACGCTGCGAGGTCGCGCCCGAGTCCAGGTAGACGAGCGGACGGTTTTCGCGCACCGTGCGCCCCAGGATCGGGAAATCCGAGCGGATCGCCGCGACGTCCAGGGGCGTGGCGGTGTCCCGTGCGTTGGTGGTGCTCGCACCAGGGGTGCGAGGAGGCTGAACGGTCATGACTGCGCGGCTGCCTCCTTCTTGCCGGTGAAGCGCACGTAGCCAGTGGTCTCGAGCTCTTCGGCCAGCTCCGGCCCGCCGGACTCCACGACCTTGCCGTCGGAGAAGACGTGCACGAAGTCCGGGGTGATGTGCTTGAGGATCCGGGTGTAGTGCGTGATCAGCAGGACGCCCCGGTCCCCCTCGGCGGTGTAGCGGTTGACGCCCTCGGACACCACGCGCAGCGCGTCGACGTCCAGACCGGAGTCGGTCTCGTCGAGGATGGCGAACTTCGGCTTGAGCAGGTCGAGCTGCAGGATCTCGTGGCGCTTCTTCTCACCGCCGGAGAAGCCCTCGTTGACGCTGCGCTCGGCGAAGGCCGGGTCGATGTCCAGGTCGCTCATGGCCTGCTTGACTTCCTTGACCCAGTGCCGGATCTGCGGCGCCTCGCCCCGCACGGCGGTGGCGGCGGTGCGCAGGAAGTTCGACATCGACACGCCCGGCACCTCGACCGGGTACTGCATGGCGAGGAACAGGCCGGCACGGGCGCGCTCGTCGACGCTCATCTCCAGCACGTCCTCGCCGTCGAGCAGGACCTGGCCGGAGTCGATCCGGTACTTCGGGTGGCCCGCGATGGCGTAGGCCAGCGTCGACTTGCCCGAGCCGTTGGGGCCCATGATGGCGTGGATCTGGCCGGAGTTCACGGTCAGGTCGACGCCCTTGAGGATCGGCTTGGCGCCTTCGTCGGTCACGACCGAGCCGTGCAGGTCCTTGATCTCCAGGGTGGCCATTTGTTTCGTTTCTCCTGGTGTGTGGAAGCTTCGTGGGTGGGCCGGGCTCAGGCGCCGACCACGGCGAGTTCGGCCTCGATGGCGGCCTCCAGCCGCTCGCGGACCTCGGGCACGGTGATCTTCTGCAGGATCTCGCCGAAGAACCCGCGCACCACCAGGCGTCGCGCCTGCTCCTGCGGGATGCCCCTGGCCTGCAGGTAGAACAGCTGCTCGTCGTCGAACCGGCCGGTGGCGCTGGCGTGGCCGGCACCCTCGATCTCGCCGGTCTCGATCTCCAGGTTCGGCACCGAGTCGGCCCGGGCGCCCTGGGTGAGCACCAGGTTCCGGTTCAGCTCGAAGGTCTCGGTGCCCTCGGCCGCGGCCCGGATCAGCACGTCGCCGATCCACACCGAGTGCGCCCCGTCGCCCTGCAGCGCGCCCTTGTAGAGCACGTTGCTGCGGCAGTTGGGCATCGAGTGGTCGACCAGCATGCGGTGTTCGAGGTGCTGGCCGGCGTCGGCGAAGTACAGGCCGAGCAGCTCGGCGTCGCCGCCCTTGTCGCCGTAGTTGACGGTGGTGTTGACCCGGACCAGGTCTCCGCCCAGGGTCACCGCCAGGTGCCGGAACACCGAGTCGCGGCCGAGGCCGGCGTGCTCGGAGCTGACCTGGGTGGCGTCGTCGGCCCAGTCGTGGATCGAGACGACCGACAGCCGCGCGGAGTCCTCGACGACGAACTCGACGTTGTCGCCGAGCACACCGGAGCCGCGGTAGTCGATGACGACGGTGGCCTCGGCGAACTGCTCGGCGCGCACCTGGAGGTGGCCGAAGGCGGTCTGGCCCTCGCCCGGGCCCTCCACGGTGATGCTGATCGGCGCGGAGGGCTGGGTGTCCTTGGGAACGGTGACGACGGTGGCCTCGGTGAACGAGCTCCACGCCTGCGCGGCGATCCGGTCGGCGGGCACGCCGCCGTCGCCGAGCCGGGAGTCGTCGCGACCCACGGTCTCGACCTTGGCGGCGTCACCCGAGTCGACCGCGACCTTGATGGAGCCGGTCGCGGTGGCCGTGCCGTCGTGCAGGCCCTTCAGGCGCTTGGTCGGGGTGAACCGCCAGTCCTCCTCGCGGCCGCCGGGGACCTCGAAGGCCTCGACGTCGTAGGAGGTGAAGCGCTGCCCGCGGGAGGACTGCGGAACCACAGTCCCCCCGTGGGAGTGCTCGGTCAGGCCGTGCTGGGCACCGTCGGTGGTGGTGGTACTCGTCATCTCAGCCGACGGCCCCTTCCATCTGCAGCTCGATCAGGCGGTTCAGTTCCAGTGCGTACTCCATCGGCAGCTCGCGCGCGATCGGCTCGACGAAGCCGCGCACGATCATCGCCATCGCCTCGTCCTCGGTCAGGCCGCGCTGCATCAGGTAGAACAGCTGGTCGTCGCTGACCTTGGAGACGGTGGCCTCGTGGCCCATGGAGACGTCGTCGACGCGGACGTCGACGTACGGGTATGTGTCGGAGCGGCTGATGGTGTCGACCAGCAGCGCGTCGCACTTGACCGTGGAGGCCGAGTGGTTGGCGCGCTTGGCGACCTTGACCAGACCGCGGTAGGAGGTGCGGCCGCCGCCCCGGGCGATCGACTTGGACACGATCGTCGAGGACGTGTGCGGAGCCAGGTGCTCCATCTTCGCGCCCGCGTCCTGGTGCTGGCCCTCACCGGCGAAGGCCACCGAGAGCACCTCGCCCTTGGCGTGCTCGCCCATCAGGAACACCGACGGGTACTTCATGGTCACCTTGGAGCCGAGGTTGCCGTCGACCCACTCCATGGTCGCGCCCTCTTCGGCCTTGGCGCGCTTGGTGACCAGGTTGTACACGTTGTTCGACCAGTTCTGGATGGTCGTGTAGCGGCAGCGGGCGCCCTTCTTGACCACGATCTCCACGACCGCCGAGTGCAGCGAGTCGCTGGAGTAGATCGGCGCGGTGCAGCCCTCGACGTAGTGGACGTAGGCGTCCTCGTCGACCACGATCAGCGTCCGCTCGAACTGGCCCATGTTCTCGGTGTTGATCCGGAAGTAGGCCTGCAGCGGGATGTCGACGTGCACGCCCTTGGGGACGTAGATGAACGAGCCGCCGGACCACACCGCGGTGTTGAGCGCGGAGAACTTGTTGTCACCGGCCGGGATGACCGAGCCGAAGTACTCCTTGAAGGTCTCCGGGTGCTCCTTGAGCGCGGTGTCGGTGTCCAGGAACTGCACGCCCTGGGCCTCGAGGTCCTCGCGGATCTTGTGGTAGACGACCTCGGACTCGTACTGGGCGGCGACACCGGCGACCAGGCGCTGCTTCTCCGCCTCCGGGATGCCCAGCTTGTCGTAGGTGTTCTTGATGTCCTCCGGCAGGTCCTCCCAGGTCTGGGCCTGCTTCTCGGTGGAACGCACGAAGTACTTGATGTTGTCGAAGTCGATGCCGGACAGGTCGGCACCCCAGTTGGGCATCGGCTTGCGCTCGAAGAGCTTCAGGGCCTTGAGCCTGGCCTCGAGCATCCACTCGGGCTCGCCCTTCTTGGCCGAGATGTCCCGGACGACGTCCTCGTTGAGACCACGTCGAGCGCCCTCGCCCGCGGTGTCCGGGTCGGCCCAGCCGTACTCGTAGTTGCCCAGCGTCGCCAGGGTCTCCTCCTGGCTGAGCTGGCCAGAGGCATTCGGCACCGTGGTGGGTGTGCGCTGCTCCGCAGCGGCAGTCATACGGGCTCCCCTCCATCAGGAATCGGGGCGGTCTCCTGCCGGTCCTTCGGGACCGGGCCGGCAGTCTTCGGATCGGTTACCGCACTGCTCTCGCCGCACTCGGACCGCGCGAGCGGGACGTGCGTCGTGCAGACCGCATCGCCGTTGGCGATGGTGGCCAACCGCTGCACGTGGGTGCCGAGGACTTCGGCGAAGGCCGCCGTCTCGGCTTCGCACAGCTGCGGGAAGTCCGCAGCCACGTGCGCCACCGGGCAGTGGTGCTGGCAGAGCTGCTCACCGCTGCCCACACGACGCGTCGAGGCAGCGTAGCCCTCCCTGGTGAGCGCGTTGGCCAGCACCTCGGCCCGTTCGGCCGGGCTGCCGCTGGCCGCCAGCGCCTCGCGGTGGTTGGCCACCAGGGCGGCCATCCTGCGCTCGGCGAAGGAGCGCACCGCCTGCTCCCCGTCGGTCTCGGCGATGAACCGCAGCGCCGCGACCGCCAGGTCGTCGTAGGCGTGCCCGAAGCGCGCCCTGCCCACCTCGGTGAGCAGGAACAGCTTCGCGGGCCTGCCCCGGCCGCGGCGACCGCGGGCGGAAGCGTCCCGCGTGTAGGCCTCGCCCTCGGCGAGCAGCACGTCGAGATGCCTGCGCACCGCGGTGGGGCTGACGCCGAGCTCCTCGGCGACCGCCGCGGCGGTGATCGGCCCGCGTTCCAGCAGCAACCGCGCGACCGCGTGCCGGGTGCGCCCGTCGGCGTGCTGCCCCGGCGCGACCTGGTGGGCCGCGGGGCCCTGGTCGGCCGCCGCAGCCCGCTGAGGCGTTCCGGCGTTTTTCACAACACGAATGTTACCTATTTAGTCGGCGGGCACCATAGGGCGGGGCCGCCACGTGATTCGTCTCACCGTCATCCGCCCCGCCGTGAACAGCGCCACCCGCGGCCCGCAGCGGCGTGCCTCGCGCCTCCCGGACGGTGCCCGGTGGATGGGACCGGTCGCCCGATTACGCTTCGTCATCGTGGTGGCAGGTGAGGCAACCGGAGAGACCGCGCCCGGCAGCGGCCCGGCGGCGGGGTCGGAGCAGGCAGACCAGGCGGGCGCGCCCCAGCCGCTGGACCGCACCGAACGGCGGCGGCTCGACGTCGTGCGCCGCTTCGGCACGACCGGCTCGCTGCTGCTGGCGGTCGGCGCGATCGGCGCGGGCGCGGCCCCGGTGGACAACCCGCTCTCCGGCGTCCGGCTGATCGGGCTCCCCGCCCGCATGCCGACCGTGGCGATGGCCTGCGCCTGGCTGGGCATGCTGATGATCGTGATGGCCTGGGTGTGGCTGGGCAGGCTGTCGTGGCCGGGCAGCAACCGGCTGGTCTCGGTGACGCAGCTGGCCCGCACCGTCGCGATGTGGGCGCTGCCGCTGGCGCTGGCGCCGCCGCTGTTCAGCCGCGACATGTACGCCTACCTCGCGCAGAGCGAGATCGCCCACCGCGGCCTGGACCCCTACGTGCTCAGCCCGCTGACCGCGCTCGGCGTGGACCACCCGCTGACCAGCAACGTCAACAACATCTGGCGGGACACCCCGGCGCCCTACGGGCCGCTGTTCCTGATGTTCGGGCGCGTCATCTCCTCGATCGTCGGCGACAACGTGATCCTCGGCGTGCTGCTGTGGCGGGTGGTGATGCTGTCCGGGCTGGCGCTGGCGATCTGGGCGATCCCCCGGCTGGCCCGCCGCTGCGGCGTGCACCCGGTGAGCGCGCTGTGGCTGAGCGCGGCGAACCCGATCGTGCTGTTCCACGTGGTCAGCGGCATGCACAACGAGGCGCTGATGGTCGGCATCATGCTGGCCGCCATCGAGCTGGGCCTGCGCTGGAAGCGGGTGCTCGGCGTGGTCGTCGCCGGGGTGCTGCTGACCGTCGGCGGCGCGATCAAACCCCCGGGCTTCATCGCGCTGGGCTTCTTCGGCGTCTACGTGGCACGCCGGTGGGGCGGGCGCTACGCCGACCTGTTCAAGGCCGCCGCCCTGCTGACCGCGGTGTTCCTGGTGACCATGACGGTGGTCACGGTCTCCAGCGGCTGGGGCCTGGGCTGGATCGAGACCTACGACGTGCCCAACCGGCTCAAGACCTGGCTGGCGCCGATGTCGGCGATCGGCATGACCGGCGGCGGCGTCTCGATGCTGCTCGGACTGGGCAACCACACCGACGCGCTGCTGGTCATCACCAAGATCCTCGGCTACGGCGTCGCCGCGACGGTGTGCCTGCGGATGCTGTGGCTGTCCTTCCGCGGCCGGATCGAACCGCTGGCCGGGCTGGGCATCACCTTCGGCGCGCTGGCGCTGTTCGGACCGGTGGTGCACCCCTGGTACCTGCTGTGGGCACTGGTGCCGCTGGCGCTGTCGACCAACGACAACCGGTTCCGCATCGCCGCGGCGGTGATCAGCCTGCCGCTGGCGCTGTTCGTACCGCCCACCGGATCCGGCTTCGAACTGCGGATCTACCAGATCCCGCTGGCCGTGGCCGCCGCGCTGGTGATCTTCGGGCTCCTGGTGTGGCTGGTGCGCGGGAGGGTGCCGTGGCCGGGCCCCACCCGCGGCGGTGTTCGCCGCGTCACGGCATAGGCTTGGATTTCGTGAGCAACGCCGACAGTCCGGCCGTCGAGCTGCGTGGGCTGAGGAAGCGCTTCGGCGGCACGGTCGCCGTCGACGGCCTCGACCTGCGCCTGGAACGCGGCCACGTGCTGGCGCTCCTCGGTCCCAACGGTGCGGGCAAGACCACCACCGTGGAGATCTGCGAGGGCTTCCAGCGACCCGACGACGGATCGGTCCGCGTGCTCGGCCTCGATCCCGCCGCGCAGGGCGAGGCGCTGCGCCCCCGCATCGGCGTGATGCCGCAGGGCGGCGGCGCCTACCCCGGCGTGCGGGCCGACGAGATGCTGCGGCTGGTCGCCTCCTGCACGGCCGACCCGCTGGACCCGGCCTGGCTGCTGGAGACCCTCGGCCTCGGATCGGTGGGCCGGACCCCCTACAAACGGCTCTCCGGCGGTCAGCAGCAGCGGTTGTCGCTGGCCTGCGCCCTGGTCGGCCGCCCGGAGCTGGTGTTCCTGGACGAGCCCACCGCGGGGATGGACCCGCAGGCGCGGCGGTTGGTGTGGGAGCTGGTGTCGGCGCTGCGCCGCGACGGGGTGAGCGTGCTGCTGACCACGCACCTGATGGACGAGGCCGAGGCGCTGGCCGACCGGGTCGTGATCGTCGACCACGGCCGGGCGGTGGCCGAGGGCACCGCCGCCGAGCTGACCGCGCCCGAGGACGGGCTGCAGGAGCTGCGGTTCCGCTCGCAGTCGTCGCTGGAGCTGGACCTGCTGCTCTCGGCGCTGCCGGAGGGATGCCAGGCCACCGAGCCGCGCGCCGGTGAGTACGTCATCCGCGGTGTCATCGACCCGCAGGTGGTCTCCACCGTGACCGCCTGGTGCGCCCGCCACGGCGTGCTCGCCCAGGAGCTGCGCGTCGGCAAGCGCAGCCTGGAGGACGTTTTCCTGGAACTGACCGGACGGGAGCTCCGATCGTGAGCGCCGAGACCGACAGCGCACCGCGGTTCCCCGCGGGGACCTTCCGGCCCTCGCCGGGGCGGGGCCGCCCCGGGCGGATGCTGGCCGCGCACACCCGCATCGAGGCGCTGCTCATCCTGCGCCACGGCGAGCAGGCGCTGCTCACGCTGATCATCCCGCTGGCGCTGCTGATCGGGCTGAGCACGCTGCACATCGGCACCGTGCCGGAGCCGCGCGTCGACTCGGTGATGCCGCGCATCCTCGCGCTGGCGGTCATGTCGACGGCGTTCACCGGCCAGGCGATCGCGCTGGGCTTCGACCGCCGATACGGGGTGATCAAGCGGCTGTCGGCGACCGCGCTGCCCCGCTGGGTGCTGGCCTGCGGTCGCGTGCTGGCGACGCTGCTGGTCGTCGCGTTGCAGGCGGTGGTGCTCGGAGTCGCCGCCGCGCTGCTGGGCTGGACGCCCTCGCCGCTCGGGCTGCTGGCCGCGGTGCCGCTGCTGGTGCTGGGAACGCTGGCCTTCGGCGCGGCCGGGGTGCTCGTGGGCGGGACGCTGCGGGCGGAGATCGTGCTCGCGCTGGCCAACGCGGTGTGGTTCGTGCTGCTGCTCGCGGGAGGCTTGGCGCTGCCCGCGTCGGACCTGCCGGGACCGCTGTCGGCGATCGCCGGGCTGCTGCCCTCGGGCGCGCTCGCCGAGTCGCTGGACGCCGCGCTCGTGCACGGTGCCCTGCCCGGATTGCAGCCGATCGCGGTGCTGGTCGTCTGGGGCGCGGTGGCCGGCGGCGTCGCGAGCCGGACAATGAAGCTGACCTGATCGAGTTACCCCGCAGTAGGGTGGGCGCATGACGACGCTCCCCCGCCAGGGCAAAGCCGCCCTGGAACTCGTGCACTCGATGATCTACTTCGCTCCCGAGGCCGCGGACGCCTTCGCCGGTCTCGGCCTCGAACGCGGCCGGATGTCCTACTTCGCGGGCCGCTCGGCCCCGATGGGCGCGGTGGGCCCCGGCGTGGTCAGCGCCACCTTCTACAACTTCAGTCCCACCAGCATCGCCGCGGCCATCCCGCGGGCCTGGGAGATCACCACGCCCGCCGAGGTCGTGGCCGCCCGCTTCGGCGCCGCGGACGGCGCGCTGCGGCGGATGCTCGGCGATGACGAGGTGAAGTCGGAGGCGGTCGCCGAGACCGCCGAACTGGCCCGCAAGGCGTCGGTGGCGTGCTCTCCCGACGGCAAGCCCCTCTTCGCCGCCCACGCCGACCTCGAGTGGCCGCAGGAGCCGCACCTGCGGCTCTGGCACGCGGTCTCGCTGCTGCGGGAGTTCCGCGGCGACGCGCACATCGCCGCCCTCCAGCGCGGCGCGCTGACCGGCTTGCAGGCCCTCGTCCTGCACGTCGCGACCGGGAAGTCGTTCACCGAGCAGGCCGCGCTCAAGACGCGCGGATGGACCGAGGACGAGTGGGCGGCCGCTCGCCGGGAGCTCCAGGAGCGCGGCCTGATCGACGCCGACGGTGCGATCACCGAGAGCGCAACGGCTCTGCGCGAGGAGATCGAGGCCGACACCGACGCCATGTCCGCCGCGCCGTGGGAGGCGCTCTCCGACGACGAGGCCCAGACCCTGTTGCAGAACGGGGGCCGGCTCAGCAAGGCGCTGTCGGACGCGGGCGCGTTGCCGCAGGGCGTCTTCTCCAAGCGCTGACGCCCTGGGTCGCCAAGCCCTGCGCAGAACGTGAAGGGGGCTTGCGCTTACCATCGACTGCGTGCCGACGGCGTTTTCCAGCCCCACAGTTCCGCGCAACGCGACCTTCTGGGTCCGCGTGCTCGCCCTGGCCGTGATGGTGACGCAAGCCCTCATCTCGGTGACCGGCTCGGTCGTGCGCGTGACCGGTTCCGGACTCGGCTGCCCGACCTGGCCGGAGTGCTTCCCGGGGAGCATGGTCCCGGTCGCCCACCCCGAGGTCGCGACGCTGCACCAGGTGATCGAGTTCGGCAACCGCACGCTCACCGGCGTGATCGGCTTCATCGCGCTCGGCTGCCTCATCGCCGCGTGGCGGGTCCGGCCGCGCAGGCCGCGTCTGGTCCGGCTGGCGCTGGTGATGCCGGTCGGCGTCGTCGTGCAGGCGATCATCGGCGGGCTGACCGTGCGGGTCGACCTCGCCTGGTGGAGCGTGTCGGTGCACTACATGGCCTCGGCCGTGCTGATCTGGCTGGCGGCCTACCTCTACAAGGCCGCCCGCGAGGGCGACCGCGAGCGGGTGCTGGTCATCACCCCGGCGATGCGGCGGCTGCTGGTGGCGCTGACCGCGGTGACCGCCGCGATGCTGGTCGCGGGCACGCTGGTCACCGCGGCCGGACCGCACGGCGGCGACCCGGACACGCCTCGCCTGGACCTGCCCATCCCGCGGCTGGTCGAGGTGCACGGGCTGCTGGTGATGGCCTACGTGTGCCTGCTCGCCGTCTTCGGCGTGTGGCTTCGCAGCGCACGCCCCACCAAGGGGCTGCTGCGGGCCTACATCGCGGCCTGCGTGCTGGTGCTCGCCCAGGGCGCGCTCGGCTCGGTGCAGTACGCGATCGGCGTTCCCGCCGTCCTGGTCGTCCTGCACGTCACCGGCTCCACGCTGGTGATCATCGTGACCGCGCTGCTGTGGGGCGAGTCGCGCTACCGCGGCCCGGTGCCCGCAGAGCCCGCGCCGGCCGCGAAGGCACCGGTCGCGGCCTGACTCCCGCGCGGAGCGCGTCAGAAGCGCAGCGTGCCCTTGCCCTCGCGCTCCCAGCGCCGCCACAGCTCGGGCATCTCCGCGGCGAGCCACCGGTAGAACTCGTGGACGGTGCGCAGCCGTCGCGCTCGTTCGCCCTGGCCGCTGAACATCCGCAGCCCGGACTCGGTGAGCTGCTCCAGCTCGGTCACGCGCTGCATGCGGTGGCGCACGAGCTGCGGCCAGCGGTCCTCCTCCACCCGGTACAGCGCGGCTTCGCGGCCCTGGCGGGTGGTCTTGGAGATGATGCCCAGCCGCAGCAGGAGCCGGACGTTGGTGCTCACCGACCCGGTGCTGGCGCTGAGTGCGTGGGACAGCTCGGCCGCGGTGCGCTCCGGCGGGTCGCAGATCAGCAGGAACGCCAGGATGCGCCCGGCGATCAGCGGCATCGCCTCGGTCGCCTCGAAGTGCGCTGCCATCTGCTCGATCCACTCCGGCATCGCCGGGCGGTCGGTGCGGTGCTCGTACTCGGCCACGCTCGCCCTCCAGGGTCCGTGCCGGGCGCGGCGCCGCGCCCTGAGATCGACTTTAGTCTTCGCTGAAAAGATAGGCGAAGGCAAACGGCGATGCCAGCACCTGAGCGCCGCAAGTCGGTGGCGATCGGGTGAAGGGCCGGTTCCCGCGCAGCGGAGGAGAGCGCCGACCAGGTCAGCAGCGGGTGCTCGACGGCCCGGGCGGTTCAGCGTCCGATGTCCGAGGGCGCGGGCGGCTCAACGGCCGGGCCCGGCGGAACGGGGGTTCGATGGCGGGCGTCTGAAGGCACGGGCCATCAGTTGCGGGCGTCCGGCGGCGAGGCCAGCTCAGTTGCGGGCGTCCGGCGGCGCGGCGGGCTCAGCGACGGGCGCCCGAGGCACACCCGGCCGAACGGCCGGGTGCCCGACGCGGCTCAGCGGCGGGCGAGCGCGGTGCGTACGGCGGAGGCGAACCTGCGCAGGGCACCGGCGTCGGTCTGGCGGAAGCCCAGCGACGGCTCGGCCAGCTCCAGTTCCAGCAGCAACGGCCTGCCATCGGCGACGCGCACGAGGTCCACCCGCGCGTAGAGCAGCTCCGCGCGGTCGACCTTGAGCAGCGCCGACGCCGCGTCCATGGCGTCCTCGGCGGCCCGGCGCAGCGCTGGGCCGGCTTCGACCGGGCGCAGTCCTTCGGTGACGAACAGCCCCGAGGAGTCCATCGCGGCGGAGTCCGAAAGCATCGCGCCCTTGACGAAGGCGTGCGAGAAGACGCCGCCGATGAACACCATCGCGGTCTCGCCCTCGGCGTCGACCGTCGCCTGGTAGGGCTGGAGCACCGCCACCCCGCCGTCGGTGTGCAGGATCTCCAGGTGCGCCCGGGCAGCGTCATGGTCGTCGGCGTCGAAGCGCGCGGCCCCGCGCGAGCCCGCGCCCACCGCCGGCTTCAGCACGAAGTCGCCCTCCGGCCACACCGGGCGCTCCCCCGGCCGGATCAGCCGGGTCGGGACCACCTCCACCCCGGCGTCGCCGAGCTCGGCCAGGTAGGACTTGTCGGTGTTCCACCGCACCGCCGGGGCCGGGTTGGCCAGCGCGGGCACCGAGTCGCACCACGCGAGGAACTCGTCGCGGCGCGGCGCGTAGTCCCACGTCGCGCGCAGCACGACGAGGTCGGCCTCGGCGAACGCCGCGGCCGGGTCGTCCCACGGCGCCCACGCCGCGTCAACGCCCAGTTCCGCGAGCGCGCCGGTCAGCGGCGTGTCGTCACCGTCGGACTCCGGCAGCTCGGCGCAGCTCGCGAGCAGGACCCGCGCCATCAGCGGGCTCGCGGCCCGGCCATCTTCCTGCGGTGGGCGGCGCCGATCTTCAGCGCCGCGGTGGTCTCGCCGTCCCAGTCCGCGGCGGTGAGCCCGTCGACGGCCTCCACCACGGCCTCACCGGTGGCGACGTCGGGCACCATCACATCGCCCAGCGCGCCGTCCTCGCCGATCAGGACCAGGCGGGCGCCGGCGCGGCCCAGGTTCTCCACCACGGCGCGCCCTGACTCGCCGTGCTCCCGCACGAACGCGCTGGCGGTCGCGACGGCCTTCGGCGACGCTTTGGTCTCGGCCTGCTTCTCGGGTGCGGTCATGCCCGGATCCTAGACGCGGTCCCGGCCCGGCCGAGACGGTTTCGTGAGCCAGCCCTCGGCGATCTCCCGGCCCGCCCGGGAAGATCACGAGCCGACGCCGGGTTGCACGGAGCAACAGGTGCAGATCGACAGGAGGCAGGCATGCGCGCTATCCGGGTACAGGCCAACGGCGGGCCGGAGGTCCTGAAACTCGCCGAGATCGAGGACCCGAGCCCGGGCCCGCGTGAGGTGCTGATCGACGTCGCCGCCGCGGGTGTCAACTTCATCGACACCTACCAGCGCTCGGGCGTCTACGACCTGGCGCTGCCTTTCACGCCCGGGTCCGAGGGCGCTGGCACCGTCGCCGAGGTCGGTTCGGAGGTCACCGGCTTCGCCGCCGGCGACCGCGTGGCCTGGGCGATGGTCCCCGGCGGTTACGCCGAGCGCGCCGTGATCCCGGTCGACAAGCTGGTGCGGGTGCCCGACGGCGTGGACGACCGGACGGCCGCGGCCGCGCTGCTGCAGGGCATGACCGCCCACTACCTGGTCACCTCGACCTACCCGGTCAAGACCGGCGACACCGCGCTGGTGCACGCCGCCGCGGGCGGCATGGGGCTGCTGCTGACGCAGCTGGTCAAGGCGCTCGGCGGCAACGTCATCGGCACCGTGTCCACGCCGGAGAAGGAGAAGCTCGCCCGCGAGGCCGGTGCCGACGAGGTCATCCGCTACACCGAGGCCGACGTCGCCGAGGAGGTCCGCGACCTGACCGACGGGCGCGGTGTGGACGTGGTCTACGACGGCGTCGGCAAGTCCACCTTCGACGCGAGCCTGGCCAGCCTCCGGCCGCGCGGCCTGCTGGCGCTGTTCGGCGCGTCGAGCGGCCCGGTGCCGCCGCAGGACCCGCAGCGCCTGAACTCCGGTGGCTCGCTGTTCCTGACCCGTCCGAGCCTGGCGCACCACATCCTGACCGCCGAGGAGCTGGCCTGGCGTTCCGGGGAGCTGTTCGAGTGGATCGGGAACGGCACGCTGCGGATCACCGTCGGAGGCAGCTACCCGCTCGCCGACGCCCACCGCGCGCACGAGGACCTCGAAGGCCGCCGCACGACCGGAAAGCTGCTGCTGATCCCGTGATCGCCGCGCCGCCCGGGGGTGCCGCTGAGGCGCCCTCGGCGGCCGCTTCCACCCGGGGCGAACAGCGCGGACGCGACGGTCCTCCTGTGCTGTGGTTGCGGCGACGGAGGTGATCGGCATGCGCGTGCTCGTCGTCGGCGGAACCCGGTTCATCGGCCGCAGGATCACCGAGGAGCTGGCCGCCGGGGCGACGAGGTGCTCGTCGCGCACCGGGGCAGGCACAACCCCGAGAACTGGGTCGCGGTGCGGCACCTGCACATGGATCGCGCCGCCTTCGCGAGCGCCGCCGAGCGGATCGGCGAGTTCGCCCCCGACGCGGTCGTGGACACCCTCGCCATGACCAGCACAGACGCCGAGTCGGTGCTGCCCCACCTGCCCGGCGTGCCGATCGTCGTGCTCTCCAGCATGGACGTCTACCGCGCGTACGAACTGGCCCTCGCCGGTGGCGGCCGCATCCCGGTGCCGATCACCGAGGATTCCCCGCTTCGGCAGGAGCGCTACCCGCACCGGGGCGCGCCTGGCGTCGATGGCTACGACGTCGACATGGACGCCTACGAAAAGCTCGACGTGGAACCGCTCTACCTGGCACGGGCCGCGACCGTGCTGCGGCTGGCGGTCGTCTACGGCGAGCACGACCCCCAGCGTCGCGAGGACTTCGTGCTGCGCAGGGTCCGCGCCGGCCGCGAACGCATCCCGGTCGGGCCCGGAAACCTGCTGTGGTCGCGCGTGCACGTCGACGACGTCGCCCGCGCCGTGATGGCCGCGCTGGACGAGCCCGCGGCGCGCGGCGAGGTCTTCAACATCTGCGAGACCACGACGGTGACCGTCCGGGAGTGGATGGCGCAGATCCTGCGGGCCGCGGGATCCGGCGCCGAACTGGTGACCGTCGCCGACGTGCCGCCCGAGTCGCTCACCGGCACCTTCGGCCAGCACCTGCTGTTCAGCAACGAGAAGGCCCGCCGGGTGCTGGGCTGGGAGCCCGGGGATCCGGCGGAGTCGGTGGCGCGGTCGGTGCGCTGGCACCTCGAACATCCGCCCACCGCCGAAGATGCCGACTTCAGCGCCGACGACCGGGCGTTGGAGAGCTGATCACGGCTAGGCTCCGGGCATGGTGCAGAGCAAGGCCGCCGACGTCGACGGCTACCTCGCGGAACTCCCCGACGACCGCAGACGGGCTCTGGAGCGGGTGCGCGAGCTCTGCCGCGCCGAGCTCACCGGCTTCACCGAGGTCATGGCCTACGGCATGCCCGGGTACCAGCGAGACGGCACGATCGAGATCGCGTTCGCCGCCCAGAAACGCTGCATCTCCCTCTACCTGCTGCGCACCGACGTGCGCGACGCGTTCGCGCAGCGGCTCGCCGACCACGACATGGGCAAGGGCTGCCTGCGCTTCCGCCACGCCGACCGCATCGACTTCGAGCTCGTCCGCGACCTGCTGACGGCCACCGCCGCCACCACCGGCGAGGTGTGCTGAGCCCCAGGCGCGGCGACACTACTTCGGGTGTCCCGTACCAGCGAGTGGCGATCGCTCGACCAGCGGCAGCGGCACGTGCTCATGTGCACGCTGAGCGTCAACATGCTGCTGTTCTTCGACCAGACCTCGGTAGTGGTCGCGCTGCCTGCGCTGCAACGCGAGTTCGGCGCCTCCGCGACCCGGTTGCAGTGGACGATCACCGCCTACCTGCTGGCGCTCGCGGTGCTGATGGTCGCCGCGGGACGGCTCGCCGACCGGTTCGGCCGCAGGCGGATGCTGCTGGCCGGGCTCGCCGTGTTCGGCCTGGCCTCCGCGGCCTGCGCGGCGGCGCCGAGCCTCGGCTTCCTCATCGGCGCCCGGTTCGTCCAGGGAGTCGGCGGTGCGGTCATGCAGCCGCTGGCGCTGGCCGCTACCTCCCGCACCGTCGGCGCGGAGCACCGCGGCTGGGCGGTGGGGCTGCTGTCCACCGGAGGCACCACGCTGCTCACGGCGGGCCCGCTGATCTCCGGGGCGCTGCTGGAGGTGGCGAGCTGGCGGTGGCTGTTCCTGGTGAACCTGCCCGTCGTGGTGTTCGCCTTCCACCAGGGACGCCGCTGGCTCGTCGCGTCGCGCGAACCCGATCCGCAGCCGGTCGAGGTCGGTTCCCTGGTGCTGCTGATG
The DNA here is from genome assembly GCF_018141105.1 of Saccharopolyspora erythraea. Classification (NCBI taxonomy): domain Bacteria; kingdom Bacillati; phylum Actinomycetota; class Actinomycetes; order Pseudonocardiales; family Pseudonocardiaceae; genus Saccharopolyspora; species Saccharopolyspora erythraea. The sequence goes on along the minus strand of NZ_CP054839.1, from coordinate 2,877,470 downwards.
ACCGGCATGGCCGGTGTGGTCGTCGGCCTCACCGAGATCGCAGACTGGGGGTTCGCGGCGGCCGGACCGGTGGCCGCCGGGTTGCTGCTGCTCTGGCTGCTGGTCCGCCACGAGCTGCGCTCGCCGCACCCGCTGCTGCCGGTCGCGCTGATGGCCCGCAACCGCGCGTTGCTCGCCTCGCTGGTGGCGCTGTTCGCCATCCAGTTCGCGGTCCTGGGCAACGCCGTCTACCTGGTGCTCTTCCTCCAGCACGGACTGGGCGAGAGCGCGTTCACCGCCGGTCTGGTGCTCGCGCTGGCCGGGGTGTTCACCCCGCTGCTGTCGCTGACCACCGGGCAGCTGACCGACCGGCGCGGACCGTGGAAGCTGGTCGTCGGCGGACTCGTGCTCGCCACCGCCGGGCTGTGCTGGGTGGGGATGCTCGCGCCGCGCGCCGGGCTGCTCGTGCTGGTCCCCGGCCTGCTCGCGTTCAGCCTCTCCCGGCCCGCGGTGTTCACCCCGGCCAGCACGGGCGCGTTCACCACCACGCCGGCCGAGCGGCGCGGCCTGGCCAGCGGACTGGTGACCGAGGCCCGCCAGCTCGGCGGGCTGCTGGGCGTCTCGGCCTGCGGCGCGGTGCTCACCGCCGTGCAGGGCACCGACCTGACCGCGCCGGCGAGGCTCGCGAACGGCTTCGAGGCCGCGATGCTGCTGGCCTCGGCGGTGACGGCCGCCGCCGCGCTCGCGGTGACCGCGGTGCTGCGCTGGGTGCGCTAGGACGTGTCTCGGATGTGTTTGCGTAGTGGGTCGCCTGGCGGAACCTCAGCCGCCTTCTCGCTCCGGGATCTCCGACTGACGTATGCCCCGCGGCGTCGAAGCTGTCCTCGCGAGAAGACGGCTGAGAACCCGCGGGAGTCCAGCTGAGTCCCACACCGCAAGCGGCTCCGCCGCTTGTGAAACAGAACCTAGAACGGCCAGCCGAGCACCGGCAGGCTGAGCGCGGAGTCCACCGCCAGCGCCACGCACACGATCATCAGGTACGTGTTGGACAGGTGGAACAGCTTCAGCGGCTTGGTCGGCTCGCCCCGTCGGGTCTGCGCGTGCAGCCGGTGCGCGAGGTAGAGGAACCAGGCACCCGCGGCCACCGCGAACGCCGCGTAGAGCCAGCCGGTGGCCGGGGCCAGCAGCAGCGTCCACAGCACCATGAGCCAGGTGAACACCACGATCTGGCGGGAGACGTAGGTCGGGCGGGCGACCACCGGCAGCATCGGCACCCCGGCGCGCTCGTAGTCGTCCCGGTACTTCATCGCCAGCGACCAGGTGTGCGGCGGCGTCCAGAAGAAGATGATCCCGAACATCACCAGCGCGGGCCAGTCCACCCGCCCGGTAACCCCGGCCCAGCCGATGACCACCGGCATGCAGCCCGCGGCCCCGCCCCAGACGATGTTCTGGGCCGTGCGGCGCTTGAGCACCAGGGTGTAGACGAAGACGTAGAACAGGATCGTGGCGACCGCCAGCACCGCCGACAGCAGGTTCGTGGTCGCCCACAGCCAGCCGAAGGACCCGAGGCCGAGCGCGATGCCGAAGACCAGCGCGTGCCGGTTCGACACGGTGTGGCGCACCAGCGGCCGGGCGCGCGTGCGCTTCATCACCTGGTCGATGTCGGCGTCGGCGACGCAGTTGAGCGCGTTGGCGCTGCCCGCGGCCATCGTGCCGCCGACCAGCGTGGCGATCACCAGCCACGGCGACGGGATGCCGCGCGCGGCCAGCAGCATGGCCGGGATGGTGGTCACCAGCAGCAGCTCGATGACGCGCGGCTTGATCAGCCCGGCGTAGGCCTTCAGCAGCTCGGCGGGGCGCCGGGCGTGCCGGGCCTGGGGTGCGTCGACGGCGGTGGTCACGACGCTGCGCTCACCGACGGCATGGAACTCCTTGGTCACTTCGGCGGAGGTTCGCGCCGGAGCGAGGGCGCAGTTGGCACCTGCGGCACGGACCGCAATGAATAGTAGGCGCGCTACCTGAACGCGCCTCGGTCGGGTGGCAGGCGGGTGGCTACCCTGCCACCGGCGCGAGAAACGGTGGCACCGGTCACGGCTGCTCGCTGGGTATTCTCGACGCCGTTCCCGCTGCCGGTACCAGGTGCGGGGCGCGGCGCGGACGGTGGCCGGGTTCCCGTACGGCCGGTCCGCACGGCCGCGTCCACGTTCGGGGCGCGAGCAGGGGCGAGCTGCGCTGCGCGTTCGGCGACGCGGGAGACGACATCAATCCAGACGGGTCGCCAGGTCCCTGATCGGACATGACTAGGCTGCCCGTCGGACGAGGGATAACAGCGGTTCGGATCGGTCAAGTCAAGCGACCGCATTCGCCGCGCCGAGGGAAACTGGAGCTGCGTCCGTGTCCGTCACCGACGATCTTGCCCGCTTGACCACCAAGCGACTCCCCGAAGACTGGACCGAGTTGGACCAGCGCGCCGTGGACACGGCCCGGGTGCTGGCCGCCGACGCGGTCGAGAACTGCGGGAGCGGGCACCCAGGCACCGCGATGAGCCTGGCCCCCGCCGCCTACGCGCTGTTCCAGCGCGTCATGAGGCACGACCCCAGCGACGCCGAGTGGATCGGCCGCGACCGGTTCGTGCTCTCCGCCGGGCACTCGAGCCTCACCCTGTACGTGCAGCTCTTCCTCTCCGGCTACGGCCTGGAGCTGGACGACCTCAAGGCGCTGCGCAAGTGGGACTCGAAGACCCCGGGCCACCCCGAGTACGGCCACACCACGGGTGTGGAGACCACCACCGGCCCGCTCGGCCAGGGCCTGGCGACCGCGGTCGGCATGGCGATGGCATCCCGCCGCGAGCGCGGGCTGTTCGACCCCGAGGCCGCCGCGGGTGAGAGCATCTTCGACCACCACGTCTACGTCATCGCCTCCGACGGCGACATCGAGGAGGGCGTGACCTCCGAGGCGTCGTCCCTGGCGGGCACCCAGCAGCTCGGCAACCTCACGGTGATCTACGACGCCAACGAGATCTCCATCGAGGACGACACCCGCATCGCGCTGTCGGAGGACACCGCCAAGCGCTACGAGGCCTACGGCTGGCAGGTGCTCACCGTGCACGGCGGCGAGGACGTGACCGGGCTGCTCGAGGCCATCGAGACCGCCAAGGCCGACACCAGTCGCCCGACGCTGATCGTGCTGCGCACGGTGATCGGCTACCCCGCTCCGACCAAGATGAACACCGGCAAGGCCCACGGCGCCGCGCTCGGTGCCGAGGAGGTCGCCGGGGTCAAGCAGGCGCTGGGCTTCGACCCGGAGAAGTCCTTCGAGGTCGCCCCCGAGGTGCTCGAGCACGCCCGCAAGGTCGCCGAGCGCGGCAAGGCCGCCCACGACAAGTGGCAGGTCGAGTTCGAGGCGTGGGCGCAGGCCAACCCGGAGCGCAAGGCGCTGCTGGACCGCCTGAGCAAGCGCGAGCTGCCCGCGGGCTGGCAGGAGAAGCTGCCGACCTACGAGGCCGGCGGCAAGGCCGTGGCCACCCGCAAGGCCTCCGGTGAGGTCCTGGCGGCGCTGGCCGACGTGCTGCCCGAGCTGTGGGGCGGCTCGGCCGACCTCGCCGAGAGCAACAACACCACCATGAAGGGCGTGGAGTCCTTCGGCCCCGCCGAGATCTCCACCGGCAGCTGGACCGCCCAGCCCTACGGCCGGACGCTGCACTTCGGCATCCGCGAGCACGCGATGGGCTCGATCCTCAACGGCATCGCGCTGCACGGCGGCACCCGCCCCTACGGCGGCACCTTCCTCATCTTCAGCGACTACATGCGGCCCGCGGTGCGGCTCGCGGCGCTGATGAAGACCCCGGTCGTCTACGTGTGGACGCACGACTCGATCGGCCTGGGCGAGGACGGCCCGACCCACCAGCCGATCGAGCAGCTCGCCTCGCTGCGCGCCATCCCCGGCCTGTCGGTGGTCCGCCCGGCCGACGCCAACGAGACCGCCGCGGCGTGGAAGGCGATCCTGGAGGACACCAGCGGCCCCGCCGGCCTGGCGCTGACCCGCCAGGGCGTGCCGACGCTGGAGGGCACCGACGCCGAGGGCGTCGCCCGCGGCGGCTACGTGCTGGCCGAGGCCGGCTCCGGCGAGCCCGACCTGGTGATCATCGCCACCGGTTCCGAGGTCGAGCTGGCCGTGGAGGCCAGGAAGACCCTGGAGGCCGACGGCGTTGCAACCCGTGTGGTGTCCATGCCGTGCGTGGAGTGGTTCGACGCGCAGGACGATGCCTACCGCGAGCAGGTGCTGCCGCGGGGCGTGCGCGCCCGCGTGGTCGTCGAGGCCGGTATCGCGCAGCCGTGGTACCGCTTCGCCAAGGACAGCGGCGAGATCGTCTCGATCGAGCACTTCGGCGCCTCGGCGGACTACAAGACCCTGTTCAAGGAGTTCGGGTTCACCGCCGACGCCGTGGTCGCCGCGGCGCGCCGGAGCCTGGACAACGCACGCGCCAACGCGTGAGTGGAGGAACATCAGTGACCACCAACAGCAACCTCGAGGCGCTGAGCGACGCGGGTGTCTCCATCTGGCTGGACGACCTCTCCCGCAAGCGGATCAACTCCGGCAACCTGGCCGAGCTGATCTCCGACCACGCGGTCGTGGGCGTCACCAGCAACCCGACGATCTTCGCCAAGGCGCTGTCCAACGCCGCGGACTACGACGAGCAGGTGCGCGAGCTGGCCGCGCGCGGCGCGAGCGTCGACGACGCCGTCCGCGAGCTGACCACCCGCGACATCCGCGAGGCGGCCGACATCTTCCGCAACGTCTACGAGGCCGGCCACGACGGCCGCGTCTCGCTGGAGGTCGACCCGCGGCTGGCGCACGACACCGAGCGCACCGTCGCCGAGGCCCTGGACCTGTGGAAGGCCGTCGACCGTCCCAACCTGATGGTCAAGATCCCGGCCACCGTCGAGGGCCTGCCTGCCATCACCCGCGTGCTGGCCGAGGGCGTCAGCGTCAACGTGACGCTGATCTTCTCGGTCGAGCGCTACCGGGACGTCATGGACGCCTACCTCGCCGGTCTGGAGCAGGCCAAGGCCAACGGCCACGACCTCGCCCAGATCGCTTCGGTGGCCTCGTTCTTCGTCTCCCGGGTCGACACCGAGATCGACAAGCGCCTGGAGTCGGTCGAGGGCGGCCAGGAGCTGCGGGGCAAGGCGGCCATCGCCAACGCCCGGCTGGCCTACGCCGCCTACGAGGAGGTCTTCGCCTCCGACCGGTTCAAGGCCCTGGCCGCCGACGGCGGCAAGCCGCAGCGCCCGCTGTGGGCCTCGACCGGCGTCAAGGACCCGTCCTACTCCGACACCCGCTACGTCGACGAGCTGGTCGCGCCGAACACGGTGAACACCATGCCGGAGGCGACGCTTTTCGCCACGGCCGACCACGCCGACGTGCGGGGCGACCAGGTGTCGGGCAGGGCGGCCGAGTCGCAGCAGGTCTTCGACTCGCTGTCGGCCGCGGGCATCGACCTCGACGACGTGTTCGCCGTGCTGGAGCGCGAGGGCGTCGACAAGTTCGAGAAGTCCTGGGAAGAACTGCTGCAGACGGTTCGCGAGCAGCTCGACCAGGCCAAGTGAGCGGTGGGCGCGGGGCGCCGGCGGCCAGGCCGCCGGTGCTCCGCGCCCTTCCGGTGCGCGGCCATGCCGCGCTTGGCCGGATCAAGCAGACTGTGTGGGCACGCCGCCGGTGTCGTGCCCGCAGTTCGGCAACGCCGAGGACGGCACCCCGGCTCGCTGCGGGGGCCACGACGGCCGTCAGGTCGCCCACGACCACCGGCCGGTGCGCACCTCGGTGTCCAATCCACGCTATTGGAACTCGAGCGCTGAAGGATTTGCATGGCGACCGAAACCTCAGTCGAAATCTCCGACTCGGCGCTGGCTGACGAGGCCCGGCCGCTGGCCGAGCGGCTGGCCGGTGACAAGGCGGCGAGCAGGCTCGCCGCGAAGGATCACACCCTGTGGGGCCCGGACGCCGAGAGCGAGGCGTCCATCCGGCTGTCCTGGACCACCCTGCACGAGAGCTCCCGGCCGCTGCTGGCCGAGATCGACGCGCTGCGCGCGGATCTGCACTCCGAGGGGCTGGACCGGATCGTGCTGGCCGGCATGGGCGGCTCTTCGCTGGCGCCGGAGGTGATCACCGCGACCGCCGGTGTGCCGCTGACCGTGCTGGACACCACCGATCCCGGTCAGGTCGCCGACGCGCTGGCCGGCGACCTCGAGCGCACCGTGCTGGTCGTCTCGTCGAAGTCGGGCACCACCGTCGAGACCGACAGCCACCGCCGCGTCTTCGAGCGGGCGTTCTCCGAGAACGGAATCGATCCTGTGACCCGCATCATCGTGGTCACCGACCCGGGCTCGCCGATGCAGAAGGCCGCCGAGGAGGCCGGCTACCGCAAGGTCTTCACCGCCGACCCCGACGTCGGCGGCCGCTACTCGGCGCTGACGGCCTTCGGGCTGGTGCCCGCCGGGCTGGCGGGCGCCGACATCTCCGCGCTGCTCGACGACGCCGCCGCGGCCTTCGCTGCGCTGCGCGAGGACTCCGAGAGCAGCCCGGCCGTGCGACTGGCCTCGGCGCTCGGCGCGGCGCACGCCAGGGGCGCCGAGAAGGTCGTCTTCGCCGACACCGGCTCGGGCATCAAGGGCCTGCCGGACTGGGCCGAGCAGCTCATCGCGGAGTCGACCGGCAAGAACGGCACCGGCCTGCTGCCGGTGGTCACCGAGGACGCCCGCGCCGCGGGCTTCGCCGACGCCGGTGACGACGCGACGACGGTGGCGATCGGTCCCGCCGACGAAGCGGCGCGGATCAGCGTCGACGGCCCGCTCGGCGGCCAGTTCCTGCTGTGGGAGTTCGCCACCGCGCTGGCCGGCCGCCTGCTGGGCATCGACCCGTTCGACCAGCCCGACGTCGAGGCCGCCAAGAAGGCCGCGCGTGCGCTGCTGGACGGCGCGGGCGGCGGCCCGGCCGCGACCCCTGCGACCGTCGACGGCTCGATCGAGGTGCACCCCTCGGGCGACTGGCTCTCGGCCGGGGTCGGCACCGTCGCCGAGGCGCTGCGGGCGTTCCTGGCGACCGCGCCGGGCGGCGGCTACCTGTCGGTGCAGGCCTACCTCGACCGGCTCGACGACGCCTCGGCGGCCGTGCTGCGCCCGGAGTTGGCGCGCCGCACCGGCCTGCAGACGACCTTCGGGTGGGGGCCGCGGTTCCTGCACTCCACCGGGCAGTACCACAAGGGCGGCCACCAGAACGGGATCTTCCTGCAGATCACAGGCACCGCCGAGGAGGAGCTGGAGGTCCCCGGCCGGCCCTACACGCTGGGCGAGCTCCAGCGCGCCCAGGCGCTGGGCGACGGCCAGGTGCTGGCCGAGCACAACCGGCCGGTTCTCCGGCTGCACCTCAACGACCGGGCGGCGGGCCTGGTCGAGCTGGTGAAGGCGGTGCAGAGCCTGCACCAGGACCAGGCACAGGAGGGCGAGGCGTGAGTTCGCACTGGCAGAACCCATTACGTGACCCGCGGGACAAGCGGCTGCCGCGCATCGCGGGCCCGTCCGGGCTGACGATCTTCGGCGTGACCGGCGACCTGTCCCGCAAGAAGCTGATGCCGGCGATCTACGACCTGGCCAACCGCGGGCTGCTGCCGCCGGGCTTCGCGCTCACCGGCTTCGCCCGGCGCGACTGGGCCGACCAGGACTTCGGGCAGGTCGTCTACGAGGCGGTCAAGGAGCACGCCCGCACCCCGTTCCACCAGACGGTGTGGGACCGGCTGGCCGAGGGTTTCCGGTTCGTGCCCGGTTCCTTCGACGACCCGCCGGCGTTCGACAGGCTGGCCGAGACCGTCAAGCAGCTCGACGCCGAGCGCGGCACCGGCGGCAACCACGCGTTCTACCTGTCGGTTCCGCCGTCGGCGTTCCCGACGGTGCTCAAGCAGCTGTCGCGTTCGGGGCTGACCGAGCAGTCGCCCGACACCTGGCGGCGGGTGGTCATCGAGAAGCCGTTCGGCCACGACCTGGCCAGCGCGCAGGAGCTCAACCGGATCGTCAACGAGGTCTTCCCCGAGGACTCGGTGTTCCGCATCGACCACTACCTGGGCAAGGAGACCGTCCAGAACATCCTGGCGCTGCGCTTCGCCAACCAGCTGTTCGAGCCGATCTGGAACGCCCACTACGTCGACCATGTGCAGATCACGATGGCCGAGGACATCGGCCTCGGCGGCCGGGCGGGCTACTACGACGGCATCGGCGCGGCGCGCGACGTCATCCAGAACCACCTGCTGCAGCTGATGGCGCTCACCGCGATGGAGGAGCCGGTCTCCTTCGCGCCGCAGGACCTGCGCGCCGAGAAGCTGAAGGTGCTCTCGGCGACCAAGCCGGTCGGTCCGTTCGACCAGACCACCGCGCGCGGTCAGTACACCGGTGGCTGGCAGGGCGGTTCGCTGGTGCCCGGGCTGCACGAGGAGGGCGGTTTCTCCCCCGACTCCATCACCGAGACCTACGCCGCGATCACCCTGGAGGTCGAGAGCAGGCGCTGGGCCGGGGTGCCGTTCTACCTGCGCACCGGCAAGCGGCTGGGCAGGCGGGTCACCGAGATCGCGGTGGTGTTCAAGCGCGCCCCGCACCTGCCCTTCGACGACACCATGACCGAGGAGCTGGGGCAGAACGCGCTGGTGATCCGGGTGCAGCCGGACGAGGGCGTGACGATGCGCTTCGGCTCGAAGGTCCCCGGCACCTCGATGGAGGTGCGGGACGTGACGATGGACTTCGGCTACGGCCACGCCTTCACCGAGTCCTCGCCGGAGGCCTACGAGCGGCTGATCCTCGACGTGCTGCTCGGCGAGCCCTCGCTGTTCCCGGTCAACGAAGAAGTCGAGCAGTCCTGGAAGATCCTCGACCCGGTGCTGGACTACTGGGCCGCGCACGGCAAGCCCGAGTCCTACAAGGCCGGGACCTGGGGTCCGCCGTCGGCGGACGCCATGATGGCCCGCACCGGACGCACCTGGAGGCGACCGTGATCATCGATCTGCCGTCCACCACCACGTCGCAGGTCAACAAGAAGCTGGTCGAGCTGCGCGAGAGCGGTGGCGCCGTGGCGCTGGGCCGGGTGCTGACCCTGGTGATCGTCACCGGTGACGGGACCGAGGTCGAGAAGGCCATCCAAGCCGCCAACGACGCCAGCCGGGAGCACCCGGCGCGGGTGATCGTCGTGGCGCGCGGCCTCAAGCAGGCGGCGCCGCGGCTCGACGCCCAGATCCGGGTCGGCGGTGACGCCGGCGCGTCCGAGGTCATCGTGCTGCGCCTGTACGGCGCGCTGGCCGACGAGGGCGCCGGGTCGGTCGTGCCGCTGCTGCTGCCGGACGCGCCGGTCGTGGCGTGGTGGCCCAGCGACGCGCCGGAGAGCCCGGCCAAGGACCCGATCGGCGCGCTGTCGCACCGGCGGATCACCGACGCCGCCGCCGAGCAAGACCCCATCGGCGCGCTGCAGGACCGCGTCCGCTCCTACACCGACGGTGACACCGACCTGGCCTGGACGCGGCTGACGTCGTGGCGCGCGGTGCTGGCGGCGGCGCTGGACCTGCCGCCGCACGAGCCGGTCACCGCGGCCACCGTCAGCGGCGCGGCGGACTCGCCGTCGACCGACCTGCTGGCGGCGTGGCTGGCGAGCTACCTGGACATCCCGGTGCGGCGGCTGGAGCACCCGCGCGGCCCGGGCATCGTCTCGGCGGTGCTGGAGCGGCCGTCGGGCAACGTCGAGATCGTCCGGCCGGACGGCAAGGTCGGGTCGCTGACCCAGCCGGGCCAGCCGGACCGGCGGGTGGCGTTGCAGCGCCGCGAGGTGCGGGACTGCCTGTCCGAGGACCTGCGCAGGCTGGACCCCGACGAGATCTACGAGGCGACCCTGCACGGGCTCTCCAAGATCACCAAGGGCGACGAGGCCGCGGAGCAGGAGACCGACGAGGAGGGCGAGGAGTCGTGACCGCTCCTGACGTCGTCGTCCACGAGGGCAGCGACAGCCTGGCCGCCGCGGCCGCGGCCAGGCTGATCACCGCCGTCGTCGACGCGCAGACCGCGCGCGGTTCGGCGTCGGTGGTGCTCACCGGCGGGCGCACCGGGATCGGCGTGCTGGAGCAGGTCCGGCTCTCCCCCGCCTGCGGCGCGGTGGACTGGGGCCGGGTCGACCTGTACTGGGGCGACGAGCGGTTCCTGCCCGACGGCGATCCCGAGCGCAACGAGACGCAGGCGCGCAAGGCACTGCTCGACCACGTCGCCGTCGACCCCGCCAGGGTGCACCCGATGGCTCCGTCGGACGGCAGGTTCGGCCCGGACGCCGACGCGGCGGCGGCGCACTACGCCGAGGTGCTGGCCACCCAGGCGGACGCGGCGACCGACACGCCGGTGCCCGCGTTCGACGTGCTGATGCTCGGCGTCGGCGAGGAGGGCCACACCGCCTCGCTGTTCCCGGACACCCCGTACGTGCGGGAGTCCGGGCACACGGTGGTCGGCGTGCACGACTGCCCGAAGCCGCCGCCGACGCGGATCTCGCTCACCCTGCCCGCGATCCGCGCGGCCTCGCAGGTGTGGCTGATGACCACCGGTGCGGCCAAGGCCGAGCCGGTGGCGGCGGCCCTGAGCGGCGCGGACCCGGTCGACATCCCGGCCGCGGGCGCACACGGTCGCAACCGCACCCTGTGGCTGCTCGACCGCGAAGCGGCCGCGGCCGTCGCACCCCTCGAGGAAGCCGAGGAGCGCTGAGCCGGCGGTAGCTGGGAAGCGGGCCTGTCGCCACCGGCGGCAGGCCCGCTTCCGCTCTTCGGGGAAGCCGAGATCCGGCAACCGGACCAGTTCCGCGGTCGCATCCGGGGCACCCGGCTCGCTCGTCGGGGGCAAATCGCCGGTGGCCGGCCTCGCGGGCGGCCGGGCCGTGCAACCCTGCGGTGATCATCAACGTCACACCGGAACACGCCCACCACCGATCCACGTCCGGTCACCGCCCGCCGCCGCGCGCTACCGTCGGCGGCCGGCACCGGACCAGCTTCGAAGGCGAGTCCTCGATGACCTCCCACCCGTCCCGCAGGACGTTCCTGGGCGCGGCGATCGCCTCCGCCGCGTTGCTGCCCGGCCTGGTCGCCGTCGCGGGCGCGACGGCACCGGCCGGTCCGACCACCGAGATGCGCGGGGAGTGGATCTCCTCGGTGTCCAACATCGACTGGCCGAGCAAGCCCGGCCTGAGCGCAGAGGCCCAGCGCGCCGAGCACACCAGGCTGCTCGACCAGGCCGTGGCAGACAAGCTCAACGCGGTGTTCGTGCAGGTCCGCCCGACCGCCGACGCCTTCTGGCCGTCACCGCACGAGCCGTGGTCGCACTGGCTGACCGGCGAGCAGGGCAAGGACCCCGGCTACGACCCGCTCGAGTTCATGGTCGCCGAGGCCCACAAGCGAGGGTTGCAGTTCCACGCCTGGTTCAACCCGTACCGGGTGAGTATGCAGGCCGACCCGAACGCCCTGGTGCCCGAGCACCCCGCGCGCAAGCACCCAGACTGGGTCTTCGCCTACAACGGCAAGCTGTACTACAACCCCGGGGTTCCCGAGGCGCGCGCGTTCGTCGAGGAAGCCATCATGCACGCCGTCGAGAACTACGACGTGGACGGCGTGCACCTCGACGACTACTTCTACCCCTACCCCGCCTCCGGCCAGAAGATCCCCGACGAGGAGACGTTCCGCCAGCACGGCGGCGGTTTCGACAACATCGAGGACTGGCGGCGCAACAACGTCGACCTGCTGGTGTCCGAACTGGACCAGCGCATCCACGCGGCCAAGCCCGACGCCCGGTTCGGCATCAGCCCGTTCGGCATCTGGCGCAACGCCTCCAGCGACCCCAACGGCTCCGACACCAAGGGGCTGGAGTCCTATTCGGCCATCTACGCCGACAGCCGCAAGTGGGTCAAGGAGGGCTGGGTCGACTACATCACCCCGCAGATCTACTGGCAGATCGGGCACTCCGCCGCCGACTACGCGGTGCTGGTGCCGTGGTGGGCGAAGACGGTGGCCGGCACCGACGTCGAGCTCTACATAGGACAGGGCGCCTACAAGGTCGGCAGCGAGGGCTGGACCGACCCTGGCGAGCTGTCGGCGCACCTGACGCTCAACCGCGACCACCCCGAGGTCAAGGGCGACGTGTACTTCAGCGCCAAGTCCCTGACCGGCAACGCCAAGGACGCCTACGCCAAGGTGGTCGCCGACCACTACGGCGACGTCCACGCGCGGTGACGTGCGGGGGCCGGTGACCGCCACCGGCCCCCGCCCACCGCAGAGACAGGGGGAGGCGCGTCGGCTCCGTCAGCGCGCGAGCTTGCGGAAGTCCCAGCTGCGCACGGTTTCCGGGGTGATCCGCAGCCACGCGTGCCGCTGGTCGTGGACGAACTCCTCGGAGTCGAAGTACTTGCGCGCGAACAACCGCTCGGGCGCCTCCAGCGCCCGTTCGGGCTCCCCGGTCCTGGGCACCTCGCCGATCACCTCGGCGTCGCCGACCAGCTCCGCGCCCCGCAGCTCGTGGTACTCCACGCCGGCGTCGACCAGCACCGCCACCCGCGGGTTGCGGGCGATGTCGGTCCACCGCTGGCTGCGGGTCAGCGAGTACAGCCACAGCGACCCGGCGTTCCAGACGAACCACAGCGGTGTGACGTGCGGTCCCGATGGCCCGCTGGTCCCGACCCGGCAGGTCCGCTCCGAGGCCAGGAAAGCGTCCAGTTCGCCAGGGGACATGGCGATCCGCCGACCGCGCTTCTGCTCCACCACGCCCGGTTCCTCCCATCGACGAGCCGTCGGGCCGATCAAAGCACACCGGCACCCGTCACCCGGTCGGCAGGCACGGCCACGGGGTGTCAGGGCATGACTTCCATCTTCGAAAGCGGTGTCGGCCGCTTGGCCCATCCTCGTGACCGGCACCGCCGCCGGAACCGCCACGCAAGACGAGTTCAACGAACTCTCACGTGACGTCGGCGAACTCCTCCACCTGGTCCTTCTGCCCGGCCACGATGAGGATGTCGCCCTTGCGCACGACGGTGTCGGCGGTGGCGTAGGTGAACTCCTCCCCCGGCCGCTTCACGCCGACCACGGTGACGCCGTACTTGGAGCGCAGCCTGCTCTCGCCCAGTGCCCGGTCCACCGCCTCGTCCGGCGTGAGCGTCTTGACCAGCGCGAAGTCCTCCTCGATCTCGATGTAGTCGAGCATCCGGCCGGTCACCAGGTGCGCCACGCGCTCGCCCATGTCGTGCTCGGGCAGCACGACGTGGTGCGCGCCGACCCGTTCGAGGATGCGGCCGTGCTGCCTGCTGGTGGCCTTGGCCCAGATGTGCGGGATGCCGAAGTCGGCCAGCAGCGAGGTGGTCAGGATGCTGGCCTCCAGGTCGGTGCCGATCGCCACCACGGCGCGGCGGAACTGCGGCACGCCCAGCTGGCGCAGGCTCTCGGGGTCGGTGGTGTCGGCGACCGCGGTGTGGGTGAGCTCGTCGGCGTGCCGCTGCACCACCTCCGGCCTGGAGTCGATGCCCAGCACCTCCGACCCGCGGCTCACCAGCTCCCCGGCCAGCGAGCTGCCGAACCGGCCCAGCCCGATCACCACGATCTGACTCGCTTCGTTCCTAGCCAACGATCGGTCGCTCCTCCGGTCGTTCGTAGCGGCGCATGCGGTCCCGCAGCGCCAGCGCGGAGGCCAGCGTGACGGGACCGAGCCGCCCGATGAACATCAGCAACACCAGCAGCACCTGCCCGCCGGCCCCTACCTCCGGGGTGATGCCGGTGGAGAGGCCGACCGTGGCGAACGCCGAAACCGTTTCGAACAGCACCTGGTCGACCCCGAAAGGCGTGATGGCCAGCAGAACCAGCGTGCACGTCATGACCAGTGCGACGCCCAGCAGGGCGATGGTCAGCGCCTGACGCTGCACCCCCTCGGGCAGCCTGCGGCCCATGACGTGCACGGTGGGCTCACCGCGGATCTCGGCGTAGATCACGAAGGCCAGCAGCGCGAAGGTGGTGATCTTGATGCCGCCCGCGGTGCCCGCGCTGCCGCCGCCGATGAACATCAGCACGTCCTGCATGAGCAGGGTCCCCGGGTACATGCCGCCGACATCGAGGTTGTTGAAGCCCGCGGTACGGGGCATCACCCCGGCGAAGAACCCGGCCAGCAGCTTGCCGGGCGCACCCAGGGGCCCCAGCGTCGCGGGATTGGCCCACTCGGTGACGGTGATGGCCGCGCCCCCTCCGGCGAGCAGCACCGCGGTCCCCCAGAGCGTGATCCTGGTGTGCAGGCTCCACCGTCCCGGCCGTCCGAAGCGTCGTCCGATCTCCAGCAGGACCGGGAAGCCGAGCCCGCCCGCGATCACGGCGAAGGCGATGGGCAGGCAGAAGTACGGGTCTGTGGCGAAGCCGATCAGGTTGTCGGAGTAGAGCGCGAAGCCGGCGTTGTTGAACGCCGAGACCGCGTGGAACACGCCTTCGTAGACGGCCCGCCCGAGTGGCAGGTCGTAGCCGAGCGAAAGCCTCGCGGCCAGCGCGAGCGCAACCACGGTTTCGAACGCCACCGCGAGTACGACGATCCTGCCCAGCACCCTGCGGACGTCGCCCAGCCCGAGCGTCTTGGTCTCGGCCTGCGCCGTGAGCCGCATCCGCAGGCCGAACCGGCGCAGCACCAGCAGGCTGAGCAGCGACGCCAGCGTCATGATCCCGAGCCCGCCGAGCTGGATCAGGCACATGATCACGACCTCGCCGGCAGCCGACCAGTACGTCGGCGTGTCCACGACGACCAGGCCGGTGACGCACACCGCCGAAGTGGAGGTGAACAGTGCGGTGATGAGGTCGCTTCCCCGGCCGTTCTCGGTGGACGCGGGAAGCATCAACAGCAGCGTTCCGATCGCGATGAGCGCCGCGAAGCCACCCGCGACGAGCAACGCCGGGAGCCTGCGCGTGGCGATGCCCGTCTTGGTGCCCGTAGACCGAGTCCGTTGAACCACTGGGTGCACGTCCCGCTGTCGTCGTTGCCCGACAGCCTCGCAGAATAGCCCGCCCCGTGCTCAGTCCACCGAGGCTACGACGACGATGCCGTCGGTGTCGCTGACCAGGTGTTCGCCCGGAACGAATTCGACGCCGCCGAAGGACACCACCTCGTCGAGCACGCCCTCGCCGGTCTTGGTGCTCTTGCGCGGGTTGGTGCCCAGCGCCTTCACGCCGAACTCCATCCCGGCCAGCACGGCCGAGTCTCGCACCGCGCCGTGCACCACGACGCCGCTCCAGCCGTTGGAGCGCCCGAGCTCGGCGATCAGGTCGCCGATCAGCGCCGTGTGCACCGAGCCGCCACCGTCGACGACCAGCACGTCGCCCTCACCTGGCCCGGAGAGAACCTGCTTGAGCAGCGCGTTGTCCTGGAAGCAGCGCACCGTGCGGATCCGGCCGGAGAACACCGCGCGACCGCCGTAGTTGCGCAGCTGCACGTCGCAGCTGCGCACCGACGGTCCTTCCCGGTCGGCGAGGTCAGCGGTCGACAGGTCCATGGTTCCTCCACGCGACGTCTCCAGAAGTGGCGTGAGCGTATCGGCTCCGCCCGGTACCGGAATCGCGGTCGCGAGCAACGCCACACCGGTTCGAGCCCTCCGCGACCCGTCCGCACACACGGCGAGACGCGGCGTCCCCTTCTATCGTCGGGCGATGGGAGCCACCGGCAAGATGTCGCCGCTCGAACCCGTCGTCGACTCCAACGTGCACCTGTGGGACCAGCGCGTGAACCCGGTGTTCTGGCTGACCGACCGCACCGCGGCCAAGGCCCTGCTGGGCGACTACGAGTCGCTGCCCGACACCTACCTGCTGGAGGACTACCGCGCCGAGACCGAGGGCTGCGGCGTGCGGGGCATCGTGTGGTCCGATCCGGGTGCGGCCGACCCGGTGGCGGCGGCGGAATGGGTGCGGCGGCAGGACGACGGCAGCGGCCAGGTGACCGGGCTGGTGACGCTCGGCGACCCGGCCTCGCCGGACTTCGCCGGCCTGGTGGAACGCGTGCGGCGAATCCCGCTGGTGCGCAGCGTGCGCGTCCGGTTCGTCGAGGCCCTGGCTCCCGGCGGCGCGGCGGACGGGTCGCCGCTGGACGACCCGCGGACCATGGACAACCTCGCCCTGCTCGCCCGGCACAATCTGGTCGCGACGATCGAGGCCGAGAGCGGGCAACTGCACCTGGCCGCCCGGATCGCCCGCGAGCTGCCGGACCTGCGCGTCGTCATCGACCACTTCGGATGGCCGACCGACCTGACCGATGCGGGCTACCAGCGGCACACCGAGCGGCTCGACGCCCTGGCGGCGGAGCCCAACGTCGCGACGCGGATCGACGCGCTCGGCACGGTCTTCGGCGACTGGACCACCGACGGCGTGCGCCGCTGGCTGCTCGCGGCCGTGGAGATCTTCGGGGCGGGCCGGTGCATGCTCGGCTCCGACCTGCCGATCGAACGGCTGCGCTCGGGTTTCCGCCCGCTGTTCGACGCCTACGGCGAGATCTTCACCCACCACTCCGACGCCGAGCGCCAGATGCTCGGTCACGGCACCGCACAGCGCTGGTACGGCGCCCCGTGACAGCGGCCGCGGCCCCGTAGTAGCCGCGGGCAGCACGGCCGCGGCGAGTTCCGCCCCACCACGGGCTGCGGCCGGGCGCGACCGGTCCGCAAAAAGCAGAACCGGGCGGGTGGGGAGATCCCCGCCCGCCCGGTTCCGGCGTCACTCAGCGGCCCTTGCGCTCCTTCAGCTTCGACAGCGCCTCCTCGAGGATGGCCATGCCATCGGAGTCGCTGCGGCGTTCCTTCACGTAGGCCAGATGACTCTTGTAAGGCTCGTTGCGCCGCGCTTCCGGCGGGTTCTGCTCGTCCTGTCCCGCCGGGAGACCGCAACGCGGGCAATCCCACTGCTCCGGCACGTCGGCGTCCATGGCGAACGACGGCCGGGTGTGGTGGCCGTTGGCGCACCAGTAGTCGACCCGCTTGCGCGGCGCCGACTCACCCCGCTCCGACTCGCCCATCGGACCCGCCCCCACGCGCGTGCCGCGAATGGCGTTACCACCGGTCATCCATCCTCACCCACCAAGCCGCCCGGGGTCGCCCGCTGCACCAGGGGTGCAGCCGGTCAACCGATCTTGATCAGCAGGCCGACCCCGACGATGGCGATGATCCACAACGCGATGACGAAGAGCGTCATCCGGTCGAGGTTCTTCTCCGCGACGCTGGAACCGGCCAGGCTGGACTGCATACCGCCGCCGAATAGCGAGGAGAGCCCGCCGCCCTTCGCCCGGTGCAGCAGCACCAGCAGCACCAGCAGCACACTCGTCACGATCAGCATGATCTTCAGGAAAAGGTCCATCACGTCCTCGTTCGCACAGCGGTTCGCAACCTAGAGTACCGGGCCGCTCTCAGCCAGTGGACCGCCGTCCGCCTCAAGCGGCCCGGCACTCACCGAGTCACGGCAGTGGTCCGCCCGCGGCCATGGCGCTGAGCTTGGTGAACTCGTCGCCGTTGAGGCTCGCACCGCCGACCAGAGCGCCGTCGACGTCGTTCTGGCCGATGAGCTCGCCGATGTTGCTGGACTTCACCGAGCCCCCGTAGAGGACCCGGATCTCGTCGGCGATCTCCTTGCCGTACTTGTCCGCCAGGGCTGTCCGCAGCGCCGCGCACACTTCCTGCGCGTCCGCCGCAGTCGCGACCTTACCGGTCCCGATCGCCCAGACCGGCTCGTAAGCCACCACGACCTGGCGAACCTGCTCGGTTTTCAGCCCCTTGAGCGCGTTGATGAGCTGGGTGGTGCTGTGCTCGACGTGCCCGCCGGCCTCGCGCACCTCCAGCGGCTCGCCGACGCAGAGGATCGGCGACATCCCGTTCTTGAGCACCGCGCGCACCTTGCGGTTGACGACCTCGTCGGTCTCGGCGTGGTGCTCGCGGCGCTCGGAGTGGCCGACGACGACGTAGCTGCAACCGAGCTTGGCCAGCATCGGGCCGGACACCTCACCGGTGTAGGCACCGGACTCGTGCTCGGAGACGTCCTGCGCGCCGTGCTTGAGCAGGAGCTTGTCGCCGTCGATCAGCGTCTGCACGCTGCGGATGTCGGTGAACGGCGGGATCACCGCCACCTCGACCTTGGCGAAGTACTTCTCCGGCAGGGAGAAGGCGATCTTCTGCACCAGGGCGATGGCCTCGAGGTGGTTGAGGTTCATCTTCCAGTTGCCCGCGATCAGCGGTTGCCTGGCCATGCTCAGCTACCCTCCTCGAGCACCGAGACACCGGGGAGCTCCTTGCCCTCCAGGTACTCCAGCGACGCACCGCCACCGGTGGAGATGTGGGTGAAGCCGTCCTCGGGCAGGCCGAGGCTGCGCACCGCGGCGGCCGAGTCGCCGCCGCCGACGACGCTGAACGAGCCGGAGTCCACGATGGCCTGCGCGATGCCGCGGGTCCCCTCGGCGAACGCGGGGTACTCGAAGACACCGGCCGGGCCGTTCCAGAACACCGTCCTGGCGCCGGCCAGGATGCCCGCGAACAGCTCCACGCTGCGCGGACCGATGTCCAGGCCCATCCAGTCGGCCGGGATCGCGTCGGCGTCGACCACGCGGGACTCGGCGTCGGCGGCGAAGCGGTCGGCGACCACGACGTCCACGGGCAGCACCAGCTTGTCGCCGTGCTCCTCCAGCAGCTTGCACGTGGACTCGACCTGGTCCTGCTGCAGCAGCGACTTGCCCACGCTGTGGCCCTTGGCGGCCAGGAACGTGTAGGCCATGCCGCCGCCGATCAGCAGCTTGTCGACCTTGGGCAGCAGCGCCTGGATGACGCCCAGCTTGTCGGAGACCTTCGAGCCGCCCAGCACCACCGCGTAGGGGCGCTTCGGGTCGCCGGTCAGCGTGCGCAGCACCTCGACCTCCGACAGCACCAGGCCGCCGGCGTAGCCCGGCAGCCGCTTGGCGATGTCGTAGACCGATGCCTGCTTGCGGTGCACCACGCCGAAACCGTCGGAGACGAAGGCAGCGCCGTCACCGGCCAGCGCGGCCAGCTCGTCGGCCAGCGCACCGCGCTCGGCGTCGTCCTTGCTGGTCTCGCGGGCGTCGAAGCGGACGTTCTCCAGCAGCACCACCGAGCCGTCCGCCTGGGTCGCCACCGCCGACTTCGCCGACTCGCCGACCACGTCACCGGCGAGGGCGACGTCGGCGCCGAGCAGCTCGCCGAGCCTGGCGGCGACCGGAGCCAGCGAGAACTTCGCGTCCGGCTCGCCCTTGGGACGCCCGAGGTGGGCGGTGACCACGACCCGCGCGCCCGCGCCGGTCAGCTTCTCGATCGTCGGCAACGACGCCCGCACCCGGCCGTCGTCGGTGATCCTGTCGCCGTCCAGCGGGACGTTGAGGTCGGCGCGCACGAGCACGCGCCGACCCCGGACGCCTTCGGACAGCAGATCGTCAAGGTTCTTCACGGTCTGCTCCTGCAGTGGGACTTCGGGTTCAGGCCAGCTTCTTGCCGACCAGCGCGGCCAGGTCGGCCAGGCGGTTGGAGTAGCCCCACTCGTTGTCGTACCAGGAGACGACCTTGACCTGGTTGTCGATGACCTTGGTCAGCGGCGAGTCGTAGATCGACGAGGCCGGGTCGGTCACGATGTCGCTGGAGACGATCGGGTCCTCGTTGTAGCGCAGGATGCCCTTGAGCTTGCCCTCCGCGGCGGCGGCCTTGAACGCCTCGTTGACCTCCTCGACCGAGGTCTTCCTGCCGACGGTCGCGGTGAGGTCGGTGACCGAGCCGGTCGGGACCGGGACGCGCAGCGCGTAGCCGTCCAGCTTGCCGTTGAGCTCGGGCAGCACCAGGCCGATGGCCTTGGCCGCACCGGTGCCGGTCGGCACGACGTTCAGCGCGGCGGCGCGGGCGCGGCGCAGGTCCTTGTGCGGGCCGTCCTGCAGGTTCTGGTCCGCGGTGTAGGCGTGCACCGTGGTCATCAGGCCGTGCTCGATGCCGAAGCTGTCCTGCAGCACCTTGGCGATCGGCGCGAGGCAGTTGGTGGTGCAGGAGGCGTTGGAGATGATGGTCTGCGAACCGTCGTAGAGGTCGTCGTTGACGCCCAGCACGACGGTCAGGTCCTCGCCCTTGGCCGGGGCGGAGATGATGACCTTCTTGGCCCCGCCCTCGTCGACGTGCTTGCGCGCGTCGGCGGCGTTGGTGAAGAAGCCGGTGGACTCCACGACGACGTCGACACCCAGCTCGCCCCACGGCAGCTTGCCCGGGTCGCGCTCGGCGAGGATCTTGATGAGCTTGCCGCCCACCTCGATGCCCTCACCGGTGACCTTCACCTCCTGGTCGACCCGACCGAGGATGCTGTCGTACTTCAGCAGGTGGGCCATGGTCGCGACATCGCCCAGGTCGTTGGCGGCCACGATCTCGATGTCGTGTTGGCTGGCGGTGGCTGCCCGCCAGAAGTTCCGCCCAATACGACCGAAGCCGTTGATACCTACGCGAACGGTCACGCCGATCTCTCCTCGTGACTGACCCAGCCGGCTGCCCGGCGGGCGAGCGGTTTATGTCTCACCGGCAACCCTATCGGTCCTGCTCCGGGTCTCAACCGGGCGGGCGACGCAGGTCGCGCAGGGGGTTGGTGGTGTCCACGGTGCGGGATGGCAACGGGTCGCGGCGGCCTCCCGCCACCCGTGCGCGCTCCCCCTTCCGGTGCACCGGGATTGGCTGCGTTCGCCGGTTGATCGGATGCTGTGAGAGCGCTCTCATATACCCGTGACCGACGTCTCTGCACCGGTCCCGCACACACACATGACGCGCCGGCGCATGACGCGCAGCGTCATGAGGCCGCGTCAGCGGCATCCGCGCTTGCGCGGATGAGTCACGGCCCCACTGGCCCACCGACCGGTGCCCGGAAGGAAGGCGAACCCCGATGCCCCGACCCCCGATGCCCAGTACGCCCCGACCCCCACGTCCCAGTAACCCGCGTCGGAAGCGGCGCGTCGCCGGCCTGTCGCTCGCCCTCGGCCTCACCCTCACCGGGCTGGCCACGGTCCCCGCGCAGGCCGACGTCCCGCCGCCGGAGCCGGGCTGGACGCCGGCCTTCGGCGACGACTTCACCGGTCCGGCCGGCTCCGGGCCCTCCGGCGAGTGGATCGTCGACACCGGCCACTCCTACCCCGGCGGCCCCGCGAACTGGGGCACCGGGGAGATCCAGAACTACACCGGCGATCCCGCCAACCTCAGCCACGACGGCCAGGGCAACCTGCGGATCACGCCGCTGCGCGACGGATCGGGTGGCTGGACCTCCGCCCGCATCGAGACCCGGCGCGCGGACTTCAAGGCGGCCGAGGGCGGCGTCATGCGGCTCGAAGCGCGGATCAGGATGCCCGACGTCACCGGAGAGGCCGCGCTGGGCTACTGGCCCGCGTTCTGGGCGCTCGGGGCGCCCTACCGCGGGAACTACTGGAACTGGCCGGGAATCGGCGAGTTCGACGTCATGGAGAACGTCAACGGGCAGAACAACGTCCACGGGGTCCTGCACTGCGACGTCGCGCCCGGCGGCTCGTGCAACGAGAACAACGGGCTCGGCGGGAGCCGGGAGTGCCCGGGACAGCCGTGCCAGCAGGACTTCCACACGTTCCGCTTCGAGTGGGACCGATCCGGCTCCGAGGAGCAGCTGCGCTGGTACGTCGACGGCCAGCAGTACCACTCGGTGTCGGAGTCGCAGGTGAACCCGACCGCGTGGCAGAACATGACCTCGCACGAGGGCTACTTCCTGCTCCTCAACGTCGCGATGGGCGGCGCCTTCCCCGACGGCGTTGCCGGACACCCCACCCCGACCGCGGCGACCGAGCCGGGGCACCCGATGGTCGTGGACTACGTGGCGGTTTACTCGCGCAGCGAGTAAAGGGCGCGTGAGCGCCATCCGCGCAAGCGCGGATGGCGCTAGGGCGCCCTCATGACTCAGAGCGTCATGTGACGCGGAGCGTCACGCCTCCAACATCTCCGCCGTGACGGCGGATTCGGTGTCGGGGAGGCCGAGTTCGCGGGCGCGCTTGTCGGCCATGGCCAGGAGGCGGCGGATGCGGCCCGCGACGGCGTCCTTGGTCATCGGGGGCTCGGCGAGCTGGCCGAGCTCCTCCAGGGACGCCTGGCGGTGCGAGAGGCGCAGCTTGCCCGCGACCAGCAGGTGGTCCGGCGCCGTGGGCCCCAGCAGCTCCAGTGCCCGCTCCACCCTGGCCGCCGCGGCGACCGCCGCACGCGCCGAGCGCCGCAGGTTCGCGTCGTCGAAGTTGGCCAGCCGGTTGGCCGTGGCGCGGACCTCGCGGCGCATCCGCCGCTCCTCCCACGCCAGCACGCTGGAATGCGCGCCGAGGCGGGTGAGCAGGGCGCCGATGGCGTCGCCGTCGCGGACCACGACCCGGTCCGCCCCGCGCACCTCGCGGGACTTCGCCTGGATGCCCAGCCTGCGCGCGGCCCCGACGAGGGCCAGCGCGGCCTCCGGCCCGGGGCAGGTGACCTCCAGCGAGGAGGAGCGGCCGGGTTCGGTCAGCGAGCCGTGGGCCAGGAAGGCGCCGCGCCACGCCGACTCGGAGTCGCAGGCGCCGCCGGAGACCACGTGCGCGGGCAGGCCCCGCACCGGACGGCCGCGCGGGTCGAGCAGCCCGGTCTGGCGGGCCAGCCCCTCGCCGTCCTTGACCACGCGCACCACGTACCGGGTGCCCTTGCGCAGACCACCGGAGGTGATCACGTGCACGTCGGACTGGTGGCCGAACAGCTCGTGGATCTCCTTGCGCAGCCGGCGCGCCGAGGACCCGCTGTCCAGCTCGGCCTCGACCACCACCCGGCCCGCGACGATGTGCAGGCCGCCCGCGAAGCGCAGCAGCGACGACACCTCGGATCGCCGGCAACAGGTCTTGGTCACCGACAGCCTGCTCAGCTCGTCCTTGACCGACGAGGTCATCGCCACCGGTCCGTCCTCCTCTCCAGAGCGGCCGTCAGGCTCGCCGCCAGCGCCTCGGGATCGTGCCGTCCCGGCATGCCGGGCAGGGCGACCCGATCAAGCAATGTCTGCGCACCCAGACCGGCCGCGGCGGCGCGGAGCCGGTCCGGGGTCGGCACCGAGTCGGCGTCGGCCAGCACCGCGTCCACCCGCAGCGCGGGTGCGTGCTGCGAGAGTACGTCGAGGTGCTGTTCGGGTGAGAATCCCGCGGTCTCGCCCGGTTGCGGGACAAGGTTGAGCACCACGACCCGCCGCGCGGAGGTGTTCACCAGCGCCTCGTGCAGCTCCGGGACGAGCAGGTGCGGCAGCACGCTGGTGAACCAGGAACCCGGTCCTAGCAGCACAACATCGGCTTCCAGCACCGCCTGGACGGCCTGCGGGCACGCCTCGGGTTCACCCCGTTCCCCGTTGCTGGAGTAGAGCCGCACCTGCTTCACCCGACCGGGCGTACTTGCCAATGCGACTTGTCCCCGGATCGTGCGAACGGCGGTGGGGTCGGAGTCGAGCCCGACGACGTCGCCCTCCATGTCCAGCGGGGTGCTCGACATCGGCAGCACCCGGCCGCGCACGCCCAGCAGCTCGCACGCCTGGTCGAGCACGGCGACGGGGTCGCCGAGCACCTCGAGCAGGCCGGCGAGCACCAGGTTGCCGACCGAGTGGCCGGCCAGCGCGCCGTTGCCGCCGAAGCGGTGCTCGAAGACCTCCGACCACACCCGGCGGTCGGTGTCGGACAGCGCGGCCAGGGCCTTGCGCAGGTCGCCGGGCGGCAGCAGGCCGAGCTCGCGCCGCAGCCTGCCGGAGGACCCGCCGTCGTCGGCGACGGTGACCACGGCGGTCACGTCCGCGGTGATCCGCCGAAGCGCCGACAGCGTCGCCTGCAGACCGTGCCCGCCGCCCAGCGCCACCGCTCGCACGGTGCCCTCGTCTCCGGTGCTCACTCGCGTCCCAGGTCCCGGTGCACGGTCTTGACCATCATCCCTTCGTCGTCGGCGAGCCGTCTGGCCAGTTCCTCGACCAGCGCGACGCTGCGGTGCTTGCCGCCGGTGCAGCCCAGCGCCAGCGTCAGGTAGCGCTTGCCCTCGCGGTGGTAGCCCGCGCCGACCAGCCGCAGCAGCTGCTGGTAGTTGACCAGGAACTCCTCGGCGCCCTCCTGGCCGAGCACGTAGTTGCGGACCTCCTCGTCGAGGCCGTTGAACTCGCGCAGCTCGGGAATCCAGAACGGGTTGGGCAGGAACCGGCAGTCCATCACCAGGTCGGCGTCCATCGGCAGGCCGTACTTGTAGCCGAAGGACAGCACCGTCACCCGGGTGCGGGTGCTGGCCTCGGTGCCGAAGGCGTCCTCGATCTTGGCGCGCAGCTGGTGCACCGACAGGGCGGTGGTGTCCAGCACCAGGTCGGCCTCCGAGCGCAGCCGCGACAGCAGCGAGCGCTCCGCGGCGATGCCGTCGGCCAGCCTGCCCTCGCCCTGCAGCGGGTGCCCGCGCCGCACCTGCTCGAAGCGGCGGATCAGCACCTCGTCGGTGGCCTCCAGGAACAGCACCTTCGGCTTGTAGCCGCGGGCGTCCAGGTCCTTGATCACCGACCCCAGGTCCTCGGTGAACGCGCGGCTGCGCACGTCCATCACCACCGCGACCCTGGTGATCGCCCCGCTCGAGCGGGCCCCCAGCTCCACCATGGTCGCGATCAGTTCCGGTGGCAGGTTGTCCACCACGAACCAGCCCAGGTCCTCCAGGCACTTGGCCGCGGTGCTGCGGCCGGCACCGGACAGGCCGCTGACGACCGCGACCTCGATGCCGGACTGCTCCTCGCTCACTGGCTCTCCCCTTCAGCGTTGTCCCGGCCCTCGCCGGTTCCCCCTCCTGCCGCCAGAGCCGCATGGACGGTCTCGGCGGTGCGCTGCCCGAACCCGGGCACCGCGCTGATCTCCTCGACGGTCGCCTGACGCAGCCTGCGCAGCGAGCCGAAGTGCTTGAGCAGCGCGGTGCGTCGGGCCTCTCCCAGACCCGGTATCGAGTCCAATGTGGAGGATGTCATGCGCTTGGACCGCTTCTGCCGGTGGTAGCGGATCGCGAAGTCGTGGGCCGCGTCGCGCACCCGTTGCAGCAGGTAGAGCGCCTCGCTGGTGCGCGGCAGGATCACCGGCTCCGGTTCGTCGGGCAGCCACACCTCCTCCAGCCGCTTGGCGATGCCGATCACGGCCACGTCGGTGATGCCGAGCTCGGTGAGCGCGTCGGCCGCGGCGTTGGCCTGCGGGGCGCCGCCGTCGATGACCAGCAGGTTCGGCGGGTAGGCGAACTTGCGGGGTCGGCCGGTCTCGGGGTCGATGCCGGCACGCTCGGCTTCCTGCGGGGTGACGGCGACGTCGGCCTCGGGCTCCCCGGCGGCGGTGTCCGCCGAGCCGTTGCCGGCGGCGGTGCCGTTGCCGGCGGCGGTGCCGTTCCCGGCGGCCGAGCCGTTGACGGCGGCGGTGCCGTTGCCGACGGCGGTGCCCGCGGAGCCGTTGGCACCGTCCTGCGGCGGGACGGTCTCCTTGAGGTAGCGGGCGAAGCGGCGGCGCACGACCTCGGCGATGGACCCGACGTCGCCGCCCTCGGCGCCTTCGCGGACCGCGAAGCGGCGGTACTCGGACTTGCGCGGGACGCCGTCCTCGAACACCACCAGCGAGGCCACCACGTCGGTGCCCTGCACGTGGCTGACGTCGATGCACTCGATGCGCAGCGGAGCCGTGTCGAGGCCGAGCGCGTCCTGCAGCTCCTGCAGCGCGGCCGAGCGCGCGGTCAGGTCACCCGCCCTGCGCAGCTTGTACTGGGTGAACGCCTCCTTGGCGTTGCGCTCCACCGTCTCCATCAGCGCGCGCTTGTCCCCGCGCTGCGGGACCCGCACGGCGACGCGGCCGCCGCGCAGCCCGCCCAGCCACTCGGTGATCGCCTCGCACTCCGGCGGCAGCTCCGGCACCAGCACCTCGCGCGGCACCGGGGTGCCGCCCGCGTCGGCCTGCTCGGCCAGCGCCGCCTGCTCGCCGTAGAACTGGGTGAGGAAGCGCTCGGTGAGCGCGGCGGTGCCGGTCTCCTCGACCTTGTCGATGACCCAGCCGCGCTGGCCCCGCACCCGGCCGCCGCGGATGTGGAAGACCTGCACCGCGGCGGCGAGCTCGTCGTCGGCGAAGGCGATCACGTCGGCGTCGGTGCCGTCGCCGAGCACGACCGCCTGCTTCTCCATCGCCCGGCGCAGCGCCTCGAGGTCGTCGCGCAGCCGGGCGGCGCGCTCGAACTCCAGCTCCTCGGACGCCTGGCGCATCTCCCGGTCCAACTTGCGGATCAGGGTGTCGGTGCGGCCGGCGAAGAAGTCGCAGAAGTCCTCGACGATGCGGCGGTGCTCGTCGGCGTCGACCCGCCCGACGCACGGCGCCGAGCACTTGCCGATGTAGCCGAGCAGGCACGGCCTGCCGATCTGGGAGTGCCGCTTGAACACCCCCGCCGAGCAGGTCCGCGCCGGGAAGACCCGCAGCAGCATGTCGAGCGTCTCGCGGATCGCCCACGCGTGGGCGTAGGGGCCGAAGTACCGGACGCCCTTGCGCCGGGGGCCGCGGGTGACGTAGAGCCGGGGGAAGTCCTCGTGCAGGGTGACCGCGAGCACCGGGTAGGACTTGTCGTCGCGGTAGCGGACGTTGAACCGGGGGTCGTACTCCTTGATCCAGGAGTACTCGAGCTGCAGCGCCTCGACCTCGGTGCCGACGACGGTCCAGCGGACACCGGTGGCGGTGGTGACCATCTGCCGGGTGCGCGGGTGCAGTCCGGAGAGGTCGGCGAAGTACGACGACAGCCTGCTGCGCAGGCTCTTCGCCTTGCCGACGTAGATCACCCGCCCCTCGGCGTCGTGGAAGCGGTACACGCCGGGGGCGTCCGGGATCGTCCCGGGAGCTGGTCTGTAGGTGGACGGATCGGCCACGCCTCCACCCTACGTGCGCGACCGACACGCCCGGTCATGAGCCGGGCGGCACCGGGCGGGTCCGGGCACGGCCTCGGCCGGATGCCCGCCCGGTGCCCGGAGAACGGGCCCGGACACCGTCCACCCCGCGCTGGCGCCACTGGTCAGCCGGGGCGGACGGGCCTGATCAGCCGGACCGGGTCACAGCGGGCGCGGCAGGCGCTGGTCCACCGGGGCCAGCCCGAACGGCAGCGACGGCAGCGTCTGGTACCAGTACGCGGTCGACGAGACGTCGTTGTTGAGCTTGTTGGCGTGCCCGTGCTCGATGGTGACCCGGATCGAGCGCTCGAAGACCACCGGGTCCTCGACGTGGAAGCGGTAGTAGGACACCTGGCCGCTCCAGTTCGCGCCTCCCGGCATGGTCAGCCCGTGGTAGGGCGCGTGGTATGCCTGCGACGGGCACCACGCGGTGTTGAAGTAGTCCTCGGTCCCGGTCCCGTGCAGGCGCGGCGGCCACGGCTCGCCGTCGATGAAGATCATGTCGTCGCCCTCGCCGTACCAGTTCCATTCGCTGGTCTCGCGCAGGTTGTGGACGTTGAGCACGCAGCCCACGTAGTGGCCGCGGCCCTCGGCCTCCAGCAGCACGTAGTTGCCCGCGCCGTCGCTGTTGGCGCCGCCGAAGAGGTACTCGTCGTTGGTCTGGTCGCCCTGCTCGATGCCGTCGGTGGGGTTCTCCCGGCGCCACTGGGCGTGGAAGTAGCCCAGCTCGGGATCGGCCTCGTCGTGCTGCTCGAAGTCGATGTAGTAATAGAAGACCACCGGTTTGACGCTCATCTCGCTGATCAGCTCGAAGCGCGCCCCGGAAGCGAAGGGCATGGCGAACCAGCAGTTGAAGCCCTTGCCGTCCTGCGGGCTCATCTGCAGCGGCGCGGAGACGAAGTTGCCGGTCC
The DNA here is from genome assembly GCF_018141105.1 of Saccharopolyspora erythraea. Classification (NCBI taxonomy): domain Bacteria; kingdom Bacillati; phylum Actinomycetota; class Actinomycetes; order Pseudonocardiales; family Pseudonocardiaceae; genus Saccharopolyspora; species Saccharopolyspora erythraea. Next base: position 2,849,585 of record NZ_CP054839.1, on the reverse strand, counting down.
GGCCGTGGCCCATGCCGAAGAAGTCGCCCAGCGGCACCAGCACGCTCGGGTGCGCCGAGTCGTCCCAGGTGATCTTCAGCACGAGCCTGCGCAGGTAGTCGGCCTCCACCTCCTCGGGCTGACCGGCGTGCTCGACGGCCACGGTGCACCAGATGTGGGTGATCACGCCCGGCCCGCGGATGTCGGCCAGTTCGCGGGTCTGCCCCGGCTGGAGCCGGATCCGGTCGTCGTTGCCGCCGCTGGTGTCCCAGCTCGACACCCTTCCCCGTCTGCTGCGCCGCAACCTCGGCAGGTCCCGCAGACTGCTCCCGAATGATCCGTACCCGGACATCGCTGCCCCTCCCCAGTCGTTGTGCTGATCGCCGTGCCGCCGGCACCCTCGCACGGGTTGTGCCGATGATCACAACGCAACCGGAGAACGACTCGCGACGCCGGAATACTCCCGGATGCGAGCCAGAAGATCGCGATTCCCCCGAATGAAGGCAGCAACGAGCCGCGCGCCGCAGTCGGTCACGCGGTGCGGCTGGAGTCCGTCAGCGGGTCGGCGGGTGGTAGCTCTCGATGCGTCGCAGCAGGTTGCGCACCCGCGCGGCGTAGAACGGCGAGAGCGCGTAGCCGGGGTAGCTGGCGAACCAGGTCGCGCTGCCGAGGCTGACCGCGTCGGCACCGGCCCAGAAGTACTCGCGGCAGTCGTCGAAGGTGCGGATGCCGCCGGTGGCGATGATCGGCAGCTTCACCCCCGCGTCGCGCAGCTCGGCGACCACCCGCAGGCCGATCGGCTTGATCGCGCGCCCGGACAGCCCGCCGAAGCGGTTCTTCAGCAGCGGCTCGCCGGTCTCGGGGTCCAGCCGCAGGCCCTTCACCGTGTTGATGGCGGTCAGCGCGGAGACGCCGTGCTTGGCGGCGAGCCGGGCGTGGGCCAGGTAGTCGTAGTCCGGCGACAGCTTGAGGATGACCGGGTGCGCGCTGCGCGGCACGGCCTCGGCCAGCACCGACTCGATGATGGCGTTGAAGTCGAAGTTGACGTTGTGGCAGGAGACGTTGAACTCCACGGCCGCGATGTCGCCTGCGGGCACCGCGTCGTTGATCTTGTCGACCAGCGTCACGAACTCCTCCGCCGAGAACCCGCCGACGGAGATGATCGTGTTCTGCCCGCCGGTGCGCGGGTAGTAGTCGCGCAGGTAGGCGTCGAGCCCGACGTTGCACCAGCCGAAGGCGTTGAGCCAGCCGCCGTCCACCTGCCGCAGCGCCTGCCCGTAGCGCTTGAGCAGCGCGGGCAGCTCGTGCAGCGGCCACTGGTCGCGGGTGGTGAAGTGGCCCTCGCGCGGCTCGACGGTCAGCGTCCGGGTGGTGACCGCGCCGAAGCGCTCCAGCGGCACGAACTGCGAGATCGGGCTCATGCCGTAGGGGATGAGCTTGGCGTTGGCGACCCCGTAGCCGAGCAGGCTGGACGAGGTCACCAGGCGGTTGCGCAGGTGGATGTCGCCGAGCCGGACGGCGGGCGCGAGGGGTTCGTCCCGGACCAGCCGTAGGTTGCGCTCTGGGGCCACGCTCACGATCTCCTCCTGCCTGCGCCGACGACCGGCACCGTGCGTCGTCGCGTCCCATTGTCCCCCACGCCGCGCGGTGCCTCACAGGCGCCATCCAAACACACCGCTTGTTCGTTTTGTTGACTTTCGAACACTCCATGAGTTCGAATGCACTCATGGAAGCAGCGGAGCGCTCACGCGCGATCATCGAACGCCTGCGAGCGGCGGAACGGGTCACCGTGGCCGAGCTCGCCGAGGAGACCGCCAGTTCGGAGATGACCATCCGGCGCGACCTCGACCAGCTCGCCGAGCAGGGCGTGCTGCGCCGCGTGCGCGGCGGCGCGGTCAGCCTGCTGCTGCGCGGCGAGGCGACGCCGTTCGCCGTGCGCGAGCGGGAGTCGGCCGAGGCCAAGCGCCGCATCGCCGCCGAGGCCGGCGGCCTGCTCACCGACGGCGAGTCGGTGGTGCTCGACAGCGGCACCACGACGCTGGAGCTGGCCAGGGTCCTGGCGCACCGGCGCCTCACGGTGATCCCGCTCGACCTGCACTCGGCCAACGCGCTCAGCACCGGGCCGGGGGTCCGGCTGCTGATGCCGGGCGGGCAGACCCAGCCCGGCGAGCTGTCGTTCGTGGGGCACCTGACCGAGACGTCGCTGCGTGCGCTGCGCACCGACACCGCCGTGATCGGCGTCTGCGGGCTGTCGGTCCAGCACGGCCTCACCGCGCACGACCTCGCCGAGGTGCCGGTCAAGCAGGCGGCGATCGCGTCGGCGCGGCGCACCATCGCCGTGTGCGACGGCACGAAGTTCGGCCGCACCGGCCTGGGGCACGTCTGCGACATCACCGCGCTGGACGTGGTGATCACCGACCGCGACGCCCCCGCGGACGCGATCGCCGAGCTGGAGGCGGCGGGAGTGGTGGTGCGCGTTGTCTGAGACGCTCGCCACGGCTCGTCGTCCCGTCCGCGCCGAGCAGCGCGCCCGGTGGGCGTGCACGACCTACTTCGTGCTCACCGGCCTGACCTTGGCGACCTGGACCGCGCGCATCCCCGCGGTCAAGGGCGACCTGCGGCTGGACGACGCCCAGATCACGCTCGCGCTGTTCGCGCTCGCGGCCGGGACCGTGCTGGCGATGCAGGTCGTGGGCAGGCTCGCCGACCGCTTCGGCAGCGCGCGGGTCATGGTGCCCGCCGGGGTGCTGCTCGGGCTCACCACCGCCGTGCTCGGCCTCGCGTGGAACGCACCAACGCTCCTGGCCGGACTGCTGGTGCTCGGTCTGTGGCACGGCACTGTGGACGTGACCATGAACGCGCACGCGGTCCAGGTGCAGCGCCACTACGGGCGGCCGATCATGGGGGGATTCCACGGAATGTTCAGCGTCGGCGGCCTCCTGGGAGCCGGACTCGGCGCCTTCGCCGCGCACTTCCAGCTCACCGCCGCGACCAACTTCCTGGTCGTCGGCATCGCGGTCACGGTGCTGGCGGCGGTGACCGGCCGGGCGTTGTTGCCCGCGGAGGAGCACCCGCCGCAGGAGAAGCCGAGCGCGGGCCGGGGTGTGCCCGCGGCGATCCTGTTCCTCGGCGCGCTGGGTTTCTTCTGCTCGGTCGGCGAGGGGTCGGTGGCCGACTGGTCACCGCTGTACCTGCACGACACGCTGCACACCAGCGCGGCGGTGGCGCCCATCGGCTACGCGGTCTTCTCGGTGGCGATGGCGGTGTTCCGGTTCCTCGGGGACCGGATGTCCATGCTGCTCGGCCCGGTCGTGCTGGTGCGCTGCTGCGGTCTGGTCGCCGGGATCGGACTCGGGACGGCGCTGCTGCTGCACCACCCGGTCGCCGCGATCACCGGGTTCGGTCTGTTCGGCGTCGGGCTGTCCTGCATCGTGCCGCAGGTGTTCAGCGCGGCGGGCAACCGCGACCCGCAGCGCCGCGCCCGCGACCTCGCCCAGGTGAGCACCCTCAGCTACGGCGGTCTGATGGCGGGTCCGGTGTTCATCGGTCTGGTGGCGCACGGTTTCGGCCTGGCGGTCGGCCTGGCCATCCCCGCGGTTCTGGCGCTGCTGGTGGCGCTGTCCGCACCCGCCGTCCGGCCGCGGCGGGCGGGCTGAGGCGGCATCGGCGGCTCGGGCACGGGCCGGGAGTCTTCCGGTGCCGTCCCGAGTCGTTCGGTTTTGCCGGCCTGTGCGACGGGCGTCCCACGCCGTCGACCTTCCCCTGTCGCGACGCGGGACGCCCGGCTGCGAAGACGCCTCCGAGCCGGGGTACGCCGGGGGCGTCTGGCTGACCGGGTACTTCCCCTACCCGGACCAACCCTGTGCGTGCATCCGGAGCACGCGCATCCCATACTAGAACTCGTGTTCGACTTCGTCCAACCGGGTCCGCTCTCCCGGTCCGGCGACGACCGCCGGATCCGGCCACCGCGGCCCGTGTGGGTCGACCTCGCCCGCCTGTACCCGCGGCCGGAGCGCGCCCGCCCGTTCCCCGAGGGGTGGGACGTGCAGGCGGTCGTCCCCGGCGACCTGCTCGCCTGGCGGCGCACCACCACCGGGACGTGGATAGCCGAAGTGCAGTTCCGCATCCGCCGCGGCGACGACTCCGAGGGCGTCCGGCACACGGCGTGGATACCCGCCGAAGCCGTGCGACCCCGCCACGACGCGCCCGCACGCAAGGACCAGCCCTAACGGCCCCACGTGGCGGATCAGGCAGTGGAAGCAGGGCCCGGCGGCAGGTGAACGGTCATGATCAGGCGGCAGGTCTCGCCACCCGAGCCGCGGTAGGCATGAGGGGCGTCGCCGTCGAAGGTGGCGGTCTGCCCGGCTTCGACGACGTGCTCGACGCCGTCGACGACCAGGACCATCCGGCCGGAGGTGACGCTGACGGTTTCCACGACTCCGGCCTGGTGCGGGTGGCTGGGGTACTCCTCGTCCGGCTCGAGCCTCCAGCGCCAGACCTCGACGGGAGCCGAGCCCGAGGTCGTCAGCACGAGCCGAGCCTCGCTTCCCCGCTCTCCAGTCCACAGTGGCGCCACGGCGTCGGCGGTCACGACGCGGACGCGACCTTCGGGCTGCCCCTGCATCAGCGCGGACACCGAGATGCCGAGGGTGTCGGCCAGCCGGACCAGGGTGGCCAGGTTGGGGTTGCCGTGGGCTTTCTCCAGCGCCACCAGGGCCCCCTTGCTGACCTGTGCCCGCCGGCCGAGCTCCTCCAGCGACAGGCCGGCGCGGACGCGGGCCGCCCGGACGTTGTGGGCGACGGTCCGCAGGGCCGCGGCTGTCTCGGCCATCTGATCATCATCCTCGCATCAAGACCATTTCAATGAACCGATCGGTCGTTCGGTTGACCCGACCCGGTCGTTTTGCTGTACGGTCTGGTCGTTCGAATGAATGGTAAGGGATGTGCCGTGATCGCTCTGCTGCTGGCTCTGGGCAGCTCGCTCGCCTACGGGTGCGCCGACTTCCTCGGCGGCCTCGGAGCCCGCAGGGCTCATGTGCTGCGCACCGTGATGATCGCGGCCCCGGCGAGCCTCGCGGTCGAGCTGCTGCTGTGGCCGTTGCTGGGTGCCTCTTTCAGCGCCGCGGTCCTCGGCTGGGGTGCCGCATCGGGCGTCGCGTCGGCCGCCGCGTTCGCCCTGCTCTACCGCACCCTGGCGATCGGCCCGATGAACGTGCTCTCGCCCGTGACCGCGCTGGTGTCCGCCGCGCTGCCCGTCGGCGTGGGGCTTCTGCAGGGCGAGCACCTGGCCGCCGCCGGGTTTGTGGGACTGCCGCTCGCGCTGGTGGCGGTGGTGCTGGTCAGCGCCGGACACGGCGCGGATTCGGCGCGCCCGTCACCCACCGCGCTGCTGCTGGCCTTCGGTGCGGGTGCCGCCATCGCCCTTCAGTTGGTCTTCCTGCACCAGGCTCCGTCCGACAGCGGGGTGGCTCCGCTGATCGTGGGCAGGGCGGTCTCCTCGGCCATCAGCCTCGCCGCGGCGGGGCTGATGCGGCGCAAGCTGGGCACCGAGCGGCCCGCATACGCGATGTCGGCGGGCGCCGGTGCCCTGGACTCCGTGGCGAACCTGTTGTTCCTTCTCGCCGCCCGCAGCGGGGACCTCGCCGTCGTCGCCGTGATCGTCGCCCTGTACCCGGCAGGCACGGTCCTGCTCGCCCGCGGCGTGCTTGCCGAACGCATCCACCGCGGCCAGCTCGTCGGCCTGGGCACCGCCGCCGTCGCCGTCAGCCTCCTCGCCGTGACCTGAGCAAGCCCGCGACACGAACCGAGGAGAAGACCCGTATCAGGCCTCGACCTCCCCGCCGCACGCCAGCAGCGCCGCATCGGCCGCTGGAAACCCTGATCTCTCCGCAAAGGACCGGAACACCGCCCATGCGCACCTTCCAACTTGCCCCCGCCGTCGCAGATGCCTTCCCCGGCACCCTGATCGCCGTGGTCGCCGCCGCCGGCCTGCGCGGCGGCGAGCCCTGGCCGCACACCGCCGCCCTCCTGGACGAACTGGAGCAGCAGCTCGCCGACGGCACCTGGCAGCCCGCCGACGAGACCGATCCCCGCATCGAGGCCTGGCACACCGCATACCGCTCCTTCGGCACCAACCCCCGCCGCACGCGCCCCAGCGTCGACGCGCTCGGCCGCCGCCTGGCCAAGAGGGGAACCCTGCCGCGCATCAACCCGGCCGTCGACTCCTACAACGCCGTCTCCGTCCGCCACGCGCTGCCCGCGGGTGCTTTCGACCTGGACCACGTCACCGGCGACGTCGTCATCCGCCACGCCGACGGCACCGAGTCCTTCACCCCGCTCGGCGAACCCGGCACCGTCGAGAACCCCAGGCCCGGCGAGGTCATCTACACCGACGCCACCGGAGTCCTGACGCGCCACTGGAACCACCGCGACGCCCACCGCACCCGCGTCACCGAGGACTCCGCGCACGTCGCCTTCGTCCTCGAAACCCTCCACGCCGACCGTGACGGCCACCTCCTGGAGGAAGCGGTGAACGACCTGCAGGGGCTGCTCACCCCGCACGCCGAGCAAACCGCCGTGCAGTACCTCAGCCCGGCGCAGTGCCGGATCATCGCCTGAGACATGCCTCGGCGCGCACCGAGGTGAGCCAGTGGCGGTAGCGGCGCGTCTCGGGGCCGAGGCGGGGGCTCGGCGGTGACACCGGTACGCGCGTGGGGCGTACCCCTCGGCCACGCCCCACGCGCACGACGCCGGTGCACCGGCGGCCGGGATGCCGCCTGGACCAGGGCGCACACCATCCGGAGCAGCACATCTTCGGATAGCAGGGTGCCGGAGCACAAGAACGGGGTTGCCGGTCCACCAGCCTCGCCGGAACACGCCGAGGGGACCGAGCGCCATCCCGCCTCAGCCGACCTCCGCAGCGAACGGACCGCCGTCCCCGAAGACCAGCTCCGCGAAGCGCTCCCCTACTCGGCGGTGCCCGGCGGGGTCCGGGTGCAGTTCGTCGGGCAGCGGCAGCTCGGCGAAGTCCCGTTCGCCGTAGAGCGAGCGGCCGTCGAGGTAGTGCAGGTTCGGGTCGTCGGCGGCTCGGCGCTCGACGATGCGGGCGAGCTCGTCGCGGATGACGTTGAGCGTCAGCCGGCCTCCGGCGACGTCGGCGGGGTCGCCCATGGCCCGGAACCGCAGCGCGGGAGCCTCCTGGTCCAGGGCCCCGGGACCCGGGGTGTCCTCGTGGATCGGGCACAGGATCGGGGAGACGACCAGCAGCGGCGTGGCCGGATGCCCCTCGCGGACGGTGTCGAGGAAGCCGTGGACCGCCGGGCCGAAGGCGCGCAGGCGCATCAGGTCTGAGCCGACCAGGTTGATGCCGATCTTGACGCTGATCAGGTCGGCGGTGGTGTCCCGCATGGTCCGCGCGGTGAACGGGTCGAGCAGGGCGTTGCCGCTCAAGCCCAGGTTGACCAGCTCCACCTCGCCCCGGGAGGCGGCCAGCGCGGGCCAGGTCGCGGTGGGGCCCTCGGCGGTGGAGCCGTGGCTGATCGAACTGCCGTGGTGCAGCCACACCCGGCGGCCTCGGGCCGGCGCCGGCTCGACCGGGGCGTCGGCGCGCAGCGCCACCAGCTCGGTGATCTCGTTCTGGGGCAGCCAGATCTCGAGATCCTTCTCACCGGCGGGCAGGTCGGTGAACCGGGCGGTGCCAGGCTGGCCCGGCGTGGTGTCCGCGGCCCAGGTGGACATGTCGACGGTGCGGACGTTGCCGCCGGGCACGCTGGTCCGCCCGGCCTGGCGGCCGTCGACGAGCAGCTCGTACACGCCGTCCGCGGTGGCCGGGCCGCCCCCGTAGACCATCTTCGTGGGCAGCACGTCCAGCTCGACGGCGGTGGCCCGGGTGCGCAGGGCGAGCCGCACACCCGAGGGCTGGGCGGCGGCCATGGCCACGTACTCGTGCGGGAACTGGGTGCGGAAGCGGGCAGGAAGCCGGAGCGGAAGCACGCCGTGCTCGGTGCGTTCCAGCTCGATCGCGCCGCGCAGCATGGCCGGCTCGATCGGGGTGGTGATCCAGTCCGTCACCGTGCCTCCTGGACGCCGTTGAGCGGAAAGTTCATGATCACAGCGTCCCAACCGGGCAACCGATCCGCACGTGAACTTCCGATGCCCCGCGCCCCGGAGGACGGCGATCACGAGGGCGACGCGTCACCGCTCGCGCTCGGGAGGGCGTCCCAGCGCCTCAGTCCTGCTCGTCGTCAAGCCTGCGGCGCAGCTCGCGGAGCTCGCGCATCGCCGCCACCGCGTGCGCGCCGTCGGTCGCCTGGATCGCCATGATCGGCACGTACTCGTCCTCCGGCAGCTCCAGCCGCGCCCACGGCGCGCCGTCGGGGAAGCTGACCGCCTGGACCAGCTCCCAGCGGTAGCGCTGGGTGCCGATGATGTTGCGGACCTCGATGCCCGCGCTGTCGGCGCGCATGCGCGGCCGGGTCAGCAGCATCACGCCTGCCGCCAGCAGCAGGCCGAGCACGGCCATCGCCACCTGGTCGGAGACCTGGAACGTCACGCCGGTCGGCGTGTTGCGCAGCAGCGTTCCCACCACCGCGAAGGTCACGACGAGTACGACGGCCAGCGGGATCGCCACCCGGCGGATCTTCTTCGGCCGGACCTCCACCGAGCCGACCGCCGCCGCGTTCACAGGAATCCCCGCCCGTTCTCGAAGCCGCGCAGCTCGCGCAGGACCAGCGCGGTCTCCAGCGCCGCCGCGGTGGCCTCGAAGCCCTTGTCCTCGGCCGAGCCCTCGAACCCGGCACGGGCCAGCGCCTGCTCCTCGGTGTCGCAGGTCAGCACGCCGTTGCCGACCGGGGTCGACTCGTCCAGCGAGACCCTGGTCAGGCCCGCGGTGACCGAGTCGCACACGTACTCGAAGTGCGGGGTGCCGCCGCGGATCACCACGCCCAGCGCGACCACCGCGTCGTGCTGGTGGGCCAGCTGCTGGCACACCACCGGCAGCTCGACCGAGCCCGGCACCCGCACCACGGTCGGCTCGGCGATGCCGGCCTCGCTCGCCGCCGCCAGGGCGCGTTCGAGCATCCGGTCGGTGATCTTCTCGTGCCACCGGATGGCGGCGATCCCCAGCCGCAGTTCACCGGCCTGCGGCACCGACACCCGCGGACGACCCTCGCCGCTCATGCCGTCACTCCCGCCTCGCCACCGAGCGAGGAGTCCTCGCCGTCTTCCAGGTCGTACAGCTCGTGGCCCATCCGATCGCGCTTGGTCTGCAGGTAGCGCAGGTTCTCCGGGTTCGGCCGGATCGGCAGCGGCTCGCGGCCGACGACCCGCAGCCCGTAGCCCTCCAGCCCGACCCGCTTGGCCGGGTTGTTGGTCAGCAGCCGCATCGACTTGATGCCCAGGTCGCAGAGGATCTGCGCGCCCTGGCCGTAGTCGCGGCCGTCGACCGGCATGCCCAGCGCGACGTTGGCGTCGACGGTGTCGGCGCCGTCGTCCTGCAGCTGGTAGGCCTGCAGCTTGTGCATCAGCCCGATGCCGCGGCCCTCGTGTCCGCGCATGTAGAGCACGACGCCGCGCCCGGCCTCGGCGACCTTCTCCATCGCCGCGGCCAGCTGCGGGCCGCAGTCGCAGCGCAGCGAGCCGAGCACGTCGCCGGTCAGGCACTCCGAGTGCACCCGGACCAGGATGTCCTCGCCGTCGCCGATGTCGCCGTAGACCAGCGCGAGGTGCTCGATGCCGTCCAGCGTGCTGTCGTAGCCGACGGTGCGGAACGTGCCGTGCGCGGTGGGGATGCGCGCCTCGGCGACCCGCACGACCTGCTGCTCGAACCGGCGACGGTAGGCGATCAGGTCCGCGATGGTGATCAGCGCGAGGTCGTGCTCGTCGGCGAAGACCTCCAGCTCGTCGCGGCGGGCCATGTCGCCCTCGCTCTTCTGGCTGACGATCTCGCACAGCGCGCCCACCGGGCGCAGCCCGGCCAGCCGGGACAGGTCCACCGCCGCCTCGGTGTGGCCCGGGCGGCGCAGGACGCCGCCGTCGCGGGCCCGCAGCGGCACCACGTGCCCGGGGCGGTTGAGGTCGTCGGCGGCGGAGTCGGCGTGGGCCAGGACCTTGAGCGTGTGCGCGCGGTCGGCCGCCGAGATGCCGGTGCTGACGCCCTCGGCCGCGTCGACGGTGACCGTGTAGGCGGTGCCCTTGCGGTCCTGGTTCCAGTGGTACATCGGCGGCAGGTCGAGCCGGTCGCAGTCCTCGCCGGTGAGCGCCACGCAGATGTAGCCGGAGGTGTAGCGGACCATGAACGCCACCATCTCCGGCGTGGCCATCTCGGCGGCGAAGATCAGGTCGCCCTCGTTCTCGCGGTCCTCGTCATCGACGACGATCACCGGGCGTCCGGCCGCGATGTCGGCCAGTGCGCGCTCGATGTCGTCGAACTTGTGTGTGCTCACCGTGTTCGTGCCCTTGCCTTCGGGGTGCACCTCGTGCTGGTTCACCACGTCCGCCCCCTGCTGCCCCCATTGTCCCCCGAAAGCGGAGAAGCTCCACGGCCCAGGTCCGCCAACTGCGCCTGCGCGAGCCGTTCCACGTGCTTGGCCAGCACGTCGACCTCGATGTTGACCTCGTCACCAGGAGCGCGGAAGCCCAGCGTGGTGAGCTCCTTGGTGGTCGGGATCAGCGCGACGCTGAACGACTCGTCGCCCGCCTCCACCACGGTCAGCGACACGCCGTCGACGGTGATCGAGCCCTTCTCCACCACGTAGCGGGAGAGCCGCGCGGGCAGGTCGAAGCGGGTCAGGCCGTCGGCCTCGGCGGAGCGCAGCACGGCCGTGCCGTCGACGTGGCCCTGCACGATGTGCCCGCCGAGCCGGTCGCCGAGCGCCATCGCGCGCTCCAGGTTGACCCGGTCGCCGACGCCCACGTGCTTCAGCGAGGACCGGCGCAGCGTCTCGGCCACCACGTCCACCGTGAACGCTGCATCGAGGACGTCCACGACGGTCAGGCACACGCCGTTGACCGCGATCGAGTCCCCGTGGCCCGCATCCGAGGTCACCACCGGGCCGGCCACGGTGAGGCGGCTGCCGTCGGCCAGCGGCTCGGCGGCGGTGACGGTGCCGAGCTCCTCCACAATCCCGGTGAACACGGGCTCCTCCTACTCCTGCGCGACCGGTACGGCGCTGACGCGCACGTCCGGGCCCACCATCGTGACCTGCTCCACGTGCAACCGGAACGCCTGCGAGATACTTCCCACTCCGGCGTCGCCGAGGGCCGCGCGGCCCGAACCGAGCAGCGCGGGAGCGATGTAGCCCAGCACGCGGTCGATCCGACCGGCCGCCGCGAAGGCCCCGGCCAGCACCGGCCCGCCCTCCAGCAGCACGTCGACCGCTCCGCGGCCGGCGAGCTCGGCCAGCACGGTGTCCGGATCGGACGCCGGCAGCAGGATCGTCTCGGCGCTGTCGTCGAGCACCCGCGCTCCCGCCGGTACCGGCCGGTTTCCCACCACGACGCGCAGCGGCTGGTGCTCGTGCAGCCCGCCCTCCGGCGTCCGGGCGGTCAGCTGCGGGTCGTCGGCCAGCACGGTGCCGGTGCCCGCGACGACGGCGTCCACCCGCCGTCGCAGCTCGTGGACCTCGGCGCGCGCCTCGGGCGAGCTGATCCACTTGCTGGTGCCGTCGGCCGCCGCGGAGCGACCGTCCAAAGTGGCCGCGTACTTCCACGTCACGTGCGGCCGCCCGGTCCGGGCGAAGTGCAGCCAGGCGCGCAGCGGGCCGGTCGCCACCTCGTCGGCGAGCAGTCCGCTGTGGACCTCCACGCCCGCCGCGCCCAGGACGTCGGCGCCACCCGCGGCAACCGGCATCGGGTCGCTGACCGCGTGCACGACGCGGGCGATCCCGGCCGCGAGCAACGCTTCGGTGCAGGGCGGGGTGCGGCCGGTGTGCGAGCAGGGCTCCAGCGTCACCACGGCCGTGCCGCCCCTGGCCCGCTCGCCCGCCTCGCGCAGGGCGACGACCTCGGCGTGCGGGCCGCCGGGCGGCCGGGTCGCGCCGAGCCCGGCGACCGCACCGGCGGCGTCGAGCACGACGCACCCGACGGGCGGGTTGGGGCTCGTCGTGCCGCGCACGCCCTCGGCCGCGCCGATCGCCGTGCGCATCGCCGACGACAGCACCGCCTCCGAGCCCGGCCCGCCCACCGGGCTCACAGCCCGGCGTGCGCGTTCGCGAAAGCCGGGGCCGCCTGGCCGCGCAGCGCCTCGACCGCGTGGGCGGGGTCCTGCGCGCCGTAGACGGCCGAGCCCGCAACGAAGCAGTCCACGCCCGCCTCGGCGGCCTGCTCGATGGTGTCGGCGTTGATGCCGCCGTCGATCTCGACGACGAGGTTGAGGTGACCGGTGTCGACCAGCTCGCGGGCCTTGCGCACCTTGGTGAGCACGTCGGCGATGAAGCTCTGGCCGCCGAAGCCCGGCTCGACCGACATCACCAGGAGGGTGTCGTAGTGCTTGAGCACCTCGACGTAGGGCTCCAGCGGGGTGTTCGGCTTGATCGACAGGCCCGCCTTGGCCCCCGCCGCGCGCAGGTTCTTGGCCAGCATGACCGGGTCATCGGCGGCCTCGACGTGCACGGTGACGTTGTAGGCGCCTGCCTCGGCGTAACCGGGGGCCCAGCGGTCGGGGTCCTCGATCATCAGGTGGCAGTCGATCGGGATGTCGGTGGACTTCAGCAGCGACTTCACCACGGGCAGGCCGAGGGTCAGGTTCGGCACGAAGTGCGCGTCCATCACGTCCACGTGCAGCCAGTCGGCGCGGTGGCCGGGCTCGCCGTTGACGGCGGCCATCTCGTCTGCGAGGCGGGCGAAGTCGGCGGAAAGGATGGAGGGCGCGATCATCGGCTGGTTCGACACATGCGGGAGTGTAAATGCCGGTTCCCGCGCGGTCGCCCGGTGCCTGCCGGCGGCCGCCCGCGGTGCCGGGAGCGGGGTCCCGCCCGCCTCTTCCGCCACAGGAGCCTGCGCCGGGGCACCGGCCGCCGAGGCGGGTCAGCCCCTCGCCGCCGCCCGCCTACGGACCACGTAGTAGGCCCCGATCAGCAGCAGCAGGAACGGCAGGCCCGCCTTCCACGCCGTGTTGAACTGCTCGGTGAACGGGGTGGTCAGCAGCACCGCCGCCACGAACAGCATCACCAGCACGGTCGTCACCGGCGAACCCGGCAGCCGCACCGGCGACGGCGGTAGTCCCTCCGCGGCCCGCTGCCTGCGGAACGCCAGTTGCGTGGCGAGGATGAGCAGCCACACGATCAGCGCGCCGAACAGCGCCAGCCCGAGCATCATCGGGAACGCCGTCTCTGGCGAGAACGCCGAGATCGCCGCGGCCAGGGCCAGCCCCACCGCCGAGAGCAGCAGTGCCCGGCGCGGCGCGCCGTTGGCGCTGAGCCCGGTGAACCACTTCGGCGCGTAGCCGTCCCTGGCCAGCGAGTAGGTCATCCGCGCGGTGACGTAGAGGTTGGTGTTCATCGCCGAGAGCGCCGCGGTGAGCACGACGAAGTTCATGACCCCCGCCGCGGCCGGGATACCCGCCATCGCGAACAGCCGGACGAACGGGCTCTGCGTGACGTCGTCCTCGGTGGACACCTGGTTCCACGGCAGGATCGAGACCACCACGAGCATGCCGACGACGTAGAACAGCGCCAGCCGCAGCACGGTGCCGCGTGCCGCGCGGGGGACGTCCCTGGCGGGGTCGCGGGACTCCGAGGCGGTCAGCGCGACGGCCTCGGTGCCGAGGTAGGAGAAGGTGACCACGGTCAGCGCCAGCCACACCGCGCCGATGCCGTTGGGCAGGAAGCCGTCGTGCTCGGTCAGCGCGCCCACTCCGACCGGTGCCTGTCCCGGCAGGCCGAAGACGATGTAGGTCAGCCCGAGCAGGATGAACACCACGATCGTGACGACCTTGATCATGGCGAACCAGTACTCGAACTCGCCGAAGTAGCGCACCGCCGAGGCGTTGACCGCCAGCATGACCGCCGAGAACACCACCACCGGCAGCCACAGCGGCATCTGCGGGTACCAGAACTGCATGTAGAGCCCGGCCGCGACGACCTCGCTGCCGATGTTGACCACCTGCGCGGCGAAGTACATCCAGCGCTGCACGAACCCGGCCAGGCCGCCGAGGTAGCGCTGCGCGATCGGGCCGAAGCCGCCAGCCTCCGGGTGCACCACGATCATCTCGGCCAGCGCGTAGGCCAGCGCGAGCGCGGCGAACGCCGCCACGGCGTAGGCGATGATCACCGCCGGACCGGCGATCGAGATCGCCAGCCCCGAACCGAGGAACAGCCCGGTGCCGATCGCACCGCCCACGGCGATCATCCCGACCTGCCGGCCGGAGAGATCTCTGCGCAGACCGGGCTGCTCGTCCGGTTCGGTCACGGCCTGGCTCACGGGTGCCGCCTTCCTCGTCGCGGTGAGGCGCCGAGCGCCTGCGGTGCGCCGAGGACTGTACCGGCGGGTTGTGACGGATCGGTCTCGCCTGGAAGCCGGTCCGCGCACACCTCTCGCGGCCGCGGGGCCGAGGTCAGTCGCGCGGTAGCTCGAGCGAGATCGGGGTGCCCTCCTCGACCGACCGGCTCACCGTGCACAGCCGCTCGATCGCCCGCTGCACCGCGTCGACGAGCTTCGCGCGCTCCCCGGCGTCCTCGATCGAGCCGAGGTCGACGTCGAACCGCACCTGGACCTCGGCGAACTTGTGCGGGTCGTCCTCGGTCTTGGTGCGGTCGGCGTGCACGTCCAGCGCGGCCGACTCGCCGAGCCTGCGGATCAGCATGCTCTCGCTGGTCACCGCCGAGCAGCCCGCGATGGCCGCCAGCAGCAGCTCTCCCGGGGTGAAGGCACCGGGCGCGCCGTCGCGCCCGATCGTCACCTCCGCGCCGCGGTCGTTGGTCGCGGTGAAGATGTGCTTGCCGGTGCGGCGCACGTCGACCGGTGTGGATGACATTCGGACCCCTCTTCTCGGGTTGCGGTGGTTCCGCATGCTGGATGCGGTTGTCCGCACCGCCTGCGCGGGTGATCGTCACACGACCACCGCACGACGCCGCCGGGCGCCGTGCGGAACCGTGAACGTCCAACATCAGCCGCCGTGCCGATGTTCCGCACCGAGGTGGGGGCCATGACCACGACGACGTCCGGAGGGCTGGCGCGCAGGCTGTACTTCGGCGTCGCGGGGCCCGATCCGGGGGTGGGCGGTGTTCGCCGTGCCCGTGGCGGGCGCGCTGATCGCCGTGGCGGTGATGGTCTCGGCCAGCCCGCTCGCGCTGACCGTCGCCGGGGCGTGACTGGTGATCGGCGCCGTGGTGCACCTGCTGCCGGCCGGGTGAGAGCGCACCCCCCGGAACTCCGCGGGCCGTTGGTCCGACAATCTGGGTGTGAACTGTGAAAGCTGCCGGATCTCGATCTCGGCGCGGCTGGACGGCGAGGACGGGACCGCGCCCGACGAGCAGGTCGACGCCCACCTGGAGAGCTGCGCCGCGTGCCGGGCGTGGCAGGCCAAGGCCGCGATGCTCACCCGGGGGCTGCGGGTCCGCCCCGCCTCCCCGACCCCCGACCTGGTCGACGCGGTGCTCGCGCACGCACCCCGCCGGCGCCACCGGGCGGTGCCGCGCGTCGCGCTGGCCGTGGTCGCGGTGGCCCAGCTCCTGCTCGGCGCGTTGCAGATGCTCGGTCTCGGTCCGCACGCCCACCACGGCATGAGCGCGCACCTGTTCAACGAGAGCACCGCGTGGAACCTCGCCGTGGGTGCCGGGCTGCTCTGGGCCGCGGCCCGAACCCGCGCGGTGTCCGGGATGCTGCCCCTGCTAAGCGTGTTCCTGGTCGTGCTGACCGGCTTCTCACTGCACGACCTGCTGGCCGGGGTCGTGTCCGTGGACCGGGTGGCCTCGCACGGCCTGATGCTGCTCGGGCTCGGCCTGCTCTACACCGTGCACCGCACCAGCAGCGGTGGACACCCCGGCGGTGCGACGGCCGAAGACTCAGACGAGCAGATCGGGCTCTCCGGTCACCGCACCGACGTCACGGGCAGCACGGCGGCCTCCGGGCGTCCGCCGCTGCGGCCCACGGCGCAGGACCGCCGGGCGGCATGATGTCGGCGATCCCGGGAGCGAGAGGCGCCTGAGAGCCTGTTTTTGATCTTTGAAGCGGCGTCAGCCGCTTGGCCCACCTACGCAACCGGCACCGCAGCGGGTTCTCAGGCGTTCTCTCGCGAGGACAGCTCTTTCGTGGCGTATCGGCATACATGAGAAAGAGATCCCGCAGCGAGAGAACGCCTGAGGTTCCGCCACCCACGCCGCCAGTCGACCTGCCTCTGGAAACCTTCAGTCCTCGTCCTCGCCGATGTCCTCGTGCCACAGCCGCGGGTTGGCCGCGATGAACTCGGCCATCATCTCGGCGCAGCCCGGGTCGTCGAGCAGGACGACCTCCACGCCGTGCTCGGCCAGCCAGTCGTGGCCGCCGTGGAAGTTGCGGGCCTCGCCGATCACCACCCGGCCGATCCCGAACTGGCGGACCAGACCGCTGCAGTACCAGCACGGCGAGAGCGTGGTGACCATCGTCGTCCCGGCGTAGGAGCGCTGCCTGCCCGCGGCGCGGAACGCCGAGGTCTCCCCGTGCACCGACGGGTCGCCGTCCTGCACCCGCCGGTTGTGCCCCCGGCCCAGCACCTCTCCGTCCCGGCCGACCAGCGCCGCGCCGATCGGGATGCCGCCTTCGGCCGCGCCGGCGCGGGCCTCGGCCACCGCGACGGAGAGCCACTCGCGGAAGTCGGCTTCGGACGGTCGCTCCAGCATCTCGTTCCTCCCGGGCGCGGCCCCGCGGGCCGGTCTGCTGGTCGGTTCTGCCAAGGATGTCCGCCGCCTGGCCGCGCTCACACCCTCAGCAGCGCGCAGAACATCGCGTCGGTGCCGTGCCGGTGCGGCCAGAGCTGCACCGAGGGCCCGTCGCCGAGGTCCGGGACACCCGAGAAGTACGGCCGGGCGTCGAGCAGTTCCACCCCGGCGCGCCGGACGACGTCGGACACGACGCCCTCGGTCTCCGACAGGTGGGGCGAGCAGACGACGTAGGCCACGACCCCGCCCTCGCGGGTCAGCCCCACCGCCGAGAGCAGCAGCTCGCGTTGCAGCTTGGCCAGCTCCGGCACGTCGTCCGGCCGCCTGCGCCAGCGGGCCTCGGGGCGGCGGCGCAGCGCGCCGAGACCGGTGCACGGTGCGTCGACCAGCACTCGGTCGTACCCCGGTTCCAGCCCGGGGTCGCGGCCGTCGGCCACGTGGACCTCGACCGACAGCCCCTCGGTGCTGCGGCGCACCAGGTCCGCGCGGTGCGGTGCCTGCTCGACGGCGTCGAGCCTGCCGCCGTCCATCGTGACCAGGGAGCCGAGCAGGTTCGCCTTGCCGCCGGGTCCGGCGCACAGGTCCAGCCACCGCAGGTCCGGTCCCGGCACCTCGACCCTGCTCAGCGCGACCGCGACGAGCTGGCTGCCCTCGTCCTGCACCGAGGCGAAGCCCTCCCGGACCGGTTCGAGGTCTCCTGGATCGCCCGCGCCGGAGTCGAGGTGCACGCCGTAGGGCGAGTACGGGGCCTCGTCGCCACCGGTGATGGCGGCCAGCTCCTCGGCGCTGATCTCGCCTGGCCGGGCGGTCAGGTGCACCGCGGGACGGGCGTCGTCGGCGGCCAGCGCCTCCTCCAGCTCCGCACCGACCGAGCCGAGCGCGTCGGCGAAGGACTGCGCGATCCACCTCGGGTGGGCGTAGCGCAACGCCAGGTGGCCCACCGGGTCGTCGGCCCGCGCGGGCGCGAGCCGGTCGATCCACTCCTGCTCGTCGCGCTCGCTGACCCGGCGCAGCACCGCGTTGGCGAAACCCGCCTGCCGCGAACCCGACTCGGCGCGCACGATGTCCACTGTGGAGGCCACGGCGGCGTGCGCCGGGATGCGGGTGCGCAGGAGCTGGTAGGTGCCCAGCCGAAGCGCGTCCAGCAGCTCGGGGTCGATCCCGTCCAGCGGCCGGGCGCTGCACTCGCCGATGACCGCGTCCAGCAGGCCCTGCGCCCGGCACGCGCCGTAGGTCAGCTCGGTGGCCAGCGCGGCGTCCCGCCCGCTGATCCGGCGCTGCTTGAGCAGCGCGGGCAGCGCCAGGTTGGCGTAGGCGTCCCGGTCGCGAACCGCGCGCAGGGTCTCCAGCGCCGCCCTGCGGGCCGGGTCCTCGACCGGCGGCCGGGCCGGCCCGCCGCGGTGCCGTGGCGGGCGGGTTCCTCGCGGCCTGGAGGGCCTGCGGGGACGATGGTCGGTCACTTCAGCCGTTCTCCTTGCTCGATCCGGCTCCCACGTGCCCAGTCCGTGGCGGCCATCCGCTTCTTACCCTGCGCCTGCACCTCGCCCAGCGCCACCGCTGCGCTACCGGTCCCGGCCAGCACCCGCTTACGCTCGACCCGGATCTCACCCGGCGCCAGCCCGAGGTCTTCATCCACAATGGACACCGGGCCGAGCTTGAGCCGCTCGTCGCGGAACGACGCCCACGCGCCCGGGTCCGGGGTCACCGACCGGATCAGCCGGTCCACGGCCCGCGCCGGGGCGGTGAAGTCGGCCCTGGCGTCCTCGACCTCGACCTTGGGGGCGTAGCTGACGCCGTCGGCCGGCTGCTCCTCGGCCCGCAGCGTGCCGTCGGCGATCCCGTCGAGGGTGGCCACCAGCAGCTTGGCGCCGGAGACCGACAGCCGCTCCAGCAGCGCGCCGGAGGTGTCGGTGTCGCGGACCTCCTCGGTGACCACGCCGTAGACCGGGCCCGCGTCGAGCTCGGGCACCAGCCGGAACGTGCTGGCGCCGGTGATCTGGTCGCCGTGCTTGATCGCGGCCTGCACCGGTGCCGCTCCCCGCCACGCGGGCAGCAGCGAGAAGTGCAGGTTGACCCAGCCGTGCTCGGGGATCTCCAGCGCCTTCTGCCGCAGCAGCGCACCGTAGGCCACCACCGGGCAGCACTCCGGCTCCAGCTCCCGCAGCCGCGCCAGGAACTCCGGGTCGGATGCCCTGGCGGGGGTGAGCACCTCGATGCCGTGCTCGTCGGCGAGCGCCCCGACCGGTGAGCGCATCAGCTTCCGTCCGCGCCCTGCCGGGGCGTCGGGCCGGGTGACCACGGCCGCGACCTCGTGGTTGCCGGACTCGATCAGCGCGCGCAGCGCGGGGACCGCGGGCTCGGGGGTACCGGCGAAGACCAGGCGCATGTCAGCGTGCCCTCCCGAACAGCGGGTGCGGGCTCTCCTTGATCACCGGCGCGTTGCCTTCGAACCAGTCGGCCTGGCGGATCTCGCGCATCGCGGCCTTGCGGGTCTGCTCGTCGAGGCGGTCGACGAACAGCACCCCGTCGAGGTGGTCGGTCTCGTGCTGGACGCACCGCGCGAGCAGGTCGGAGCCCTCGATCTCCACCGGCTCGCCGTGCATGTTCCAGCCGCGGGCGACCACGTTGCGGTAGCGGCGGCAGTCCCAGGTCATGCCGGGGATCGACAGGCAGCCCTCCGGGCCGAACTGCAGCTCGTCGTCCACGGCGGTGAAGGCCGGGTTCACCAGGTGCCCGGCGGAGCCGTCGCAGTGGTAGGTGAACACCCGCAGGCCGACGCCGAGCTGGGGAGCGGCGATACCGGCGCCGCCCTGGTTCTCCATGGTGTCCCAGAGGTCCTGGACGAGGGTGCGCAGCTCCTTGTCGAAGTCGACGACCTCCTCGGCGCGAGTCCGAAGCACCGGGTCGCCGAATAGTCGGATCGGCTGGACGGTCAACGCGGGGCCCCCTGGCTGTGGCAACGGCAGGACCCCGGAAGTCTAGTGCGTCGCCCACCCGCCCACGGCGGACCGGTCCGCGCGCTCCTCTGCCGCCGCCGCGGTCCCGCCACCTGCGCGAAGGTCCCGCGGGCCCGGCTCAGAGGCCGGGGACCCACGGGTCCCGCACGCGGTGCTCACGGCAGCGGCGTGACGATCACCTCCCGGGGAAGACGACGGCGGCGGCCCCGCCGCCGCGGCGCTCGGGCTCGGCCGCGGCCACCCAGCGGCCGTCAGGCAGCCGCTCGACGCCGGTCGCGGCGCCGATCTCACCGCGCTCGCCGCCCTCCTTGAACTGGTGTCCGATGGCGCGCAGCTTCTCGGCCTCCGGCTGCGCGGTGAACGCGGCCTCAGCCTCGGTCTGGGCGGAGTTGCGCTGCGAGGCCCGGGGCTCGGCGATGGCGTCCACAAGGGACTCGCCGCGGTCGAGGCGCCCAGTGAGCACCTGCAGCACGGTGGTGATGATCGTGGCACCGCCCGGGCTGCCGACGGCCAGCAGCGGCTTGCCGTCCTGCAGCACGATGGTCGGGCTCATCGAGCTGCGGGGCCGCTTGCCGGGACCGGGCAGGTTCGGGTCGGGCTGGCCGGGCTGGCTCGGGGTGAAGGAGAAGTCGGTCAGCTCGTTGTTGAGCAGGAAGCCGCGGCCCGGGACGACGATCCCGCTGCCGCCGGTCTGCTCGATGGTGAGGGTGTAGGAGACGACGTCCCCGCCGGCGTCGGCCACCGTCAGGTGCGTGGTGTTGGGGCCCTCGTAGGGCTCGGCGCCGCCTGCGGGCCGGGCCTGGCAGCCCTGCTCCGGTGCCCGCGGGTCGCCGGGCGCCACCGGCGTCGGCAGCACCGCGTCGGGGGTGACCAGGCACTCGCGGGAGTCGGCGAACTCCTGGGAGAGCAGCTCCTCGGTCGGGACGTCGTTGAAGGCCGGGTCGCCGACCCAGCGGTTGCGGTCGGCGAAGCCGATCTTGCTCGACTCCAGGAAGCGGTGCAGGTACTCGGTCTTGCCGACGCCGGAGAGGTCGGTGCGCTCCAGCATGTTCAGCGCCTCGCCGACCGTCGTGCCGCCCGAGCTGGACGGCGCCATGCCGTAGACGTCCAGGCCGCGGTACTCGAGGTGGGAGGGCGCCTGCTCGACGGTCCGGTAGCGCCGCAGGTCCTCGTCGGTCATGCCGCCGGGCCGCACCACCCGGCCCGCCGCCGGGTCGACCTGCGGAGCGCGCACGGTCCGCACCACGTCGGCGCCGATCTCACCGCCGTAGAGGGCGTCGACGCCATCCTTGGCGAGCGTGCGGTAGGTGTCGGCGAGGTCCGGGTTGCGCATGGTGCTGCCGACCTCGGGCAGCTTCCCGCCGGGGAGGAACAGGTCGCGGGTGGCGGGGAAGGCGCTGAACCGCGCCTGGTTGCTCTCGGTCTGGGCCCGGAAGGTCTCGTCGACCTCGAAGCCGCGGCGGGCCAGCCGCTCGGCGGGGCGCAGGACCTCGCCGAGGTCCTTGCGGCCCCAGCGGTCGAGCGCCTTCTGCCAGGTCAGCGGGGTGCCCGGCACGCCGACGCCGAGGCCGCTGGTGACCGCCTCGTCGAACGGGATGGGCTTGCCGCCCTCGACGAACATGTCCTCGCGCGCCGACGCGGGCGCGGTCTCCCGGCCGTCGATCGTGGACACCCTGCCGCTCTGGGCGTCGTAATGCACGAAGTACCCGCCACCGCCGACCCCGGCGGAGTAGGGCTCGGTCACCCCGAGCGCCGCCGCGACCGCCACCGCCGCGTCGGCCGCGGTGCCACCGCGTCGCAGCACCTCGATGCCCGCCTGCGT
Source organism: Saccharopolyspora erythraea (assembly GCF_018141105.1). Taxonomy (NCBI): domain Bacteria; kingdom Bacillati; phylum Actinomycetota; class Actinomycetes; order Pseudonocardiales; family Pseudonocardiaceae; genus Saccharopolyspora; species Saccharopolyspora erythraea. Next base: position 2,827,974 of record NZ_CP054839.1, on the reverse strand, counting down.
GGCTTCCGGGTCGACACTGGACACCGCGCCGCCGTAGCCGACCGCCTCGGCCTGCTTGGGCGGTGCCTGCGGTCCGCCCGGCGCCGCCTGCGCCACCGGCGCGACCAGCGCGCACGTCGCCAGCACACCCACCGTGAGCCGGACCTGTCTCCCGAGCACCATCGTTACCTCCAACGAGCGACGACGCTGGATACTCTGCCGAGTACCGACGGTGAAGACAACAGGTGCGCCCGCGCGGACGGAGCAGACGTCCGGCGAGCACGAGGTGATGCCCCTGCGAGCCATGATGCCGAAACGAGCCGGGAAATCGTTCAGCTCGGGCAGAATGCACGTGTGCGGCGGGTGCGCGGGTGGCTGGGCGGAGCGGCCGCACTGGCGTGCGCGGCCATGGCGGTGACGCTGTACCTGTCGGACCTGGAGACGCTGTCGTGGGTGGCTGGCGCGGGCTCTTTCGTCACAGCGGTGTCGTCACTGGTCCTCACCCTCGCCCTGGCCCGTGTGCCCGCGTCGCGTCCGGCTCCTCCCGAGCCCGGTAGTACCGACGACGACTCCCTCCCCGTGGTCCTCGACCTGACCACCACCGCCATGCGGATCGGCGCCCGGGCGGCCGGCGCGCTCAAGGGAGTGCTGTGGTCGTTGGGATTCTTCGTCGCGATACTGCTGGTGGTATGGCTCTTCGGCGAGGAGACGCCTGCGCAGCAGTGGGCAGCGGAAATCCAGAAGAGCGCCGAGGAATTCTTGCTGTTGATGCTCTTGTTCACGGCCGTGTTCGCGCTCGAAGGCGATCTGGGCGGCCGCGACACCTTGATCGTCGACACCGGCGGCCTGACCGTCGTGGACCGGCGATGGCTCCGCTGGAAGGACCGGTCCTTCTCGCTGAGCTGGGACGAGCTGGAGACCGTCCGCGTGGCGGCCGCTCCCAACGGGAGTTCGTACACCTTGGTCGGGCGCCTCAGCGGGAACGACCGGGCGAAGCGCGCCGCCGAGCACGACCTCGCCGAAGCCCGCGGAGGCCACGTGATAGCCGCACTCCGGCTGGGGACCGACATCGCGAAGCGTGCCGGACTGCTGTCGGCACTGCGGTCGGCGCTGGAGCGCTTCGCCGGGGACAGGTACCGGCGCTGATCGCACACCTGGGCACTTCCCCCGCGGTCGGCCACGGGGGAAGTGCCCAGGTCGACGGCTAACCCGCCGGGGCGAGCGCCTGGTCGTGGTATCGGCAGTTCGCCGCCCACAGCAGGAACGACGGCATGCCGCCGTCGCCTGCCGCCTTGATCTGGGCCGCCACCTCGGCCGGGCCGTAGGAGGCGCCGAGGCTGAAGTCCTGCAGCCACGGGATGATCTGCACGTCGGTGCCCTCGACCGCCTTGGCGAACTCGGCCAGCGAGTTGCGCACGATCTCGTAGGGCTGGGTGTTGGGGTCGTCCACCCCGAACTCGCCCGGTCCCCAGTGCGACGGGTACACCATCGGCGCGATGTAGTCGGCGTACTGGGCCATCTGCCTGATGTCCTGGGCGATCTGGGTCGGCCGGTTCACCGAGATCCCGAACACCGACGCGCCCAGCAGCGCGCCGCGGGAGCGCACGGCCGGCTGGGTCTGGCGCAGGAAGTCGGCGATGCCCGCCTCCGGCGTGGTCGTCAGGCCGGGGAAGCGCATCTGCTCGATCGCCCCGTCCGGCCGCCGGACGTAGTCGTAGAGGACGTCGTCGAAGCCGAGCGCGGCGGCCTCGGTGGCGATGTCGATGTTGTACTGGCGCACCACCGGGTCGGCGAAGTTGGTGAACGCGTAGCCGCCGTATCCGCCGGTCCACGGCTGCCCGCCCGCGGTCTGCACGACCCGCTCCGGGTGGCCACCGCGCCAGGACGCCTCACCGAGGATCGGGTCCTTGAACGCCACGAGCCTGCCGACCACCCGCACGCCCATGCCGTGCAGCTGGTCGATGGCCTGGCGCGCGTTGTAGTAGCCCTTGACCGCGCCGATCTGGTTGGCCATCGGCACCGCGGAGTCGTAGGGGACCTCGCCGCTCTCGTCCTTGATGTCGAGCTCGACGGTGTCGATGCGGCCCTGCCGCGCCATCTCCAGCACCGGCTCGCGCAGCGTGGCGCTGGTCCAGGCCAGGCCGGTCATGTGCACGGCGCGCATGCCGGGGTGGCGGATGTGCACGGTCATCGTCTTCTCGGTCCGGTTGCCCGCGCGGTCCTCGGCCACCACCTGGACCTCGCGGTCGGGCCGCTCGACGACCGCGGAGAACGCGCCGTTGACGACCTGGGCGGGCTTGCCCGCGACCGTGACCGTGTCGGCGCCCTCCGCCCTTCCGGTCACCGTCACCGGCTTGCCCGGCGACTCCGGCCGCAGCGAGTCGTCGACCCGCAGCACCGGCGGCGTGCTGTCCACTGTGAACTCACGGGTCGTCGTGCTCGACCCGATCATCGAGGGGGTGACGACCTGCAGATGGTGCGGGCCGTCGGCGAGTGCGGCGGTGCGCAACCCGATCGTCCCCCGCTGTTCATCGGTGGGGACCTCGCGGTCGTCGATCAGCACCCGGACCCCGTCGGCGGAACCCGCCTGGATCCGGATCGATTCGGCGGCGTCCTGGGATCGCAACGGGTGCTGGGGAATTCCCCGCACCTCGACGTCCTCAGTGGACACCAGCCACAGCAGCAGGTAGCCGGCCACCAGCACCACCACGGTGCCGACCGCGACCGCTACCCATCTCGGCATGTCGGCCAGAAAGGCCCGGACTCCGGTTCGCAACGTTGACGCCTCTTCGGGCGCAGCATCCGTCACCGCTTTCGCCTCCCCGACTTGGGCGAATTCGTACGGCTGGCAAGGGTTTTCACGCTCGGTCGAAGTTGACCTGCGGTACCACTCTCTCAGGTGACAACTTAAAGATCAATTAACCACATGGAGTATCCACATGACGACTTCGGCTCTCTACGGTGACGGGGGCGAAGCCGCTTTGATCCATCAGGCTGACCGACGGGATGCACGTCATGTGGCCAAGACCGCGCTCCGGGGTCGCCTCGGCGACCCTCCTGATCGCCGCGCTGTGCGCGACCTCCTGCACGACGGGTTCGGCGAACGATGCCGCGATAACCCCACCGCCCCCGCAACAACAACGACCACCAACACCGGCTCCCCCGCCCCCGCCTCCGGCGCCGGAATCGGTTCGGGCCAACGAACTCGGCGACGTACCGGTGCTCATGTACCACCGCATCACCGACGCGCCGGAAAGCGTCTACGACCGGACGCCGGCCGACTTCCGCGCCGAGCTGGAAAGGCTGGCCGCGGAGGGCTACGTCCCGGTCACCGTCAGCGAGTACGCCGCAGGCCGGTTCGACATCCCGGCCGGCACCCACCCCGTCGTGCTCACCTTCGACGACGGGTCGGTGACACAGTTCACTTTGGACGGATCGGGGCGGCCCGCGCCGGGCACCGCGGTGAACATCCTGCTCGAAGTAGCCGCGGCCCACCCCGGCTTCCGCCCGGTGGCGACCTTCTACGTCTTCAACCCGCCGTTCGAGGAGCCGACCGGCGCGCGCGGCCTGAAGTGGTTGCACGACAACGGTTTCGAGATCGGCAACCACACCGTCGACCACCCCAACCTGGGCCAGGTCTCCGGTGCGCAGGCCCAGCAGCAGATCGCCGGCATGCAGCGGGTGATCACCGACGCGGTGCCGGGCCTGGTGGTGCGGTCGCTGGCGCTGCCGCTCGGGGTGCACCCGGACGACGAGAAGCTCGCCGCCGACGGTTCCGCCGACGGCGTCACCTACCACCACGACAGCGTGATGCTGGTCGGCTCGAACCCCGCGCCGTCGCCCTGGTCGGCCGACTTCGACCCCGCCAACATCCCGCGCGTCCGCTCGCAGGGACCTGGTGGCCAGGACGCGGCCTACGGCTCGACGGCGTGGCTCGACAAGCTCGCCGCGGATCCGGACCGCCGCTACACCTCCGACGGTGACCCGAACCGGGTGTCCGCGCCGGGCTCGGTGTCCGAGCAGCCCAACGCCGCCGCGCAGGCCCGCGCGTACCGGTACTGACCCTGCGGAGGCCGCCCGGTCACAGCAGTTCGAGCGGGTCCAGCCGCACCTGCAGCTCGGCCGCCTTGCGCGCGGCGCGCACAGCCTGCGCCTCGTGCAGGGCGGTCGCCAGCGCCCTGCCCTCGGCGCGTTCCACGCGGACGAGCACGCGCTCGCGCTCGGAGTTGCCCTCCTCGTCGACCTCGCCGATCGGCACCGGGCCGAGCACCTCGCCGGTGGCGGGCATCTCGACGACCTCCAGCAGCGACTCGATCGCCTCCGGGGTGCCGTCGACCGCCGCCACCCGCCTGGCGGGCGGGAAGCCCAGCTCCTCCCGGCCCGCCAGCTCCAGCGCGGCGAACCAGGCGGGGTCCCAGCGCACCAGCGCCTGGACCTGTTGCAACGACGAGTCGGCCATGACCACGACCCGTCCGCCGTCCTTGGCCGGACGCACCATCCCCGCCGCCGCGAACCACAACCGCAGCGCCTGCTCGGATGCGCGCAGCTCCGGACGCGACAGCAGCGTCCGCCCGTCCAGGAGCAGCGCGGCGCCGTAGCCGCCCTCCGCGACCGGTTCCGCGCCGGGCGTGCAGACGACCAGCGCGGGCCCGGCGGGCACCGAGTCCAGCACCTCTCCCCCGCCGGAGGTGCGCACCGCGACACCGCTGAACGCCCTGCCGAGCTCCTCGGCGGTCCGGCCCGCGCCCACCGCGACCGCGCGCAGCCGCCGCGATCCGCAGGAGGGGCAGCGGAACGCCGCTTCGGCGGCACCGCACCACCGGCAAGCGGCCGGTTTCGGAGCGCCGTCCTCGGTGCCGCCGGGCAGCGCCAGCGGTCCGGCGCAGCGGCGGCACCGGGCGCTCTCGCGGCAGTCGCCGCAGGCGAGCGCGGGCACGTAACCGCGCCGCGGGACCTGCACGAGCACCGGCGCACCGGCGCGCAACGCGCCGCGGGCGGCCTCGAAGGCCACCGACGGCAGTCGCGCCGCGCGGGCCGCGGGATCGCGCGCGAGCTGGGTGTCGTCCTCGCCGATCGCGGTCACCCGGGGTGCCGCGGCACGCACCTGGTCGCGGTGGGCGACGATCTCGCGCGCCCACCCCGACTGCACGAGCAACGCGGCCTCGGCCGTGCGCGCGAAGCCGCCGACGACCAGCGCCGCGCCGCTCGCGTGCGCGCGGTGGGTGAGCACGTCGCGGGCGTGCGGGTACGGGACCTGCGGGTAGCTGTGCAGGTCGTCGCCGTCGTCCCAGACCACCGCCAGGCCCAGGTCGCGCACCGGCGCGAACATCGCCGCCCGGGTGCCCACGACCACCCGCGTCCTGCCCCGAAGCACCGAAAGCCACCGGCGGTAGCGCTCCGCGGGACCGAGGTCGGAGACCAGCGCGACCACCCCGTCGCCGCCGACCAGCTCGGCGCAGGCCGCGTGCAGGCGCTGGACGTCGCGGTGGTCGGGCACGACGATCACCGCGCCGCGTCCCGCCGAGGCGGCGGTCGCCGCGGCTTCGGCGAGGCGGGTCGGCCAGTCCTCCCCCGGCAGGGCCTGCCACACCGCGCGGGCGGGCCGCCCCGCGTGCACGGCGTCCAAGAAGGACCCGCCGTGCTGATAGGCGCCCCACGCCTCCCCGGAAGGCCGGGCGGGCGCGGGCACCGGTTCGCTGGGCGCCTCCTTCTCGACCTTGGCCTGCCGGGGCGGGATCGCCAGCCGCACCACGTCGCTGAGCATGCCGCCGTAGCGGGCGGCGACCGCGCGGGCCAGCTCCAGCAGCTCGGGCGAGAGCACCGGCTCCGGCGAGTGCACCCGCTCGACCCACAGCAGGTTGCCCTTGAAGTCCGAGCTCTCCCGCCGCTCCAGCAGGAAACCGTCGACGAGCTTGCCGCTGAAGCGCACCCGGACCCGGCAGCCGGGGACCGCGGCCTTGTCCAGCCGGTCTGGCAGCAGGTAGTCGAACGGGCGGTCCAGGTGGGCGGGCAGCGGGACCTCGACGAGCACGCGCGCCACGGGCAGGTGCGGGGCCGCGGTCCGCTCCGCCTTCGCCCCCTTCCGCGTGTCCCCGCCTGCCATGCCTCTTCTCTACCAGACCGCGCCGACGCCGCCGGGCGCGACGTCAAGAGCACGTCAGAACCGGCGTGAGCGCCGTCAGGAGCCCGCCCGGACGGCGCCGCGGCGGCGCCGCCGCGAGTAGGTCTGGGCGGGACAGACTTCCCGCCAGCCGAAGGGAAAGATCCCGTGACCCTCGCCGAGCTGATCCCCAGCCTGCGGACCTGGTTGCCGACGCGACTGGACGAGCGGATCTGGCCGGACCGCACGACGGCGCTGCCCGACGGCGACATCACCGTCGGTGGTGTCTCCCTGGCGCACCTGGCCGAGACCTTCGACACCCCCGGCTACGTCGTGGACGCCGCCACCGTCCGGGCCCGCTGCCGCGCCTACCGGGCGGCGCTGCCCGACGCCGAGATCGCCTACGCGGGCAAGGCGTTCCTGTGCCGTGAGATGGCCGCGCTGGTGGCGGACGAGGGCCTGTCGCTCGACGTGTGCTCCGCCGGGGAGCTCGCCACCGCCCTGGCCGCGGGCGTGCCGGCTCGCCGGATCCTGTTGCACGGCAACGCCAAACCGGACCGCGAGCTGCGCGCGGCGCTTACCGCGGGCGTCGGGCGCGTGGTGCTCGACTCGCTCGGCGAGATCGACCGGCTGGGCGCGCTTGCCACCCGCCGCCAGGACGTGCTGGTCCGCGTCACCCCTGGCGTCGACGGCCACACTCACCGCGCGGTGACCACCGGCGTCGACGACCAGAAGTTCGGGTTCCCGCTGGGTCACGCCGCCGAGGCGGTCGAACACGTCCGGCGGCAGCCCCGGCTCGAACTCGCCGGCCTGCACTGCCACATCGGCTCGCAGATCACCGACGTCGGCGTCTACGAGGAAGCCGTGCGGCGCCTGGTCGCGTTCATGGCCGAGATCGCGCTGCGCCACGGCACGTGCCCGCGGCAGCTCAACATCGGCGGCGGGCATGCCGTCGCCTACCGCAGCGGCGACGCGGAGTTCGACCTGCACGGCCTCGCCGCCCGGATCGGCCGGGTGCTGGCCTTCGAGTGCCGCAAGCACGGGCTGGCCGTGCCGCGGCTGACGCTGGAGCCGGGCCGCGCCATCGCGGCTCGTGCCGGGCTGACGCTGTACCGCGTCGTCACCGTCAAGCGCGGTACCCGCACCTTCGTCGCGGTCGACGGCGGCTTCGCCGACAACCCGCGACCCGCGCTCTACGGCGCCAGCTACGAGGTGCGGCTGCTGGGCCGCGCCAGCACCGCGCCCGGCGCACCGGTCACCGTCGTGGGCCGCCACTGCGAGGCGGGCGACGTGCTGGTGCCCGACGCCGTGCTGCCCGCCGACGTCCGCGCCGGCGACCTGCTGGTGGTGCCGTGCACGGGCGCCTACCACCACTGCATGGCGTCGAACTACAACATGGTCGCCAGGCCGCCGGTCGTCGCGATCAGCGACGGTGCGGCGCGCCCGTGGGTGCGCCGCGAAACCGAGGAGGACCTGCTGCGTCGCGACTCCTGACCGGTCAGTGCCTGTCTTGAGCTCACCTTGCCGGACGGTTCCCGTTGCGAGGGCGGGCCAAGCGGCTGCGTCGCGACGCCTGACCGGTCAGGCCCGCCCGTACCGGTCGGCGAGCCTGCGCGTCGCGGCGCGCAGCTCCGGGGCGTCGAGGACCTCGAAGTCGAGGTCGAGCGCGCCGAGGTAGACCGCGAGCCGGTGCGGCGAGTCCGCGCCCGCCTCTACCACGCAGCGGTGTTCGTCGACCGCCTCGACCAGCCAGGCCGTCGGCGGGACGCGCGCCGCGACGACATCGGCGGGAGCGTGCACCCGCACCCGGGCCCGGTAGTCCCACAGGGTCGCGGCGACGCCGCGCGCGACGTGGGCGGCGAACCCGCCCTCCGGCGGTTCGCGCGGGACGAAGCGCGGACCGCCGGGTGTGCGCAGCCGGATGCGGTCGACCCGGAAAGTGCGCCAGTCGTCGCGCCCGGTGTCCCAGGCGACCAGGTACCAGCGGCGTCCGGTGTGGACCAGGCGGTGCGGCTGCACCGCGCGGGCGCTCGCGACTCCGTCGTGCCCGGTGTAGTCCAACCGCAGCCCTTCGCGGTCGCGGCAGGCCGCCGCGATGGTGGCCAGAAGCCCGGCGTCGACCGCCGGACCGCCACTGGAGACCGGCTGCACGTAGCTCTGCATGGCACCGACGCGGTGCCGGAGCCTCGACGGCAGCACCTGCTCGAGCTTGGCCAGCGCCCGCAGCGAGGTCTCGTCGATGCCGCTCACTCCGCCGGTGGCCGCGGTGCGCAGCCCGACGGCGACCGCGACGGCCTCCTCGTCGTCGAGCAGCAGCGGCGGGAGCGCGGCACCGGCACCGAGGCGGTAGCCGCCGGACGCACCCGGAGTGGCGTGCACCGGGTAACCCAGCCCGCGCAGCCTTTCCACGTCGGCGCGGACGGTGCGGGCCGACACCCCGAGCCGGTCCGCGAGTTGGGGACCGGACCAGTCGCGCCTGCCCTGCAGCAGTCCCAGCAGGCGGAGCAGCCGGGCGGAGGTTTCCAGCATCCGCCCAGTGTCTCCGGAACGCGGAACGAATTCTTCCGCGATGCCGGATCACCTCGCCCCATGAATCCATTCGCAGGGAAGAAGGCGATCGTCGCCGGCGGCTCACGGGGCATCGGCAGGGCCGTGGTGCGGCGGCTGACCGCCGGCGGAGCCGACGTCGTGTTCAGCTACGCCACCGACGACGCGGCCGCCCACGAGCTCACCGCCGAACTCACCGGACTCGGCGCGAAGATCTGGGCCGTGCGGGCCGACTCCGGCTCCCCCGAGCAGGTGGAGCACCTGTTCACCGAGGCCGACGCCCACCTGGGCGGGCTGGACGTGCTGGTCGGCAACGCCGGGATCACCTCGGCGAGCCCGCTCGCCGAGGTCACCGCCGCCGAGTACGACCGGGTCATGGCGGTCAACGCGCGGGGCGCCTTCCTGGCGATCCAGCACGCCGCCCGGCGGATGGGCGAGGGCGGGCGGATCGTCAACATCACCAGCATGAGCACCGCCTACGCGACGCCGGGCGAATCCGTCTACGCCGCGAGCAAGGCGGCCGTCGAGCAGTTCACCCGGGTCGCTGCCAAGGAGCTCGCACCGCGCGGGATCACCGTCAACGCCGTCGCACCCGGCCCGACCGACACCGGCCTGCTGCGCGGCGCCGTGCCCGCGGAGGCGCTGGAGGCCACCGCCGCGATGATCCCGCTCGGCAGGCTCGGCGAGCCGGCCGACATCGCCGATGTCGTCGCGCTGCTGGCCGGGCCGGACTCGCACTGGGTCACCGGGCACACCGTGCTGGCCACGGGCGGACTCGTGTGATCCCCGGCTGGGCGGTCGCGGCGGGTCATTACCATTCCGGCAAGCTCCGGAACCTGAAAGGACCCGCGTGTTCCACGTCGTCTTCTACCACCCCGAGATCCCGGGCAACACCGGGAACGCGATCCGCATGGCCGCCGGTTCCGGCGCCGCCCTGCACCTGATCGAACCGCTGGGGTTCTCGGTGGACGACGCGAAGCTGCGCAGGGCAGGGCTGGACTACCACGACCGCGCCGCCCTGCACGTGCACCCGGATCTGGACGCGGCGTGGACGGCGCTGCGCCCGGACCGGGTGTTCGCGTTCAGCTCGTCGGCCACCCTCTCCTACGAGACGGTGGCCTACCGCCCCGGCGACGTGCTGATGTTCGGGCCGGAGTCGGTCGGACTGCCCCCGGAACTGCTCGAAGCCGACTACGTCACGCCGCTGCGGATCCCGATGCTGCCCGGCAACCGCTCGCTCAACCTCGCCAACTCCGCGGCCATCGCCGTCTACGAGGCGTGGCGTCAGCAGGGCTTCGCCATGCCCTGAACCCGCTGCCGGGTCCACGGCCAGGTCACCAGCGCCCAGGCCGCCATCCCGACCACGAGCTCGACCCCCAGGTACCAGGGCCAGCCGCCCATCAGGTCCAGCAGCGACGGGTTCTCGGGTTTGCTGTTGAGGAACCCGTAATTGGTGCCCGCCCATTCGTTGAAAACCAGAACCGCGACACCCCACGCGAAGGTGACCGCCACCGACCGCCAGTAGTCGCGCCAGTCCGGGCGCATGTCCATTCCCCAGGTGAGGAATGCCGCAGCCCACACCACCACCAGGTGCTGCGCCCAGAAGTCGATGAAATCCAGATGCGGGAAGTCGGGGGCGTCCAGCGCCGGGGTGATCATGGCCTGCGGGGTCAGCGTGAGACCCCAGTAGTAGGTCAGCGCGTAGGCCCACTGGCTGCGCGTCCACAGCGCGTAGGCCGCGGTCATCCACGCCAGGTCGCACAGGTGCAGCGGCAGCGACACCTCCACGTCCCACTGCGACGGCAGCTGCCGGTAGACCAGCATCGGGACCAGGAAGGCCAGCATCACCAGCGCGAACCCGCGAGCGAACCGCCGGGACGCGACCGCGCCCCAGCCGCGGCCCAGCACCGCCAGCACCACCGAGCCCACGACGATCAGGCCCATCAGCACCCAGTGCGACGGCCCGTACGGGGTGAAGGTGCGCTCCACCAGGAGCGGTTCCACCAGCACAGCCTAACCCGGACTCCGCCGAGCCGGTCGGCGAATTGCTCCGTTCGCCGAACAATGCGTCCCGCGGAATTGCTTTCCCAATTGTTTCCCAATTAATCGCCATTATCCGCAGCGGCCGTTCGGCGGTGTGGGACCGGCAGCCCCCGAAGTCATCATTCTTGCCATTCCGCGCTTTCTCCGCGCGGCGATCGCTGCTCTTCCGGAGGGGAATGACCATGGGAACCTGGCGGAAATCCGCGGCGGTGCTGGGCGTGGCGGCGATGGCCTGCGCCACGGCGCTGGCCACCACCGCGACGGCCGGTGCCGACGAGCCCGGCACCTACATCGTGGGCGGCGGTGAGGTGCAGACCGAGACGCCGTGGATCTCAGCGCTGCACAACGGCGGTTCGTTCACCTGCACCTCGTCCATCGTGGCCAGCACCTGGGTGATCACCGCCGCGCACTGCGTCGACGGCGGCGGCGACTTCTCGGTGCGCATCGGCTCGCTGCAACGCAGCAGCGGCGGCACCGAGGCGCAGGTGTCGGAAGTCTTCATCCACCCCGACTACAACTGGCCCACCAGCGACATCGCGCTGCTCAAGCTCGACCGGGAGGTGCAGACCGAGTACTCGCCGCTGGCCACCGCCGAGGACCTGGCCGACGGCCAGGCCGCCACCGTGATGGGCTGGGGCTCGGAGAAGCCGGACTGGTCGGGCCCGCTGCCGGAGAACCTCAAGTACGCCGACGGCACCGTCAGCGACGCCACCTGCGAGCTGGACAACCTCAGCACCCCGGTGCTGTGCACCGACACCGACGGCAGCGTCGCAGGCGGCGACTCGGGCGGTCCGGTGCTGGTCAAGAGCCCGGCGACCGGCCGGATCGTGCAGGGCGGCGTCTGCGCCATCGGCCACCAGCCCGCGGGCAGCGGCTGGGCCGGCTACACCAGCGTCGTCGCGCACGCCGACTGGATCGCCCAGACCATGGGCACCGCCTGACGGCTCCCCCCAGAACGACAGCGGGCGGGTGGCGACCGGTCTCCCGGTACCACCCGCCCGCGATCGGCGTCTGGAAAGGCTCAGGCGTTGGCGGCCGACTTCAGCGCCTCGGCGCGGTCGGTGCGCTCCCACGGCAGGTCCAGGTCCGGGCGCCCGAAGTGGCCGTAGGCGGCCGTCGGCCCGTAGATCGGACGCAGCAGGTCCAGGTCGCGGATGATCGCGGCCGGGCGCAGGTCGAAGACCTCGTTGATCGCCGACTGGATGCGTGCCGGGTCGACGTTCTCGGTGCCGAAGGTCTCCACGAACAGGCCGACCGGGGCCGCCGCGCCGATGGCGTAGGCGACCTGCACCTCGATGCGGCTGGCCAGACCGGCGGCGACCGCGTTCTTGGCCACCCAGCGGGTCGCGTAGGCCGCCGAGCGGTCCACCTTGGACGGGTCCTTGCCGGAGAAGGCGCCACCGCCGTGGCGGGCCATGCCGCCGTAGGTGTCGACGATGATCTTGCGGCCGGTCAGGCCGGCGTCGCCCATCGGGCCGCCGACCACGAAGCGGCCGGTCGGGTTGACCAGCAGGCGGACGTCGGCGGTGTCGATGTCCAGGCCGTCGATCTCCGGACCCACGACCTGCTCGCGCACGTCGACGCCGAGCATCTTGTCGAGGTCGATGTCGGCGGCGTGCTGGCTGGAGACCACCACGGTGTCGAGCTTGACCGCCTGGTCACCGGCGTACTCGATGGTGACCTGGGTCTTGCCGTCCGGGCGCAGGTACGGCAGCACGCCGTCCTTGCGGACCTTGGTCAGCCGCCGCGACAGCCGGTGCGCCAGCGCGATCGGCAGCGGCATGTACTCCGGGGTGTCGTCGCAGGCGTAGCCGAACATCAGGCCCTGGTCGCCCGCGCCCTGCTTGGCGATCTCGTCGATGACGCCCTCGACGCGGGTCTCGTAGCCGGTGTCGACGCCCTGGGCGATGTCGGGGGACTGGGCGCCGATGGCGATGTTGACGCCGCAGGAATTGCCGTCGAAGCCCTTGGCGGAGGAGTCGTAGCCGATCTCCAGGATCTTGTCCCGCACGATCGTCGGGATGTCGGCGTAGGCCTCGGTGGTCACCTCACCGGCCACGTGCACCTGACCGGTGGTGACCAGCGTCTCCACCGCCACGCGGGACCGCGGGTCCTGGGCGAGCAGGGCGTCGAGGATCGAGTCGCTGATCGCGTCGCAGATCTTGTCCGGGTGACCTTCGGTCACGGACTCACTGGTGAACAACCTGCGGCCGGCTCCGCGCAGGTCATGCTGCTGACTCACAACTCTCCCTGGATGGTTCGAAGACTACGCCGCCGCGGTGCGGTGCGGCGGGAACTGCTCTGAGATTTGCCCTGAGGTTACTGTCGCCCCAGCCGCAGGCTGACCGCGTCCCACAATGTGGACGCCAGCAGCGACTTGGAGCCGTGGCGGATCGGGCTCTCGGCGCCGTCGGCGGCCAGCAGCCAGCCCGCGTTGTCCTCGCCCTCGAAAGCACCGCCGTCGCCGACGGCGTTGACGACCAGCAGGTCGCAGCCCTTGCGGGCGAGCTTCACGCGACCGTAGTCGAGGACCGTCGTGCCGGGGTCACCGGTCTCGGCGGCGAACCCGACGATCACCGGCACCCGCAGCCGCCCGTCCCGGCGCGCCTGCACCAGCTCGGCGAGGATGTCGGGGTTGCGGGTCAGCTTGACCGGGTCCGGGTCCTGGTCGGCCTTCTTGATCTTGTGCTCGGCCAGCGACACCGGCCGGAAGTCGGCGACCGCGGCGGCCATCACCACCGCGTCGGCACCGTCGGACTCGGCCAGCATCGCGGCGCGCATCTCCTCGGCCGTGCCCGCCCTGACCACCCGCACCCCGGCGGGTGCCACCAGGTCGGCGGTGTGAGCCGCCACCAGCGTGACGTCGGCGCCGCGGTGCGCGGCGACCCGGGCCAGCGCGTAGCCCTGGCGCCCGGACGAGCGATTGCCCAGGTAGCGCACCGGGTCGAGCGGCTCCCGGTTGCCACCCGCGGAGACCACGACGCGGCGGCCCGCCAGGTCGTGGGGCAGCGCGGCGGGTTCGGCAAGCAGGAGCCGGGCCAGGTCGACGATCTCGGCCGGGTCGGGCAGCCGGCCCTTGCCGGTGTCGGCGCCGGTGAGCCGCCCGCTGTCGGGCTCGGCCACCACGACGCCCCGGCTGCGCAGCAGGGCGACGTTGTCGCGCGTCGCGGCGTGCTCCCACATCTCGGTGTGCATCGCGGGCACCAGCAGCACCGGGCACCGGGCGGTGAGCAGCGTCGAGGTCAGCAGGTCGTCGGCCATGCCGTGGGCGGCGCGGGCCATGAGGTCGGCGGTCGCCGGGGCGACCACGACCAGGTCGGCCTCCTGGCCGAGCCGGACGTGCGGCACCTGCTCGACGTCGGTGAAGACGCCGGTCTGCACGGGCTGCCCGGACAGCGCCTCGAAGGTGGCGGCGCCGACGAAGCGCAACGCCGCCTCGGTCGGGACCACGCGCACGTGGTGCCCGGACTCGGTGAGCCTGCGCAGCACCTCGCACGCCTTGTAGGCGGCGATGCCGCCACCGACGCCGAGGACCACCCGCGGCGGGCGGTCCTCGGCGCGCGGGGTCGTCATTCGCCTTCGGTGTGCTCGAGCACGCCGGCGTGGATCTCGCGAAGCGCGATCGACAGCGGCTTCTCCCGCGGGCCCGGCTCGACCAGCGGGCCGACGTACTCCAGCAGGCCCTCGCCGAGCTGCGCGTAGTAGTCGTTGATCTGCCGCGCGCGCTTGGCGGAGTAGATCACCAGCGCGTACTTCGAGCTGACCTGCTCGAGCAGGTCGTCGATCGGCGGGTTGGTGATGCCCTCCGGGGCGTTGAGCGACGGGCTGCTGTTGAGCGCAGCCAGAGCGTTGGGGGTGCTCACGTGAGTGGCTCCTGCTCCTCGTGAATGAACGGGCACCGGTGCCGGTGCCGGGCTTGTGCGCCGACGGGCGCTGCGGGCGTCCGGCCGTGCCGACCGGCTCCAGGCCCGGCAGGGGCCGGTCCTGGCGGGCCGGGCTCGCTGGGCTTGGTCCGCTCGGCGGCAGCCGTCCGACCGCCCCCGTCCGGCTGCGCGTCGGCGCGAACCGGGTCGCCCCGGTCCGCGTCGAACGGTCTCACCGTTGGCGGCCGACCACCAATCCTATCAATTCGCTGGTCGCCGACCGCACGTCGGCGTTGACCACGGTCGCGTCGAACTCCGACTCGGCGGCGAGCTCCTCGCGCGCGGTCTCCAGGCGCTTGCGCACCACCTCGGGGTCCTCGGTGCCGCGGCCGGTCAGCCGCTCCACCAGCACCTCCCACGACGGCGGCAGCAGCATCACCAGCTGCGCCTCGGGCATTGCCCGACGCACCTGGCGGGCGCCCTGCAGCTCGATCTCCAGCACCGCCGCCCGGCCCGCGGTCAGCGCGGCCTCGACCGGCCTGCGCGGGGTCCCGTAGAGGTTGCCCGCGTAGCGGGCGTGCTCGAGCATCTCGCCCGCGGCCACCATCCGCTCGAACTCCGCGGTGTCGACGAAGTGGTAGTGCACCCCGTCGACCTCACCCTCCCGGGGCGGTCTGGTGGTGGCCGAGACGCTGAAGAACACCTCGGGTGCCTGCCTGCGCAGCTCGTTCAGCACGCTGGACTTGCCGACGCCGGAAGGCCCGGAAACGACGGTGAGCCGAGGCCGACCCTGGCGGGTGGGCCCCGGCTCAACGCCGGTTTTCGCGTCGATCACTCGCCGCTGAACTCGGCGAGCAGCGCCTTGCGCTGCCGCTCACCGAGGCCACGCAGCCGACGGCTGTTGGCGATCTCCAGCCGCTCCATGATCTGCTGAGCGCGCACCTTGCCGACGCCGGGCAGGGCCTCGAGAAGGGCGGAGACCTTCATCTTGCCCAAGACCTCGTTCTCGTCGGCGTCCTGCAGGACCTGGGCCAGGCTGGTTCCGCCTCGCTTGAGGCGCTCCTTGAGCTCAGCTCGGGCGCGACGGGCGGCAGCCGCCTTTTCCAAAGCTGCTGCCCGCTGCTCCTCGGTCAGCTGGGGAAGGGCCACCATGTCCTCCGTGATGTGGGGTTTCTCTTGATCGGTGCGGCGACGGTACCGAGCCTGCCCTGCCGGGTTCCACGCGGGTCCGACTTTTGCGAGCGAGGTTCACCGGGGGTTCCGCCGCCTGGCCCTCCAGGACCGCTCGTACACGGCACGCACGAGCACGGGGCCGCTGCAAGTACTACCAACAAAGCCGCTGAAGTGCACTAATCTCAGCCAAAACTGTTCCGATGTGTCCGATTTCCGGGCAGTTGAGCGACGCTGGGGGTGTCATCGCAGGTCAGCTCGGGCTCCGCGGAGCGCATGCGGACGAGTGACGAAGACCTCCGTCCTGGGGCGCCGCAGGCGCCGGTTCACCGGGCCGCGGGCATCGGTTCAGAGCCCTTGGAGCGCCCTCCTACCGGTCGGTAACCGGGCGGCTGGGCGCCCCGCGGGGCGGCACTCGACTGCGACGGAGCGCGTCACCGCGCGTAGCGCCGGTGACCTCCGGTGATGTACTCCACTCGGAGCAACGGTCTCGCCGAACGGCGCCGCGGGTGTGGCGCGACGCGGCCACGGCGGCACCGGCAGGGCCGCCGCACGGCAGAATCACGCCAGCTTGCGGGGCGGACGACCTTGCGCGGGCGTACCCGCCTGGGTTTGACGTGCATCTCTTTCGCAGTGACCGTTGCTACCTCGGATGGCGGGCCGGATAGGCCGAATGGCTTTCCACACCCGCACCATTCGGAGCCGCTGTTACCGGGTCGGCCCTGCCGCGTGTTGCGGGGTTGCTGCGGGCTGTGGCCGTGCCCGGCGGGTCTTCTACCAGCGGGGCAGGCACGAAACCGTCGCTATGCGCGTTGTAGCGGCTCTCTCAGCCGTTCTGACGGCTCCGAGATGCCCGTTGAAGCCCGGTCCTGTTCCTCAGGAAGGCGCGCCGCGTCTGTCCGCCCATCTCGTGCGCACAGCCGCCTCAGCGGCGTCGTAGAACCGCCGCTCCTCTGGTTCGTCCCAGGTGGGCCGACATGCGAAACCGGGCGGCCGCCGGGTGTCCCCGTCAGCCGCCCGGTGGGCGTCGAGCGCGCGCCGCTCAGTCGCGCGGAATGGACTTCAGCAGGTCCTGGACGCGCGGGGCGAGCTTGGCCTTGTCGATCGGGGCGATCGTCGTCCACGGTTCGCCGCTGCGCCGGCTCTCCTCCATGAAGTACCAGCCCTTGGCGTTGGCGAAGCAGTTCGTGACGACGGCACCCCTGGCCCGCTTGCCGTGGCCGTCCATGACGGCGGCGCCGAACTGCGCGAACGACGTGCGCTTTCCGCCGGCCATGTCGATGAGGGCGCGGGCGTCGTCGCGGCGGACGCCGTTGCGGGCCAGGCCCTCGGCCATCGCCAGGTCGGACTTGCCCGCCTCCTTCGCGGCCTTCTCCATCTGCGCGCTGCGCAGCGACACCGCGCGCCCCGGCCCGGCCTTGAGATCGGGCAGGACGCTCAGCAACGCCCGCACCATCGAGTCGGTGGGCAATGCCTGCAACTGCACGCGGTCCTCGGTCTGCACGGCCAGCGTGGCGTTGGCCCGGACGGCGGCGACCATGCCGCTCAGCTTGCGCTGCTCGCCGTCCACGAGCCGGCGGAAGGTCACGTCGAACGCCCGCTCGTAGCGGTGCAAGGGCAGAAACAGGCCGTAGATGTCGTCTTCGCGGTCCCGGTCACCGAAACCGAGACCGCGAAGCTCGTCCCAGGCGCGCTGCTCGGCCGCGCGGCGCTCGGACTGCAGGACGCCTTCCGAGAGCACGTTCAGCACGATCGGCTTGGTGCCGAGCTTGAAGTGCTTCCACGCCTCGTAGAACGCCTGCTTCGACAACTCGATCTTCACGACTGCTCCCCAGCCTTGCGCGGGCGGCACCCTCGTTGCCCGGCGCCGCCCGCGATTCCTGTTCTGTTAGGGCTTACTTCTGGTTCCAGTCACCGAAGACCGGAGGGGCCACCTTCGGCAGCTCGTCGTCGAAGAAGCCGTGGTCGCCCTTGAGGTAGTCGGGGGTCTCGTGCTCGAGGTCCTCCTCGCCCTCCTGGCCACGGCCGCGCGCTCCCGCGCCGCCCATGGCACCGGCGCCACCGCGGCCGCCCGCGCCACCGGCACCTCCGGCGCCGGGAACTCCGCCGCCGACACCGGCACGGCCGCCGGCTCCGACGCCGGACTGCCCGCCCGGTCCGAGCGCGCCGCGCCCGCCACCTGCGCCGACACCGCCGCCGGAGCGACCACCGGCACCGACGCCGGGGCCACGGCCTCCGCCGGAACCACCGCGACCGGTACCGCCACCCTGGTTCGGGCCCTGGCCGCCGCCCGGGGGGATGATCCCGGTGTTGGGACCGTACGGGTTGTTCGGGCCCTGGGGACCAGGACGCCAGCCGCTGTCACCAGGACCGCGCGTGCTGCCGTCCCAGTTCGGCGTCGTGGTCGACGGCGGCGTGTAGCCACCACCGGAACCGCCAGAACCGCCGGAGCCGGAACCACCGGAACCGAAGCCGCCGGAACCACCGCTGTAACCGGCACTGCCCGAACCGGCGGGCACTCCGCCACCGGTGCCGCCACCCGGCGCGGGCGTCATGCCTCCGACGCCGGTGTGCTGGCCACCGGACACCGTGGTCTCCATGCCACCGGGCGGCGGCGGGGTGAACACGGCGCTGGCACCGACAGTGCTCTGCGAGGCGCTGTCGTAGTTGTTGAAGGCCGTCACGGCCTCCTGGCGGAGCTTCTCGTTGTGCGCCTTGGCCGCCTCAGCATCGGTCTGGCCGTTCCACATGCTGTCCCAGCCCTCTTCGATCCAGGTGTCGTCCGGGACGGACTGCTCCTCACCCGAGGCCGGGATCGAGGAGTGGACCTTCTTGAAGGCTTCGCCCTGCTCAGTCATGATCTGCGACTGTGCCTGCGCGTTCTCCGCAGTCACTTCGGTCCACAGCACGACGGGAGCGACGGCGTCCTGCATCGCCTCGCCGGACTTGGACTGCATGATGACGCCCGCTTCGTTGAGCTTCGTGCTCACTTTCTCCGCGAGCGAGAGCAGGTAGTCCTTCTCACTCGACCATTCGGCAGAGTTGTCGTAGAGCGGCTGCGCACCCTTACCGGACTCGACCCACTTCCGCATCTGGTCCAGCGAGGACCCCTGGAAATCCGATGGTTCTATTTGCCGTGTGTCGCCCATCTCTCAGCCCCTCACGCGTTCGGCAGATTCTGCACCGCTGCCTCGGTGAACCGCTCAGCGACCTGACACAGATCCGCTCCGGGATCCTCCGGACTGAGCTTTGTGACGTTCGCGATCAAGAATCCGTTATCAGCGACATCGGCATAGAGCACACATCCGTCGCCGATCTTGAACTCGGTCACGGGATAGCCGGCCACGTCACCGACCTTGACCGGTTCGCGTGCCGTTTCCCCGATCGTTTGCGCATACGAGGCCCCGCCGCTCACCGCAACGAAGGCGCCCCAGCCAGGAGTTCCAGCCATTCCCTTCTGGTACTGACAGCCTGGCTTGTCGTTCGAAGTTCGCTCGCGCGGTTTCTGATCGGCACCCGCGGCTTTCCACTGGGATTCGCTGACTACCGAACACTTGTCAGCGATCTCCACGGCTTTTGCCGGTCCAGTGCGAGGGGCACCTTGCCCCTCGCTCGCCGTCGCGGAAGGCACTTGGCCACCGGGCGGCGTTTGGCCTTCGGTGCTCCCGCCACATCCCGCCAGCACGAGGCTGGCTGCTACCGAACCGATCATGAGTGCCTTAAGCTTCAAGACTTCCTCCGTTGAAGCTGCCCGCAGCATCCTGGTCGTTCGTGCGCGTCTGCTGCGCACTCGCGCGAAGGTTCGCCGCTGTGTCGCTGAATACCTTGGCAAGCTTCTGAAAGTTTTCCAGGTAACCGTCGCCGCTCCCAGTCGCCACCTGCACGTACGTATCGGCAGCCTGGGTGCTCACCGGATCCTTGCCGGGCGGCGGAATCAGAGTCAAGGTCTCTTGGCGATCCATGGCCCTGTCGAGGATCGCCTGGGCCTCGTCATCGAAGAACCGGGCCAGCTTGTCAACCTGGTCGGGATCCACGAGCATGGTCGTACCCGCCGACGCCGCCTCCGCGGCATTCGCCTTCCGCGCCGCGCGCGCCATGGTCACCGCACTCTGGGCCATCGCGACCGGACCAGCCATCGGCAGAGCGCCCATCGCCTGCGCGCGGTCCAACTCCCGCTGGTCATATGCATCCAACGGTATCTGGTTGCCTCCCTCGTCACCGGCCACCGAAGACTCCCCTCGTCACCCATGCCACCGGCCCGAGCACGGCAGCTGATCACCTACCAGCAGGGCAACGTTAGCGCATCACGGTGACGTCCAGGCATGGGTTTGGAAAAGGAAGCCAATACGACATCCGGGTGGTTTCCGCCCAGTGGGCGTGAAGTGTGTCGCAGGGGTGTTCCGGCAGGTACGGCAGCCGGACGGAGACGCGGCTGAGCGAATTGCGGGCAGTGCGCTCGCCCAGTCGGCCGCGGGGAAGAAGCGCGGCGCCCCGGGTGTCGCGGCCGGCGGGCTCACCGATCAAACTATGCGCGTGGAAGCAGACATTCTCGGTGAGCCGTATCGGTCCAGGACGCTGACGTTTCCGGTGCGTGGTGGCGGTGAGGCCGTCGCGACGTTGGTGCACCGAGCAGCGGAGCCGGCCGAGCGGGACACGGAGTCCGCCGAGCGGGGTGCCGTGCTGTACGTGCACGGCTTCTGCGACTACTTCTTCCAGGACCACCTGGCCACGCACTTCGTCGAGCGCGGGTACGACTTCTACGCGCTGGATCTGCGCGGCTACGGACGGTCGATGCGGCCGGGAATGTTGCCGAACTACGTCACGGACCTGTCCGAGCACTTCGAGGAGCTCGACGCCGCCGCCGAGGTCATCAGGGAGGCCGGACACTCCCGCCTGGTGGTGCTCGGCCACTCCACCGGCGGCCTGATCACGGCGTTGTGGGCCGATGCCCGCCCCGGCGCGGTGGATGCGCTGGTGCTCAACAGCCCGTGGCTGGACCTGTCGGAGTCGTGGTTCCACCGCACCGTGACGACCACCGTGAACCACGTGCTGCGGCGCGTGCTGCCGAAGTCGGTGGTGCGGCGCGGGGTGGCACCTACCTACGCTCACTGCCTGCTCCGGGAGCATCACGGGGAGTGGGATTACCGCTTGGACTGGAAGCCGGTCGAGGCCTTCCCGATCCGTTCGGCGTGGATCAGCGCGGTGCGGCGCGGCCACGCCCGGGTCCAGCGCGGGCTGTCGGTGAGCGCACCCGTGCTCGTGCTGCACTCGGCGCGCAGCCTGCTGCACCGCAAGCAATGGGAGCCCGCGGCGATGACCGCCGACACCGTGCTGGACGTGGAGCAGATCGCGCGGTGGGCGCCGAAGATCGGACCGGACGTCACGACGGTGGCGATCCAGGACGGGCTGCACGACCTGGCGTTGTCGGGACCGCCCGCGCGGGAGAAGTTCTTCGCCGAGATCGACGCCTGGCTGGCAGACAGGTAGACGGGGCGGCTCGACCGCGCCGAACCCACGCGGCCCGGCAACCACGACACGCGCCGGGTTGCGGCCTCACTGGCCGGTCTTCTCGCGCTCCTCCATGCGCTGCTTGCGCTGTTCCTCGATGCGCTTGCGCAGTTCTTCCAGCCAGTCCTGCTTGTCCTTCTGCTTCTCCTCCTCTTGTTCCTGCTGCTCCTCGTCCATGTTCTCCTGCGGCGCGGGAGTGGGAACCGTCACCGTGACGGGAGGCGGCGGTGCGGGCGGATCCATGGTGCGCACGTCCTCGGCGACCCGGTCCGCCGCCTCGAGGACGGTCCCCGCGTTGGCGGGGTCCATCCGCCCCTGGGCCTGCGCGGCGGCGATGCTGCGGGTGAGGTCGGCGAGGGCGGCCTCGGCGGCGGGGCGGTCGTGGCGCGTGGCCGCAGCCTTCACCGACTCCACTCCGGCGATCAACTGCTGGCGCACCTGCGGGTCCACCGCCGGTTGCTGCTCGCTCCCGCAAGCCGCGAGCAGCGCGAGAACAGGCGGGACGATCGGGAGCAGGAAGCGTTTCATTGCCGCACCAGGCTTTCGAGGTTGGCGAGGTCTTCCGGCAGGCGCGCGACCCCGGGTGGCCCGGAGGCCGGTGGCAGCGTCGGTCCGGGCGCTGGTTCCGGCGGCTGCTGGAGCAGCAGGAGCAGCGCGACCACGACGGCCACCGCGCCGACACCGGCGAGCGGCCACTGCCACCGGCGCCGCTTCGGCTCCGGAGCGGGTGCCGGTTCCTGCACGAGCTCATCGGCGGCGATCTGCCTGGTCGGCGGGCGGGGCGTCTCTGTGGGCACGGCCGGGATCAGGTCGGTCGCCTCACCGCTGAGCAGGTCCGCGCACCGCTCGGCCGACGGCCGTTCGTGCGGTGCGGTGGCGGTCATCGCCCGCAGGATGCCGCGCAGCGGTTCCGGCAGCGAGTCGGGCACGAAGGGTGAGCGCGTCAACCGCGCGAGTGCGGATTCGGGCCCGGTACCGGGGTATTCGGTGCGGCCCGTCACGCATTCCAGGAGCACCAGGCCGAGCGCGTAGACGTCGACCGGGTGGCCGACGCCGCTGCCTCGCACCTGTTCCGGCGCCATGTAGGTGGCGGTGCCCATGATCGCCCCGGAGCTGGTCATGCGGCCGACGGCGTCGATCAGCCGGGAGATGCCGAAGTCGGCGAGGTAGACCCGGCCGTCCCGCGCGACCAGCACGTTCGACGGTTTGACGTCGCGGTGCACGATGCCGTTGGCGTGCACGTACGCGAGCACGTCGGCCAGCCGGTGCCCGAGGTCGGCGACCTGCGCGGGCGTCAGCGGACCCGACTCCACGATGTCGGCCAGCGTCTGCCCCTCAACCAGCTGCATGACCAGGTAGAGCTCGTCGCCGCCCGCGCTGTAGTCGAAGACGGGCACCAGGCCGGGATGGCTGAGCCCGGCCAGCAGCCGCGCCTCCTCCTCGAACCGCGAGCGGCCGGTCTCGTCGGTGCCCGACCGGAAGACCTTCACCGCGACCAGCCGTTCCAGGCGGGTGTCCATCGCCCGGTAGACATCGGCCATACCGCCGCCGCCGAGGCAGGCGCCCAACCGGTAGCGCCCGCCGAGCACGCCTTCCACCATCGGCCCTCCGTACGGTTCCTCGCCACGACCATAAACGAGGACCTACTCGGCGGTATCGGCAGCGCGGGGAAGGCGGACGTTCGCGCACCGCACGGCTGGGCAGCCGGAAACGACTTTTCCGCTTCACAGGTGGTGAAACTCGTCAGCGGGCAAGGCGCAGGGTGGTGTGGAAGTTGTCGAAGGTGGCGGGTAGCCGGCCCTGCGGGCCCAGGGCCGGCCCCTTGCCGCGCTCGAACTCCGCGTCGCGCATCAGCACCGCGAGCAGTGTGCTGGTCACCAGCAGTACAAGGTTCTCGCCGGGGCAGCGGCCCGGACCCACGCTGAAGGGCACGAGGGCGCAGTGGTGTTCGGCACGGCCGTCAAGCCATGCCTCGGGGGTGAAGGTGTGCGCGAAGTCCGCCGCGCTCCGGCGCGAGGACCAGCACGAGTGGACGAAGCCGTGCGCGCGCCGGTGGTGAGCGCCGCGGAACCTTCGGAGTCATCCGGTTTTCCCTTCCGCCGCGGTGATCCAGAGGTACCCGGGGAAATCGCCGCCTACACCGCGTTGCGGCGAGGGGGAAACCAGACGCGGTCAGCCGTTCACCCGGCGAATCCGCTCGAAAGTCCACTGGTGGGCCGGTCTCGCGATCAGTTCCCGCGGAGGATCCGGCAGGAAGACCGGCTCACCGGGGAAGTGGGCGACGACGACCACCCTGTCCTCTGTGGACCGGTAGACATCGGCTGCGCTCGCGTTCCGCAGCAGCGGCAGCGCGGTCCGGTCGACCCAGTCGAGAAGCTCGGGCATCCGATCCGGGACCGCCCGCACCTCCCACATCAACGAGTCGTCCATCTCAGGCCCCTTCCCGCAGCGGCGGCACCGCAGGAAGCTCGCGGGCGGCGTCGATGTCGGCCCGCGTCATCCGGAAAGCCTGCGGATAGGACTCGCGGCGGGTCCGCCGATCAGGCTCGGTGGTGCGCCAGGCGTAGAGGCAACGGGCGCACTGCAACACCTCCCACACCCCCGCGACCGGCGACACCGCCAGCCGCCGCACCTCCTGCCACGCGCAGCGCGGACACATCATCGCGACCTCCTCCTTGCGCGGTGCGGTCACTTCCGGCTCATCAGCTCTTGCAGCTTCCCGACCCACGCCGCCGCCTCGGGCAGGTCGGCGACCGGCTGGCTGTAGTGGCCGCGCGCGTCGGGAGCCACCGGGGTCGTCGCGTCGATCACCAGCTTGTTGGAAATCCCCGGCGGCTGCGATCCCGGATCGAGCTCCAGCACCGACATGCCGGGCAGGTTCACCAGGTCCCCCGCCGGGTTGACCTTGGTCGACAGCGCCCACATCACCTGCGGCAGGTCGAACGGGTCGACGTCCTCGTCGACCACGATGACGAGCTTGCAGTAGCCCAGGCCGTGCGGGGTGGTCATGGTGCGCAACCCGACGGCCTTGGCGAACCCGCCGTAGCGCTTCGCGGTCGACACGATCGCCAGCAGCCCGTGGGTGTACATCGCGTTGACCGCGCGCACCTCCGGGAACGCCTCCTTGAGCTGCTGGTACAGCGGCACGCAGGTGGCCGGGCCGATCAGGTGGTCGACCTCGGTCCACGGCATGCCCAGGTACAGCGACTCGAAGACCGGGTCGGTCCGGTAGGAGATCCGGTCCACGCGCACAACGGGCATGCTGCGACCGCCGGAGTAGTGCCCGGTGAACTCGCCGAACGGTCCCTCGATCTCGCGCTCGCGGCCCTCGACGACGCCCTCCAGCAGCACTTCGCAGCCCCAGGGCACGTCGAAACCGGTGAGCGGTGCCGTGGCGATGGGCGCCGGGGCGCCGCGCAGCGCACCGGCCATCTCGTACTCCGACTGGTCGTAGGCCAGCGGGGTGCCCGCCACGATCGAGATCATCGGGTCGTTGCCCAGGGCGATGGCCACCGGCAGGTCCTCGCCCGCCCGCTCGGCCTCGTCCAGGTGCAGCGCGATGTCGTGCATCGGCACCGGCTGCAGGCCGAGCCTGTCGCGGCCCTTGACCTGCATCCGGTACACGCCGACGTTCTGCTTGCCGAAGTCGTCCGGGGCCTGCGGGTCGCGGGAGACCACAGCGGCCTTGTCGACGTAGAAGCCGCCGTCGCCGTCGTTGAGGCGGAACAGCGGCAGCACCGAGAAGAGGTCCACCTCGTCGCCTTCGAGGGCGTTCTCGGCGAACGGCGGGTCGGCGCGGCGCTCGGGCGGCACCGGGAAGTCCTCCCAGCGGCGGACGAACTCCTCGACCTGCTCCCTGGTCGAGGTCGTCGCGGGCATGCCCATCGCGACCGCGTGGTTGGCCCAGGACCCGTGCACGTTGAGCGCGACGCGGGCGCTGGTGAAGCCGGCGATGTCGTCGAAGTACAGCGCGGGTGCGCCGGAGCCCAGCCGGGACGCCGCGTTGGCCGCGGCACCCAGGTCGGGTTCGGGCATCACCTGTTCGGCGACGTGCAGCAGTTGCCCCTGCTCGTCGAGCGCGGTCAGGAAGGACCGCAGATCGTCGTACGCCATCGGTTCACCCCTTCAGTCGGTGGTCCCGCGCGCCGCGGCGAGCCCGCGCCAGCGGCGCGCGGGGGCGGGCAGGTCGAACTGGTCCAGCACCCGGGCCACGACGTGGTCGACGACGTCGTCGACGGACTCCGGGTGGTTGTAGAAGGCGGGCATCGGCGGCACCACCACCGCGCCCATCCGCGAGAGCGCGAGCATGTTCTCCAGGTGGATCTCGCTCAGCGGCGTTTCACGCGGTACGAGCACGAGTTTGCGGCGCTCCTTGAGGACCACGTCGGCGGCGCGTCCCACGAGTCCGTCGGCGTAGCCGACGCGGATGCCCGCCAGGGTCTTCATGCTGCACGGCGCGATGATCATGCCGTCGGTGCGGAACGAGCCGGAGGAGATGGTGGCCGCCTGGTCGCCGGAGCCGTGCACGACGTCGGCCAGCGCGGCGACCTCGCGCGCGGTGCGCGGGGTCTCCAGCTCGATCGTGGTGCGCGCCCACCTGCTCATCACCAGATGCGTCTCCACCTCCGGCAGGTGGTGCAACACCTCCAGCAGCCGCACTCCGAGGGGCGCGCCGGTGGCACCGGTCATCCCGATGATCACCCGCATGTTCCCTCCAATAGTTCGTACACGAACGTTCGTATACACACTACCATCGAGTCGTGGTGCGGATACCCCGCGATGCGTGGCGCCCGATTCGTCTAGGGTTCGTGCCACGGGCGGCGCAGCCGCCTGAGCCGAGAGTTCCCCGGAGCGAGAAGTCGTCCGAGGTCGCACTCTGACCCGCTCCGCGAGCCGCCTTCCCGAACCACTCCCTAGCCGCCGGAGACCTCAAGTGGAACTGGACCAGCCCGTCTTCCACCTCATGCGGCGGGCGCTGCAGGAGCACGGCGCGCACTGGCAGGCACGGCTGCCCCACCTCACCAAGCCCCAGTACGCCGTGCTCAGCGCGGTCAGCCGCAAGCCGGGCATCGAGCAGGCCGCGCTCGGCCAGCTCGCGGCGATCGACAAGGCGACGCTGGCGTCGCTGCTGCTGCGCCTCGAGCAGCGGGGGCTGGTGCGGCGCACCGTCGACGACACCGACCGCAGGCGCAGGCTCCTGGAGCTGACCGACGAGGGACGCGCGGAGCTGCGCACCAGCGAGCCGGTCGCCGACGCCATCGACACCGGAATGCTGGACAGGCTGACCGCACGGGAGCGCGAACAGCTGCGCCGGCTGCTGGGCAAGCTCGCACCCGGCAACGGCGAGCCGCCGCAGGCCTGAGTGCCTGCCTTTGGTCTTTGAAGCGGCACAGCCGCTTGGCCCACCCCGGCAAACCGCCACCCAGGGTGAATTGAAGACGGCCGAGCGGACCCGAAAACGCCGACCGGGGCCCCTCGCGGACGAGGAGCCCCGGTCGATGCCGTGCCGTCAGGCGAGCAGCAGTTGCGCCAGCTCGTCGCGGACGCGGCGCGCCGCCGAGCGCAGGCCGCCGACGTCGGGGCCGTGGTGCAGCACGTCGCGGGCCGTGGCGGGCAGGACCTGCGGCAGGGCAGGCCCGAACACCGCGCGCAGGTCGGCCACGGTCGCCCCCTGCGCCCCGAGCCCCGGAGCCAGGATCGGGCCGTTGAGCTTGGAGAAGTCCAGCTCACCCGGCTTGATCGTGGCCCCCGCGACGACGCCGACGTAGCCCATCGGGTCGACGCCGGCGTTGGTCTCCGCCGCCGAGTCCACGATGTACTGGGCGATCGAGTCACCGCTGCCGTGCACCGAGCGCTGGAGTCCGGCACCCTCCGGGTTCGACGTCCGGGCCAGCACGAACACCCCGCGCCCGGTCTGCTCGGCGATGCCGATGGCCGGGGCCAGCGAGCCGTAGCCCAGGTAGGGCGACGCGGTGATCGCGTCGGCCGCCAGCGGCGAGTGCTCGTCGAGGTAGGCCATGGCGTAGGCGGTCATCGTCGAGCCGATGTCGCCGCGCTTGACGTCGAGCAGCACCAGCGCCCCGGCCTGCCGGGCCTCGGCGATGGTGCGCTCCAGCACCGCCACCCCGGCCGAGCCGTAGACCTCGAAGAACGCCGACTGCGGCTTGAGCACCGCGACCTCGCCGGCCAGCGCCTCCACCGCCGTCAGCGCGAAGCGCTCGAGGCCGCTCGCGTCCTCCGGCAGATCCCAGGCGCTGAGCAGCGCCGGGTGCGGGTCGATGCCCACGCACAGCGGTCCGCGCGCGGCCGTCGCGTCGGCCAGGCGCTGCCCGAAGCCCTGGGTCATCATCCCTCACCGCCCTGCCGCAGGGCCGCCTGCAACGCCTGCAGCGGACGGACACCGATGTTGCCGCGGATGGCGGCCTCGATGCCCTGCACGGCGGCCGCGGCACCCTGCACCGTGGTGATGCAGGGGATGTCGCGCGACACCGCGGCGGTGCGGATCTCGTAGCCGTCGACGCGCGGACCCGGGTTGCCGTAGGGGGTGTTGATCACCATGTCGACCTCGCCTGCCTTGATGAGGTCGATGACGTCGCGACCGTCCCCAGCGGACTCGCCGTGGGCGTCCTCGTTGTGCTTGCGGACCACGGTGCACGGAATCCCGTTGCGCCGCAGCACTTCCGAAGTGCCGCTGGTGGCCAGGATCTCGAAGCCGAGGTCGGCCAGCCGCTTGACCGGGAACACCATGGAGCGCTTGTCCTTGTTGGCCACCGAGACGAAGACCCGGCCCGAGGTCGGCAGCGAACCGTAGGCGCCGGCCTGGGACTTGGCGAACGCCTGCCCGAAGGAGGTGTCGATGCCCATGACCTCACCGGTGGACTTCATCTCCGGCCCGAGCAGCGAGTCCACGCCGTGGCCCTCCGGCGTGCGGAACCGGTGGAACGGCAGCACGGCCTCCTTGACCGCCACCGGCGCGTCGATCGGCAGGTCCGCGCCGTCGCCGACCGCGGGCAGCATGCCCTCGCCGCGCAGGTCGGCGATCTTGGCGCCGAGCATGATCCGCGACGCGGCCTTGGCCAGCGGCGCCGCGGTCGCCTTGGACACGAACGGCACCGTCCGCGAGGCGCGCGGGTTGGCCTCCAGCACGTAGAGCACGTCGTCCTTGAGCGCGTACTGCACGTTGAGCAGGCCGCGCACGCCGATGCCCTTGGCGATGGCCTCGGTGGACCGGCGCACCTTCTCGATGTCCTGGCGCCCCAGCGTGATCGGCGGCAGCGCGCACGCCGAGTCGCCGGAGTGGATGCCGGCCTCCTCGATGTGCTCCATCACGCCGCCGAGGTAGACGTCGGTGCCGTCGCAGAGCGCGTCGACGTCGATCTCGATGGCGTCGTCGAGGAAGTTGTCCACCAGCACCGGGTGCTCCGGGGTGACCTCGGTGGCGCGGGCGATGTAGTTCTCCAGCGACGGCTCGTCGTAGACGATCTCCATACCGCGGCCGCCGAGCACGTAGGACGGGCGCACCAGCACCGGGTAGCCGATCTCGTCGGCGATGCGCTTGGCGCCCTCGAACGAGGTCGCCGTGCCGTACTTCGGCGCGGGCAGCCCGGCCCCGGCCAGCACGTCGCCGAACGCGCCGCGCTCCTCGGCCAGGTGGATCGCCTCCGGCGGCGTGCCCACGACCGGCACCCCGGCGTCGGCCAGCCGCTGCGCCAGGCCCAGCGGGGTCTGCCCGCCGAGCTGCACGATCACCCCGGCCACGGTGCCCGAGCGCTGCTCGGAGTGCACGACCTCCAGCACGTCCTCGAACGTCAGCGGCTCGAAGTACAGCCGGTCGGAGGTGTCGTAGTCGGTGGAGACGGTCTCCGGGTTGCAGTTGACCATCACCGTCTCGAACCCGGCGTCGCGCAGCGCCTGCGCCGCGTGCACGCACGAGTAGTCGAACTCGATGCCCTGCCCGATCCGGTTCGGCCCGGAACCGAGGATGATCACCTTCGGCTTGTCGCGCTGCTCGGTGACCTCCGACTCCGCCGCCGGGTCCGACTCGTAGGCCGAGTAGTGGTACGGCGTGCGCGCCGCGAACTCCGCCGCGCAGGTGTCGACCGTCTTGTACACCGGCCGCACACCCAGCCGGTGCCGCAGCGAGCGCACGCCGTCCTCACCGGCCAGCTCCGTGCGCAGCGCGGCGATCTGGCGGTCCGACAGCCCGGCCCGCTTGGCGCGGCGCAGCAGCCCCGCGTCCAGAACCGGTGCCTCCACCAGCTCGGCGCGCAGCTCCACCCACGCCGCGATCTGGTCGACGAACCACGGGTCGATCCCCGAGGCATCGTGCACCTGCTGCACAGTGGCGCCCAGCCGCAGCGCACGCTCCACCGTGTACAGACGGCCGTCGTGCGCCGTGCGCAGATCGTCCAGAGTGGACGTGAGTGTGACGCCGTCGGGATCGGACTTGGTCCAGAAGCCAACCGCCTTGGTCTCCATCGAGCGCAGGGCCTTGCCCAGTGCCTCCGAGAAGCTGCGGCCCAGCGCCATCGCCTCGCCGACGCTCTTCATCGTCGTGGTCAGCGCGGGGTCGGCACCCGGGAACTTCTCGAACGCGAACCGCGGCACCTTCACCACCACGTAGTCCAGCGTCGGCTCGAAGCTCGCCGGGGTCTCGCCGGTGATGTCGTTGCGGATCTCGTCGAGCGTGTAGCCGATCGCCAGCTTCGCGGCGATCTTGGCGATCGGGAAGCCCGTCGCCTTCGACGCCAGCGCCGACGACCGCGACACCCGCGGGTTCATCTCGATCACGACCATGCGACCGGTGTCCGGGTGGATCGCGAACTGGATGTTGCAGCCGCCGGTGTCCACACCGACCTCGCGCAGCACGTCGATGCCGACGTTGCGCATGTGCTGGTACTCGCGGTCGGTCAGCGTCATCGCCGGGGCCACGGTCACCGAGTCACCGGTGTGCACGCCCATCGGGTCGATGTTCTCGATCGAGCAGATCACCACGACGTTGTCGGCGTGGTCGCGCATCAGCTCGAGCTCGTACTCCTTCCACCCGAGCACGCTCTCCTCGATCAGCACCTCGTGCACCGGCGACTCGGTCAGCCCGAACGAGGCCATCCGCTCGAGCTCCTCGTGGGTGTGGGCCATCCCGGACCCCAGGCCACCCATGGTGAAGCTCGGCCGGATGACCACCGGCAGGCTGTGCTCGGCGACGAAGGACCGGACCTCCTCCATCGACTTGCACACCGCGCTCTCCGGCACCTCGCCGCCGATGCTGCGCACGATGTCCTTGAACCGCTGCCGGTCCTCGCCGCGCTCGATCGCGTCGATGTCGGCGCCGATCAGCTCGACCCCGTACTTCTCCAGCACGCCGCGCTCGTGCAGCGCCATCGCGGTGTTCAGCGCCGTCTGCCCACCCAGCGTGGCCAGCAGCGCGTCCGGCCGCTCGGCGTCGATGACCTTCTCCACGAACTCCGGCGTGATCGGCTCGACGTAGGTCGCGTCGGCGAACTCCGGGTCGGTCATGATCGTCGCCGGGTTGGAGTTGACCAGGCTGACCCGGATGCCCTCCTCGCGCAGCACCCGGCACGCCTGCGTACCGGAGTAGTCGAACTCGCACGCCTGGCCGATCACGATCGGACCCGACCCGATGACCAGAACGTGTTTGATGTCAGTCCTCTTCGGCATCAGCGCGCCTCACTCATCATGTCTACGAACTGGTCGAACAGGGGGGCGGCGTCGTGCGGACCCGCCGCCGCCTCGGGGTGGTACTGCACGCTGAACGCGGGGCCGTCGAGCAGCCGGAGCCCTTCCACCGCACCGTCGTTGGCGCAGTGGTGGCTGACCATCGCGCGGCCGAAGTCGGTGTCGAAGCGCTCGCCGGGCTCGCCCTCGACGGCGAAACCGTGGTTCTGCGCGGTGATCGCCACCCTGCCGGTCTCGGCGTCGATGACCGGGATGTTGATCCCGCGGTGGCCGTAGCGCAGCTTGTAGGTGCCCCGGCCCAGCGCGCGGCCGAGGATCTGGTTGCCGAAGCAGATGCCGAACAGCGGCAGCTTGCGGTCCAGGGCCTGCCTGGTCAGCTCGACCTGCTGGTCGGTGGTGGCCGGGTCGCCGGGGCCGTTGGACAGGAACAGCCCGTCGGCCCCGACCGAGAGCACCTCCTCCAGCGTGGAGGTCAGCGGCAGCACGTGGACCTCGATGCCGCGCTGGGCCATCATCCTCGGGGTGTTGGACTTGATGCCCAGGTCCAGCGCGGCGACGGTGAACCGCTTCTCCCCGACCGCCGGGACCACGTAGGGCTCGGCGGTGGTGACGTCACCGGCCAGGTCGGCGCCGACCATCCCGGCGCTGGCGACGACCTTCTCGACCATCTCCTCGTCGGAGCGCAGGTCGTGGCCGGAGAAGATCCCGCCGCGCATCGCGCCGTGCTCGCGGACGTGCCGGGTCACGGTGCGGGTGTCCAGACCGGAGATGCCGACGATGCCCTGCCGCCGCAGCTCCTCGTCCAGCGGGCGCAGCGAGCGCCAGTTCGACGGCACCCGGGCAGGGTCGCGCACCGCGTACCCGGCGACCCAGATGCGGGCCGACTCGTCGTCCTCGTCGTTCCAGCCGGTGTTGCCGATCTGCGGCGCGGTCTGCACCACGATCTGGCGGTGGTACGACGGGTCGGTCAGCGTCTCCTGGTAGCCGGTCATGCCGGTGGAGAACACCACCTCGCCCAGGGTGCTCCCCTCGGCGCCGTAGGCGTCTCCCCGGAAGATCCGACCGTCCTCCAGTACCAGCGCCGCAGGCGTGTGCGCGGTCATAGTTGCTCCTCCTGCCGCGGACTCGCGGTCTCCTCCGGGGTGGCCAGTGCCCGCACTGCCTCGACCCACTCGTTGTGCACTTCCTTGTCGTCGCAGCGGAACCCGGTGTCCAGCGACTGCTCCCCCAGCCGCCAGGTCACCACCAGCAGCCCCGCTCCGGGCACGACCTTGTTCGCCAGCTTGTGATCCACGCGGGCGTCCTGGACCGACCCGGCGGGGATCCACAGCGGACTCGCGCCGTCGCGGTCGATCCGCAGCCCCGACCGGTGCAGGTGTGCGGTGCCGTTCGCGCGGTGCCCGACATCGCCGACGGCGATGCGGTCCTGCCAGTCACCGGCCGTCGTGGTGCCGACGTACATGCCGGTCGCGGCCGCGATCAGTTCCGCCCCGGCGTCTTCCGGCGCCTCCGGGAAGCCGGGCAACTCCGCGGCCTGCCGCCGCGCCCGGTTCACCCAGCCCCGGCGCATCCCGAAGAACACCAGCGCCGCCAGCGCCAGCATCCCCAGCACCCACAGCAAGCGCTCCAGCTCCATCAGCGCCTCACCTTGCCCTCGACCGCCGTGATCGTCCCGCGCAGCATCGTGGCGACGACCCGCCCGGGCAGCTCCATGCCCTCGTACGGCGAGTTCTCGGCGATGCTGGCCAGCTCGGCACCGCGCACGGTCCAGCGCGCACCGCCGTCGACCAGCACCAGGTTGGCCGGCTCGCCCGCGGCGACCGGACGTCCCTGGTCGGCCAGCCCCGCGATCTCGGCAGGCCGCTCACTCATCACCCGGGCCACGCCGCGCCAGTCGAGCAGCCCGGTCTCGACCATCGTGGCGACCACGACGCCGAGCGCGGTCTGCAGTCCCAGCATGCCCGGCCGGGCCGCCGACCACTCGCAGGTCTTGTCCTGGTCGGCGTGCGGGGCGTGGTCGGTGGCCACGCAGTCCACGGTGCCGTCGGCCAGCGCCTGCCGCAGCGCGCGCACGTCGTCGTCGGTGCGCAGCGGCGGGTTGACCTTGTAGAGCGGGTCGTAGCCGGTGAGCAGGTCGTCGGTCAGCAGCAGGTGGTGCGGCGTGACCTCGGCCGACACCCGGCCCGGGCGCTCCTGCGACTTCCACCAGCGCAGGATCTCGGCGGTGCCCGCGGTGGAGACGTGGCAGACGTGCAGCGTGCCGCCGGTGTGCCCGGACAGCAGGCAGTCGCGGGCCACGATGGCCTCCTCGGCCGGGGCGGGCCAGCCCGCCAGGCCGAGCCTCGCGGCGTTGGCGCCCTCGTGGGCCTGCGCGCCGGAGGTCAGCCTCGGCTCCTCGGCGTGCTGGGCGACGACACCGCCCAGCGCCCTGGTGTACTCCAGCGCCCGCCGCATGATCAGCGGGTCGTGCACGCAGTGGCCGTCGTCGGAGAACAGCCGCACCCCTGCCGACGAGCGCGCCATCGTGCCGAGCTCGGCCAGCTTCTCGCCGGCCAGGCCGACGGTGACCGCGCCCACCGGGTGCACGTCGACCAGGCCGACCTCGCGGCCCCGCCGCCACACGTGCTCCACGACCACCGCGTTGTCGGCGACCGGGTCGGTGTTGGCCATGGCGTAGACCGCGGTGTAGCCGCCCAGCGCCGCGGCCACCGAACCGGTCTCGATCGTCTCGGTGTCCTCGCGTCCCGGCTCGCGCAGGTGGGTGTGCAGGTCCACGAAGCCGGGCAGCGCGACCGCGCCGCCCGCGTGCACGATCTCGTCGGCGTCGACCCGCAGGTCCGCGCCGATCTCGGCGATCACCCCGCCGTCGACCAGCAGGTCGACCGGCTCACCCTCGCCGTAGGGACGAACATCCTTCAGCAGCACCCGGCTCATGCCCGTCCCGCCTCTCCGCGATTCACAGTGGTGGTTGCATCCAGCATCAATCTCACGTTTCGCGGTTTCCTGTGACTGGGTTGCGTCACGGTCCCCTGAGGTGCGGTTGAGCAGAACTCAAGTTGACACAGCCTGCTCATGCGCCGATCTCCTCTCCGGCCAACAGGTGGTAGAGCACGGCCATCCGCACGTGCACGCCGTTGCGGACCTGCTCGGTGATGGCCGCCCGCGGGGAGTCGGCCACCGCGGGGGCGATCTCCATGCCGCGCAGCATCGGTCCGGGGTGCAGCACCACGGCGTGCTCGGGCAGCCTGGCGAGCCTGGCCTCGTTCAGGCCGTAGGCGATCGAGTACTCGCGCGCCGACGGGAAGAACCCGCCGTGCATCCGCTCGGCCTGCACTCGCAGCAGCATGACCGCGTCGAGCCCGGGCAGTTCCGGATCGAGCTCGTGGCGGACCTCGGCACCCCAGTGCTCGACGCCGGTGGGGACCAGCGTCGGCGGCGCGACCAGCACGACCTGCGCGCCGAGCGTGCGCAGCAGGTGCACGTTGGAGCGCGCGACCCGGCTGTGCAGCAGGTCGCCGACGATCGCGATGCGCCTGCCCGCCAGCTCGCCCAGCCGCTCGCGCAGGGTCGCGGCGTCCAGCAGCGCCTGCGTCGGGTGCTCGTGCATGCCGTCACCGGCGTTGACGACCTGGGTGCCGGTCGGCTCCAGCCAGCCCGCCAGCCGGTGCGCGGCACCGGAGGCCGGGTGGCGGACGATCACGCAGTCCGCGCCCGCCGCCGACAGCGTCAGCGCGGTGTCGCGCAGCGACTCGCCCTTGCCGACCGACGAGCCGCCCGCCGACACGTTGATCACGTCGGCGCTCATCCACTTGCCCGCGACCTCGAAGGACACCCGGGTCCGGGTGGAGTTCTCGTAGAACATCGTGACCACGGTCCGCCCGCGCAGCGTCGGCAGCTTGCGGACCTCCCGGCCGAGCAGGGTCTGCTTGAGGGTGCCCGCGGTGTCGAGCACGGCGGTCGCGGTGGCCGCGTCGAGCCCCTCGGTGGACAGCAGGTGGCGCATCAGGACTCCTCCCCGCTGCGGCGCAGGACCACCGCGTCGGCCTCGTCGACCTCGGTGAGCCGCACGGCGACGTCCTCGCTGCGGGAGGTCGGCACGTTCTTGCCGACGTAGTCGGCGCGGATCGGCAGCTCCCGGTGGCCCCGGTCGACCAGCACGGCCAGCTGCACCGCGCGCGGGCGGCCCTGGTCGCGCAGGGCGTCGAGGGCGGCGCGCACCGTGCGGCCGGAGTAGAGGACGTCGTCGACGAGCACGACCAGCGCGTCGTCGATGCCGTCGGCGGGCAGGCTGCTCGGCTCGAGTGGACGGTTGGGTCGTTTGCGCAGGTCGTCGCGGTAGAGGGTGATGTCGAGGGTGCCGGTGGGCACCGTCACACCGCTGAAGTCGCTGATCTTGGCGGCCAGCCGGTCGGCCAGCGGGGCGCCCCGCTTCGGGATGCCGAGCAGGATGATGTCGCTGCCGCCGGTGTCCAGAGCGGTCTTCTCGATGATCTGGTGCGCGATCCTGGCTATCGTGCGCGCAACGTCACCGGCCGACAGGAGCTCGCGCTCCTCGGCCGGGTCCGCCGCGCCCGCCTTGTGGCGTGACGCCACGGTGGACCTCCTTCCCCGCCTCACTGGACGGGTCCTTAAAGGATGGTTTCGGGTCCTCTCCCGACGGCGGTCGCCGACTGGGGAGGACGGGTGTTCCGCGACGGGAAGATCCACGCCAGTGCCGCTGCTACAAGCCGCACGGCAGGGTGTCCGCCGGGCCCGCGTTGTACGCTACCAATGCGTGCAGGTCAATCGTCCGGGTGGTGTGGTGGTACTCGCCCCCCTGCG
Source organism: Saccharopolyspora erythraea (assembly GCF_018141105.1). Taxonomy (NCBI): domain Bacteria; kingdom Bacillati; phylum Actinomycetota; class Actinomycetes; order Pseudonocardiales; family Pseudonocardiaceae; genus Saccharopolyspora; species Saccharopolyspora erythraea. The sequence goes on along the minus strand of NZ_CP054839.1, from coordinate 2,792,247 downwards.
AACGAAGACCAACTTGACCTGGTGACGCTCGCGAGCGAACATTACTCTCCGTATCGATCTGAACTTGCCTCCTCGGCATCCGGTATCGGCTGACGGGGCGAATGAAACGGAGAAACGCCACATGGGCGACTACGCCAAGGCGCTGGGCGGCAAGCTCCGCGCTATCCGCCAGCAGCAAGGTCTCTCGCTGCACGGCGTCGAGCAGAAGTCAGGCGGGCGGTGGAAGGCCGTGGTCGTCGGGTCCTATGAACGTGGCGATCGCGCGGTGACCGTGCAGAAGCTGGCCGAGCTGGCCGACTTCTACGGGGTCCCGGTCGCGGAGCTGCTCCCGGAGGGCCGGGTGCCTTCCGGCGCCGAGCCCGCCACCAAAGTCGTGATCAACCTGGAGCGGCTGCAACAGCTCCCGGCCGAGAAGGTGGGCCCGCTGGCCCGCTACGCGGCCACCATCCAGAGCCAGCGCGGCGACTACAACGGCAAGGTGCTCTCCATCCGCACCGAGGACCTGCGATCCCTGGCCATCATCTACGACATGACACCCGGCGAGCTCACCGAGCAGCTCATCGACTGGGGCGTGCTTCCGCCCGAAGCGCGCCCGGCTCGGGAGGAGTGACGAAATAGCGGAGGCCCACCCGATCGGGTGGGCCTCCGCCGTTGTGCCATCGTTCGCTCCCGTCGGCGCGGGAGCGGCCTCGATGCCGCGTTTCTCCCCTGGTCAGCTTCCTGCCGACCCGCCGGCGGCGCCGGGCCGGGTCGCGGGGCGGCACGCCCGCCCGCGACCCCTCGCGGCTACTCGGTGGCGGGGTTCGCGCCGCGCAGCGTGCTGCGCAGGCGGTCGCCGATGCCGGCGATGCGCCCGAGCACGCCGTTGACGAAACGCGGCGAGTCGTCGGTCGACAGCGCCTTGACCAGCTCGACCGCCTCGTCGATGGCCACCGCCGGGGGCACGTCGTCGCTGCGCCACAGCAGCTCGTAGAGCCCCAGCCGCAGCACCGCGCGGTCCACCGCGGGCATCCGCGCCAGGGTCCAGCCCTCGGCGTGCTCGACGAGCAGCTCGTCGATGCGCTGCCGGTTCGCGGTGACGCCCTCGACCAGGGTCACCGTGTAGTCGTTGACCGGCGGCAGGTCCGGAGAGCCGACCCGCCCGGAGAGCAGCGTGACCGCGTCCTCCCCGCGCAGGTCGGCCTCGTAGAGCACGTCCACCGCGCGTTTGCGGGCCTTGTTGCGTGCGCCCACCTCACACCCACTTCCCGGCAGCGCCGCGCCTCGCGCGGGCGCCGCCGACGGGGCCGACAGGGGCCGTCACTTGGTGCTGACGCGGCCGAGGTAACGGCCGTCGCGCGGGTCGACCTTCACCTTGTCGCCGGTGTTGAGGAACAGCGGGACCTGGATCTCGGCGCCGGTCTCCAGGGTGGCGGGCTTGGTGCCGCCGGTGGAGCGGTCGCCCTGTACGCCCGGGTCGGTGTGCTGGATGTTCAGCTCGACCGAGGCGGGCAGCTCGACGTAGAGCGGGTTGTCGTCGTGGCGGGCGACCACGACCTGGCTGTTCTCCAGCATGTAGTTGGCCGCGTCACCGACGACCGAGGCGGCCACGCCGACCTGGTCGTAGGTGTCGGGGTCCATGAAGACGTAGTCGGTGCCGTCGTTGTAGAGGTAGGTCATCTCGCGGCGGTCGACGTTGGCGGTGTCGACCTTCACGCCCGCGTTGAAGGTCTTGTCCACAACCTTGCCCGAGAGCACGTTCTTCAGGGTGGTGCGCACGAAAGCGCCGCCCTTGCCGGGCTTGACGTGCTGGAAGTTCACGACGGACCAGAGCTGGCCGTCGAGGTTGAGCACCAGTCCGTTCTTCAGATCGTTCGTGGAAGCCACGTTCGGGGTCTCTCCTGTGGTGATGGCTGCGGTGTTTCTCATCGGCGCGTTGGCGTGCTGCCGACGCGGGGCGCACGTCGCGCTCAGACGGCGATGAGCTCCTTCGTCGTCAAGGTGAGGAGCTCCGGCGTGCCAGGACGCACGACCAGTGTGTCCTCGATGCGGACGCCGCCACGCTCCGGCAGGTAGACGCCGGGCTCGACGGTGACCGCCATCCCGGCGGCGATTCTACCGTCTCCCCGCTGGGACAACGCCGGTGCCTCGTGGATCTCCAGGCCCACGCCGTGACCCAGGCCGTGCAGGAACCGGTCGCCGTAGCCGGCCTCCTCGATCACCGCGCGGGCGGCGGTGTCGACCTCGCGGACGTCGGCGTCGACGGCCACCGCGTCCCGGCCCGCGGTCTGGGCGGCGAGCACGAGCTCGTAGATCTCCTGCTGCCACTGCGCGGGCCTGCCCAGCACCAGCGTCCGGGTCATGTCGGAGTGGTAGCCGTCGACCAGCGCGCCGAAGTCGATCTTGACGAAGTCGCCGGGGGCCAGCGCCGCGTCGGTGGGCCGGTGGTGGGGCACCGCGGAGTTGGCGCCCGCGGCGACGATGGTGTCGAACGACGGCCCGGCGGCGCCGTGGTCGAGCATGCGGCCCTCGAGCTCGCGGGCCACCTCCAGCTCGGTGCGCCCGGGCCGCAGGCCGCCGTGCTCGATGAGGTCGGCCAGCGCCCGGTCCGCGGCCGCGCAGGCCATCCGCAGCGCGTCGATCTCGGCCTCGTCCTTGATCAGCCGCAGCCGCTCGACCAGCCCCGGGGCGCGCACCAGCTCGGCCGCGCCAGCGGCCTCGGCCAGCACGTCACGGCCGTCGACGGTCACGTGGTGGCTCTCGAAACCGGTCCGGCTGTGGGCGCCCGCGTCGGCGGCGATCCGCTCGGCCAGCGCCAGCGCGCTCGCCCGCTCGATGACCTGCTCCAGGTCGGGGACCTCGGCGGCGGCCTGGGTCAGGTACCGGCCGTCAGTGCAGAAGACGGTGCGGGCCTCCGCACCGGGCTCGTCCGCTGCGTGCACCACCAGGGCGGCGTTGGAACCGGTGAAGCCGGTGAGGTAGCGGACGTTGAGCAGGTCGGTCACCAGCATCGCGTCCAGCTCGCGTTCGCGGAGGCCGGTGCGCAGGTCGTGGCGGCGACGGGCGTGCGTTTCGGACATGGAACGCAGCCTAACGGCTGGACGCGCCCGCCGACCGCGGTCGAAGGGCTCTCGGCGCAAAGCCGCCAACCGCTGGTCGCGGCGTCCCGGATCGCGGCTGGGCGGCATCGTCGGTGGGCACGGCTAACCTGCGGTGCATGCGGACGGAGTTGTCCTGGACGGCGGTGCGCGGCCCGGTCGGCGAGGTGACCGCGGTGGCGGGCGAAGCCGGACTGGTGCAGGTGTGCTTCGGGGGACCGGAGCAGGTGCTGCCGCGGTACGCCGAGGCCGTGCTGGTCGAGTCCGGCGAGCCGGCCCTGCGGGCGGGTGCCCAGCTCGAGGAGTACTTCGCGGGCCGGCGACGCGAGTTCGACCTGCCCGTCGACTGGTCGAACGTCGAAGGGCTGCGGCTGCAGGTGCTGCGGACCCTCCACGAGCAGGTCCCCTTCGGACGCACGCTGAGCTACCGGGAGCTGGCGCGGCTCGCCGGTCGCCCGGAGGCCGCCCGCGCGGTCGGGACCATCATGGGCAGCAACCCGGTGCCGATCGTGGTGCCCTGCCACCGGGTGGTGGCCAGCGGCGGCGGGCTGGGCGGCTTCGGGCCCGGCCTCGAGGCCAAGCGCAGGCTGCTGGTGCTGGAGGGCGCGCTCGACGCGACGCTGCTCGAGCTCGACATGCTGGCCTGAGTCCGCACCGGGAGCGGCGCGCGGCGTCACCGCCCGGTGGCCGCCGGTTCCTTGCCCGGCTCGGCATGCGGGACGGGCCGGGCCTTGCGGACCGACAGCGAGAACGCCGTGGCGAGCAGGCACAGCAGTCCCGCCCCGTACCAGGCGGCGGCGTAGTCGCCGAACTGGTCGCGGACCACTCCGGCGATGCTCGCGATGGCCGCCGCGCCGATCTGGTGCGAGGCGAACACCCACCCGAAGACGACCGAGGCCCGCGGGCCGAAGTGCTCGCGGCACAGCGCCATCGTCGGCGGCACGGTGGCGATCCAGTCCAGGCCGTAGAAGACCACGAACAGCACCATCTGCGCTCCCGGCGTGGGCGCGAAGAGCTGCGGCAGGACGAACAGCGACGCACCGCGCAGGGTGTAGTAGACGGCCAGCAGGATCCGCGGGTTGAACCGGTCGGTCAGCCAGCCGGAGAGCACCGTGCCCGCCACGTCGAACACGCCGATCACCGCGAGCAGGCCCGCGGCCGTGGTCTGCGGCATGCCGTGGTCGTGCGCCGCGGGCACGAAGTGGGTGTTGACCAGACCGTTCGTGCTCGCCCCGCAGATCGCGAACGCGGCCGCCAGCAGCCAGAAGGCGGGCGTGTGCGCCGCGTCGCGCAGCGCGGTGAGCGCGGCCGCCGCGGCGTTGCCGGTGCGCGGTTCGGGCAGCGGTTCGCTCGCCCCGTAGGCCAGCACCCCCACGTCGGCGGGGCGGTCGCGCAGCAGGAGCCAGACCAGCGGCACGATGGCCAGCGCCGCTGCGGTGACCAGCAGGGAGGCCGAGCGCCAGCCGTAGGCCCCGGCCAGGTGGGCCACCAGCGGCAGGAAGACCAGCTGTCCGGTGGCGCTGGCCGCGGTCAGCACCCCGCTCACCAGGCCGCGCCGGGCGACGAACCAGCGGTCGACCACCGTGGACACGAACGCCAGCGCCATCGACCCGGTGCCCAGCCCGACCAGCAGCCCCCAGCAGAGCACCAGCTGCCAGCTCGCGGTCATGAACACGGTGAGCCCGCTGCCGGTCGCGACGAGCAGCAGCGCGCACACCGTCACGACCCGGATGCCGAAGCGCGCCATCAGCGCCGCGGCGAACGGCGCGGTCAGGCCGTAGAGGAGGAGGTTGAGCGACACAGCGAGCGAGATCGTGCCGTGCGGCCAGCCGAACTCGTGGTGCAGCGGGTTCATGAGCACACCCGGCACCGAGCGGAACGCGGCCGCTCCCAGCAGGGCGACGAACGCGACCGCGGCGACCCACCACGCGGGGTGGAAGCGCCGCACTTCAGGGGACGTTTCGATCACGTGCAACACCTTCGGCGACGAGGGCCGGTGCCGACGAGTGGCCGGGCGGCCAATATATGGCAGGATCTTGCCATGGCTGCTGAGTCGCGCACGTCCGCCCACCGCGTGCTGGTGCTGGGTGTGTCCGAGGTCGTCGGCTTCGACCTGACGATCCCCTCACAGATCCTGGCCAAGGCCGAGGGCGCCGACGGCGAGCGGCTCTACGACGTGCGCGTCGGCAGCCTCGACGGCGGCCCCATCCGCACCTCTTCGGGCTACTCCGTGCTGCCCGAGGTCGACCGGGACTTCCTGGCGGACACCCTGATCGTGCCCGGCACCTACGTCGCCGGGCCGTGCACCGACGGGACCCTGCCCGCCGACCTCGCCGGCTACTTCGCGGCGCTGCCCGACCGCACCCGCATCATGTCGATCTGCACCGGCGCCTACGTGCTGGCCGCGGCCGGGCTGCTCGACGGCCGTCCCGCGACCACGCACTGGGCCCACGTGGACCACTTCCGCCGCCTCTACCCCGCCGTGGACCTGCACCCGGACGTGCTGTTCGTCGACGACGGCGACGTGCTGACCTCGGCGGGCGTGGCCGCCGGGATCGACCTGTGCCTGCACGTCATCCGCCGCGACCACGGCAGCGAGGTCGCCAACCGGGCCGCCCGCCGCAGCGTCGTGCCGCCGTGGCGCGAGGGCGGGCAGTCGCAGTTCATCGAGCGCCCGCTGCCCGAGGCCACCGGCGGCGGCACCGCCGCGGCGCGCGAGTGGATGCTCGAGCGGCTCGCCGAGCCGCTCACGCTGGCGGCCATGGCCGAGCGGGCCGGGATGAGCGTGCGCACCTTCGCCAGGAAGTTCCGCGCCGAGACCGGGTGCAGCCCGCTGGACTGGCTGCTCCAGCAGCGCATCGAGCACGCCCGGCGGCTGCTGGAGTCCACGGACCTGGCCGTCGACAGGGTCGCCGAGCAGTCCGGCCTGGGCAGCGGCTCGTCCCTGCGGGCGCACCTGCGGCGGAAGCTGGGCACCACGCCGATCGCCTACCGGCGGACCTTCCGCACCAGGACCGAGGACATCCGGGCCTAGGAGACCGGGGCGGCCTGCCGCACCGGCGAGGCGTCGATGAACCACTCCCGGCCGAGCAGCAGCGCGAACACCGGCAGCGGGAGCCGGATCAGCAACCGCAGGAGCGGCGAGAGGCGCCCGGTGCCGTGCACCTGCGACCGGTGGGCGGCCAGGGCGGCGCGCTTCTGGCGCGCGAAGCGCCGCACGTCGATCCGGTGCGTGATCGCGGCGCGCGGGCTGTAGGCGTGGTCCAGGGCGGCGGGGTCGAAGCGCACCGGCAGCCGCAGCAGGCGCGCCAGTCCCAGCAGCCGGGCGACGCCGTCGCGCGGCATCGTCGCCTCCAGCACGCGCGGGACGCCGGCCAGCTCCGCGGCGAGCTTGCCCACCTCGTGCACCTTCACGTGGTCGCGGTGGCCGTAGCCGCCGTTGCCGTCGTAGCTCAGCAGCATCCGCACCTCCTCCTCGCGCAGGACGGCGGCCAGCCGCTCGGCGGCTTCGGCCGTGCCCGCCCGCACGAACCGCGTCCGCCCCGGCGGGTCCGGGAACAACACCTCGCCGTGCCCGCTGTCGGCGTAGCCGAGGTGCACGACGCGCGCGACGCCGAGGGCCCGCGCACTCGCCCGCAGCTCGTCCAGGCGGCTCGGCACCCGCTCGGTGCCCGCGTGCACGACGCCGTCGGTCGCGACCACGACGACCACCCGGTGCCCCTCGGCGGCGGCACGGGCGAGCGTGCCGCCGGTCATGAACACCTCGTCGTCGGGATGGGCGTGCAACGCCAGCACAGTCGCCATGGATCTCGGTCCTCCCGCGGCTCGTCCCGGTTGCCGGCTCGTCCCGGTTGCCGGCTCGTCCCCGTTCCGGCTCGTCTCCGCTCCCGGCAACCCTGGAGCAACCGGCCCACCCTGGAACAACCGGCCCGCCCTTGAACGGCCGGCACGCCCTGGAACGCCGGGCCCATCCTCGACCGCCGGACCGGTGAACGACACACCGCTGGCGGGAAATCGCCTCTCTCACACGGTTTTCACCGAGTTGCCGCAAGATTCCGGGGAGTGCCGGGGCGCGGTGCGCTCGGCACCACGCGGACCGGGATGTACGGGCTGTCCGTGAAGTCTGTTGACGAGCTGGGCTGATCCGCGGACAGGTCTGGGGCGGATCGGAGCATTGTCGATCGATGAGAGCGCTCTCACAATGTACCCACCGACGGGTCCGCCGTCGGGGAAGGGAGCCAGCATGATCAGCCGGAGAGCTTTCCTCGGCGGGATGTCCGCCGCCGCCCTCGCCGCGCCCGTCCTGGGCTCACCAGCCCTCGCCTCGCCCCTGACGACCGCACGCCGCCGCGCCGCGCCGACGCTGCCGCTGACGATCGCCAACAGCAGCGGGAACTTCGACAACTCCTCGATCTCGGTCTACATCGTCGGCGTCAACCTGGACACCGGCGAGCAGGCCCGCGTGACCCCGGACGGCCAGTTGCTCGCGGTCTCGCCGTCGGACAACGGTTCCGACGGCTATGCCGACTACGCGATCCCGTTGCAGGGCAGCGGCGACACCACGCTCACGCTGCCGAACATGTCCGGCCGCATCTACTTCGCGCTGGGCGACAAGCTCAAGTTCAAGGTCGTCACCGACGGTGCGGGCAAACCCGCGCTGCAGTACCCGGCAGGCTGGGTGTCCAGCGACGCCAACCACCGCGTCCTGCACGACACCGTCGAGTTCACCTTCAAGGCCGACGGCATGTACTGCAACACCACGATGGTCGACATGTTCAGCGTGCCGCTGTCCATCGAGCTCCAGGGTGCGCAGCAGCAGAAGACCGGCACCCTGGTCGCGGGCGGCCGGGAGAAGATCCTCGCCGGTGTCGGGGAGAACCCCGATTTCGGCGGGCTGCGCCAGGAGGACATGCGGGTGATCGCACCCGGGCACGCCCTGGACCTCGGCGCCTTCCCGGACACCTACTACGACTCCTACATCGACGAGGTGTGGGGCAAGTACCAGTCGACGCAGCTCAAGGTGAACACCGGCGACGGCCGGGTCTTCACCGGCCAGGTCTCCGGCGACGCGTTCACCTTCGACGGCGGGGTGCAGCCGATCGGCCGCCCGAGCACCCGCGACGTGCTGTTCTGCGACGGCGCGCTCGCCGCGCCCAACGACGGGGTCACCGGACCGGTCGCGGCCATCCTCGGCGCGGCGTTCAACCGCTCGACGCTGCTGGACGCCACCGACCAGCCGGGCACGGACCCGGCCGCGTTCTACCGGCACCAGGTGACCAACCACTACTCGAAGGTCATGCACGCCAACACCGAGGACGGCAAGGCCTACGGGTTCGCCTTCGACGACGTGGCGAACTTCGCCTCCTACATCCAGGACGGCGCGCCCACGGCGATCAAGGTCACCCTGACCCCGTGGTGAGCGTCCGCGTGGGGCTCCCGAGCGCGCCCGGGAGCCTCACCGGCCGCTCGCGGCGTCCCACTCCTGCTGGGAAACCTCCCGAAGTTGCGAGCCGTTGGCCTCCACTGCCTCGACCGGGACCGTCCACAGCCGACCCCGGTCGTCGAGCAGCCCGACCTCGCCGTCCGGTGCGCGCAACGCGGGCGCCTGCGCCCGGATCGTGGCGACGACCGGCAGATCGTCCAGCGCGGGCACCCTCTCGTCGAGCACTCCCCTGGCCATCTTCTCGGCCACCGACCGGCGCTCGACGCGGATCTTGCCGCCGTCGCGCACGACGTCCACGGTGCGGGCCGGCGAAGGAACCCCGAACCCGTCGAGCACGGCGCGTGCTCGGCGCGGCGACTCGCACGCTTCGACGTCCACCACGTCCAGCCCGAACCGGCGGATGTCGGTCGGCGCGGGGTTCAGCGCCGTGGCGCGCAGGACATCCACCGGAACGACACCGCAGGGGTCCTTTGCGGACACCGGGGCGCGACCACCCGGATCGCGCACCAGACCGGGACCTTCCTGCCACACACCGGGAATGATCAGCGGCCGGTACGGGTGGCGGGTGAAGTCGCGGTCCCAGAACGTGACCGTGGTGCCCGCCGCCGTCTGGTGGGCGATGGCGAAGGCGTCCAGGGCCTCGACCCACATCAAGTCCGCGCTGAACGCGTCGACCACCGACCGCGCCCGGCTGCCGCGGGTCGCCGAGGCGGGCTGGAAGCCCCTGTCGGTGAGCGCCTGCACCCGGTCGGTGAACGTGGCGTCCTTGGCGCGCAGCACGAACTGGCCCGCGCCGTTCCAGCCCGCGCCCGCGGCGGTGGTGTCGGTGAACATCAGGTAGAACCAGCCGTCGAGGAACAGCGCCGAGGGCTGTCCCGCCCCGTAGACGTTGGCGCGGACGACGTCGCCGGAGGCGGTCACCACGGGCCTGCCGCCCGCCTCCCGCCGCCAGGACATGCCGTCGGCGCTGCTGGCCACCCCGATGGCGTTGCCGTGGGCGTGGTCGCCCGCCGCGCCGGTGTAGTACAGGTGGTAGCGGCCGCCCGCCCGCACCACCGACGGGTCGCAGGTGTGCATCGCGTCGAACCCGCCCGGCTGTCCGGAGAACACCGGCACGGCCGGGGCGCCGCCGTCGGCGGTGAACGGCGTGCCGAGGTCGGCGGAGGCCGCGTGCAGCACGTCGTCGCCCGCGGGGCCGACGTCCGGGAGCTGGCTGCACCACCACGCCCGGTAGCGGCCGTCCTCGGCCACCACGGTCGGACCGTAGTTGTACGGGGCGGGCTGTCCGCCGGCCAGCACGACGGCCGCGCTCTCCCTGGCTGCCGAGGTAGTCAGCGTCGCGCTCGGCGGCGGGGCCGGCGAGGTCGGCTCGTCCAGCGGCCCCGGCGAACCCTCCACAGTGGTGCACGAGGCCAGCAGTGCGGTTGCCGACAGCGCGAGCAGCGCGCGGCGGAGCCGGTTCCCGCGCCCACGCGGCGAAGCCCGTTCGATCATGGCGCGGACACCGACCTCCCCCGGAGAAGACCCCGCCGCCCCGCGAGCGGCGACGTCTGAACCGGCCCAGTTTAGGAGATCGGCCGATTACCGGCCCCGCGGACGGGTTTTCCGCCCACAGCGCGGGATTCGCGCCGGCGCGGGAACGCGCTCGGGCTGCCCCGGCTCTCGTCGGGAGCAGCACGGCGCGGCACTTCGAACCGGCGGCCTCGATCGCGGCAGGGAGCGGCATCGGCTTCGCAGCGCCGGTGGCGCGCCTCGAACCGACGGCACCCGCCCCGCAGCCCTACCGGTCACCTCGCACAGCGGACGCGGCACCGCCGCTCAACACGGCGCCGCGGTAGGTCAAGCGCTCTCTTCGGCCAGCCAGCGCAGCGCCAGCGCGTACCCCCGCACGCCGAGGCCGACCACGACACCCGTCGCGATGTCGGAGAGGTAGCTGCGGGCCCGGAACTCCTCCCGCTTGTGCACGTTGGAGATGTGCACCTCGATCAGCGGCGCCTCGACCTGGGAGGCGGCGTCGCGCACCGCGACGGAGTAGTGCGTCCAGGCAGCCGCGTTGAGCACCACCGGCAGGCCCTGGTCGGCGGCCTCGTGCAGCCAGCCCACCATCTCGCCCTCGTGGTCGGTCTGGCGGACCTCGACGTCGATGCCCAGCTCCTTGGCGGTGCCCTCACACAGCGAGACCAGGTCGGCGTAGGTCGTGCTGCCGTAGACGGCGGGCTCCCGCTTGCCGAGCCTGCCCAGGTTCGGGCCGTTGAGCACCAGCGCCTTCACAGCAGCACCCCCGATCCCCCGGACTTCTGCTCCGGGGCACCGGTCAGCGCCGAGTACGCCGCCGCGATCAGCGACGGGTCCGGGCCTTCCAGCCTGCCGGGCTTGGCCAGCCCGTCGAGCACGACGAAGCGCAGCACGCCGGACCGGGTCTTCTTGTCCACCCGCATGCCCTCCAGCAGCTGGCCGAGGGCGTCGGGGTCGTAGGTGGTCGGCAGCCCGAGCAGGTCGAGCACCTTCTTGTGCCGGTCGGCGGTCTCGTCGTCGAGCCTGCCCGCCAGCCGCGCCAGCTCGGCGGCGAAGACCAGGCCGACGCTCACCGCCGCGCCGTGGCGCCAGCGGTAGCGCTCGCGCCGCTCGATGGCGTGGGCCAGGGTGTGGCCGTAGTTGAGGACCTCGCGCAGGTGCGACTCGCGCAGGTCCGAGGTGACCACGTCGGCCTTGACCTGGATGGCGCGCCGCACGAGCTCGGCGATCACCTCGCCCGCCGGGTCCAGCGCCGCCTGCGGGTCGGCCTCGACCAGCCGCAGGATCTCCGGGTCGGCGATGAAGCCGGCCTTGACGACTTCGGCCATCCCGGCGATCAGCTCGTTGCGCGGCAGGCCCTCCAGGGTCGCCAGGTCGACCAGCACGGCCGACGGCTCGTGGAAGACACCGACCAGGTTCTTGCCCGCGTCGGTGTTGATGCCCGCCTTGCCGCCGATCGCGGCGTCGACCATGCCCAGCAGCGTGGTCGGCACGTGCATCACCCGGACGCCGCGCATCCAGGTGCCCGCGACGAAGCCGGCCACGTCGGTGACCGCGCCGCCGCCGAAGGAGACCACCACGCCGTCGCGGTCGAGGCCGACCTTGCCGAGGACCTCCCAGCAGAACCCGGCCACCGCCAGGCTCTTGCCGTCCTCGGCGTCGGGCACCTCGACCCGGTGCGCGTCCAGGCCCGCCGCGGCGAGTTCGTCGCGGACGGCCTCGACGGTGGTGGTGATGCTGGGCTGGTGCACCAGCGCGACCACCGAGGCGTCGCGCAGCATGTCGACCAGCTCGCCCAGCAGGCCGCGGCCGACCACGACGTCGTAGGGCGCCTGGCTCTCGACCCTGATGCGCACGGGCTCGGTCATCCTCGGCTCTCTCCCCATCTCTGCAAGATCGTTTCGACTGGGATTATTCACGACCGGCCGCGCGGTCGGCGGTGACCCGCTCGACGAGCCGGTCGACCAGCGTGTCCGGCTCGACCCCGTCGGTGGCCAGCTCCCAGGTCGCCACCTCCCGGTAGAGCGGCAGGCGGGCGTCCAGCAGCGCCTTGAACGTCGCGCGCGGGTTCACCCCCGCCAGCAGCGGCCGCGCGGTGGACAGCCCGGTGCGGCGGGCGCCCTCGGCCAGGCCCACCGACAGGAAGACCACCGGTTGCTCGTCCAGCAGCGCGCGGGTGCGCTCGGAGAGCACCGAACCGCCGCCGAGGGAGAGCACGCCGTCGTGCTCGGTCAGCGCGGCGGCCACCGCCCGCTCCTCCATGGCGCGGAACGCGGGCTCGCCGTCGCCGGTGAAGATCTCGGCGATCGGCTTGCCCGCCTCGCGCACGACGTCGTCGTCGGTGTCGCGGAAGGCCACGCCGAGCCGGTCGGCCAGCAGCCGTCCGACCGTCGTCTTGCCGGCCCCGGGCGGGCCGACGACCACAGCGCACGGGCTCATCAGCGCACCTGCCGCTTCTCGGCGCGCTCCCGCAACCCGGCCAGGTAGCCCTCGACGTTGCGGCGGGTCTCCGGCAGCGAGTCGCCGCCGAACTTCTCCAGCACGGCCTCGGCCAGCACGAGCGCCACCATCGTCTCGGCGACCACGGCCGCGCGGGGCACGGCGGTGATGTCGGAGCGCTGGTGCATCGCCTGCGCGGGCTCGCCGGTGACGACGTCCACCGTCGCCAGTGCGCGGGGCAGGCTGGAGATGGGCTTCTTGGCCGCGCGCACGATCAGCGGCTCGCCGTTGGTGATGCCGCCTTCCAGACCGCCCGCGCGGTTGCTGCCGCGGCGCACCCAGCGCTCGCCTTCGGCCGGGTAGATCTCGTCGTGGGCGGCGCTGCCGCGCCGGTGCGCGTTGGCGAAGCCCTCGCCGATCTCCACGCCCTTGATCGCCTGGATGCTCATCAGCGCGCCCGCCAGCCGGGCGTCGAGCTTGCGGTCCCAGTGCACGTGCGAGCCGATGCCCGGCGGCAAGCCGTAGGCGATGACCTCGACGACGCCACCGAGGGTGTCGCCGTCCTTCTTGGCCGCGTCGACCTCGGCCATCATCCGCTCGGTCGCGGTGTCGCCGAAGGCGCGCACGGGGTTGTCGTCGATGGCCTTGAGGTCGTCCGGGCCGGGCAGGTGGTCCGACTCGGCGCTGACGGCACCGAGGCTGACGACGTGGCTGACGATCTCGACGCCGATCAGCTGGCGCAGGAAGTGCCGGGCGACCGTGCCCACCGCGACCCGCGCGGCGGTCTCGCGCGCGCTCGCGCGCTCCAGCACCGGGCGCGACTCCTCGAAGCCGTACTTCTGCATGCCGGGCAGGTCGGCGTGACCGGGGCGCGGGCGGGTGAGCGGCTCGTTGCGGGCCAGCGAGGCGAGCACGTCGGGATCGACCGGGTCGGCGGCCATCACCTGCTCCCACTTGGGCCACTCGGTGTTGGCGATGCGCACCGCGACCGGGCCGCCCTGGGTGCGGCCGTGCCGCACGCCGCCGATGATCTCCAGCTCGTCGGCCTCGAAGTTCATCCGGGGGCTGCGACCGAAGCCGAGCTTGCGCCGCTCCAGTTCGGCGGCGATGTCGGCGGTGGTCACCTCGACCCCGGCGACCATTCCCTCCAGCACCGCGACCAGGGCGGGGCCGTGCGATTCTCCAGCGGTCATCCAGCGCAGCACACCTGTAGATCCTGCCACGATAGGTGCTGGCCGGACGCTTCCGGGTGCTACATCCGGCGGAATCACGGCTCACCAGGCACCCGGGGTGATCGCCGGACCGCCGAACGCCGCCGGGAGGGCCGTGACCAGCCACGCGGGCGCCAGCATCGCCGGGCCGTGCGCGACCGCACCGCCCCGGGACCGGGCCGCTACCACCAGCGTCAGCGCCGCCGCCACGGCGACGCAGCCCAGCACGGCGGGAACCGACACCGCGCCGACGACGGCGCCCAGGCTCCCGGCCAGCTTCACGTCCCCCGGCCCCATCGACGCCGGCGAGAGGACGCGAACGCCCAGGTAGAGACCGGCGAAGAGGACCAGACCGGTGAGACCGCCGAGGAGCAGGACCGGGTCCGCCACTGCCAGCAGCACCGCGGCCACCGGGTAGGCGGTGAGGGTGAGCGCGTCGGGGAGCCGGCGCGCGATCACGTCGCACGCGGTGAGCAGGACCGCGAGCCAGCCCAGCCACAGCGGCACCGGAACCCACCACGGCGGCATCCAGCCACAGATGGCCGAGACCGCCACCCCCGACCACAGCACCGCGACCGCGGGCCCGCACGCGAACCTCGGCACCACCACGCCCCTGCGCAGCGAACGCAGCAGCACCCCGCCCAACCCGCCGGCGACGACACCCGCCATCCCGGCCACCACAGACCAGACCACCGGCGAAGGATCGGCCGGGCGCCCGCCCGACGGCGGGACGCCGGCGGCGAAGACCCGCGTGTCGTGTACCCGCGCGCTGCAAGGCGGGTGCCCCGCAGGTCTCCTGGGGCGCTATGGCAGACCAGGAGACCTGCGGGGGACTTGTCAGCCGCTGACTGCGAACAACGCGTCGCCTGCCTCGACCTGGCCGTCCTCGCGCAGGTCGCTGAGCGCCTCCGCCTCGACGTCGAGCGCCACGACCGGGCACACCGAGGAGTAGCCGTGCGACTCGACCTCGGTGGGGTTCCAGGTCACGATGCGCTGCCCGGCCTCGACCACGTCGCCCTTGGCCACGTGCAGCGTGAAGCCCTCGCCCTTGAGCTTGACCGTGTCGATGCCCAGGTGGACCAGGATCGCCGTACCGCCCGGCGCGGCGACGACGAACGCGTGCGGGTGCAGCGTCGCGACCGTCCCCGCGATCGGGGCGACGGCGTCGGCGCTGCCCTGCTCGGGCTTCACCGCGACGCCGGGACCGACCATCGCCTGCGAGAACACCGGGTCCGGGACCTCGCTGATCGGGGCCGCCAGCCCCCGGACCGGGCTGCCCACCTCGATGCTCACAACAGGTCCTCGATGTCCTCGGCCAGCGAGTCGGCCTCCGGTCCGACGACCACCTGCACGATCGAACCCTGGCGCATCACGCCGTGCGCCCCCGCGGCCTTCAGGCCCGCTTCATCGACCTTCGCCCCGTCGCTGACCTCGCAGCGCAGCCGCGTGATGCACGGCTCGATCTCCACCACGTTGCTCCCGCCGCCCAGTGCGGCCAGGATCGCGGCGGCCTTGTCAGCAGCCACCCCGAGCTCCCTTCGTCGTCAGCCGGTGCGCGACCCGCGCCCGGCCCGCGGTCCAGACGATCTTGCGCCACCGGATGTCGATGCGGCAACGAAAACCACACCGCCTTGACACCCGCACGCGGACCGCGCAATCTTCGCATCCAACTGGTTTAGACCGGACAGTACCAACCAGCGAACGGGACTGAACAGCAGCAGAGCGAGCGAGATCGACGCCGACCTCGGATCATCGTCGGAGAGCCTGCGCACCCCAGTCCCACAGGAGGCAGCGTGGCCGCACAGCGCACGGTGGACCCCGGCGGGACCACCGGAGGCGAACAGCGTCGTCGGGAGGTGCACCTCGCCTCCGACGCGCTGCGCGACGGGCCGCTGCCCAAGCACGTGCAGCTCCGGGAGATCCTCCGCGAGCTCGCCTCCGTCGAATTGCTGCCCGGCTCGCCGGTCCCGTCGGAACGTGAGCTGGCCACGCGCTACGGCGTCTCCCGGCTGACGGTGCGCGAGGCCGTCGGGCAGCTGGTCGCCGACGGCCTGCTGGTGCGGGTGCGCGGCAAGGGCACCTTCACCACCCGGCCCCGCGTCGACTCCGCCCTGCACCTGGCGTCCTTCAGCGAGGACATGCGCCGCCGGGGGATGCGCCCGGAGACCGTGGTGCTCGACGGCGCCGAGGCCGTGCCGCCGCAGGCCACGGCCGAGGCGCTGGGCCTGCCCGCCGAGAGCGCGGCGTACTGGCTGTTCCGGCTGCGCAAGGCCGACGGCGCGCCGATGGCCGTCGAGCGCGGCTGGTACCACCCCGAGCTGGTGCCCGGCCTGCTCGACCAGCGCCTCACCGACTCGCTCTACACGCTGCTCGACCGCGTCTACGGCGTGCGGCTGGAGCAGGGGACGCAGACCGTGCTGGCCGAGGGCGCCGACCCGGAG
Source organism: Saccharopolyspora erythraea (assembly GCF_018141105.1). Classification (NCBI taxonomy): domain Bacteria; kingdom Bacillati; phylum Actinomycetota; class Actinomycetes; order Pseudonocardiales; family Pseudonocardiaceae; genus Saccharopolyspora; species Saccharopolyspora erythraea. The sequence goes on along the minus strand of NZ_CP054839.1, from coordinate 2,776,121 downwards.
ACCGCCCGGCTGCTCGGCGTCCGCCCGGGCAGCCCGGTGCTGGTGTTCCGGCGGGTGTCCACCGCGCAGGGACGGCCCGTGGAGGACATGACTTCCTGGTACCGGGGTGACCTGTACCAGGTGACGATGCGGCTCGACCGCAACCCGGACGACTTGCAAGGCCACGACCGCCTACCAGGAGGTAACCGATGAGTGCCAGCGCCCCACCGGCGTCCGGCAGCAAGGGATTCGCACTGCTGCAAAGACTGGGCCGCAGCCTGATGCTGCCCATCGCGGTCCTGCCCGCGGCGGCGCTGCTGCTGCGCCTGGGTCAGGACGACCTGCTCGGAGCCGTTCCGGGCCTGCAGACGGTCGCCGGCGTCATCGGCGCGGCGGGTGGGGCGTTGTTCGACAACCTGCCTCTGCTGTTCGCCATCGGCGTGGCCATCGGCTTCGCCAAGAAGGCCGACGGCTCGACCGCGCTGTCGGCGGCGGTCGGCTACCTGGTGCTCTCCGGCGTGCTGTGGGAGATCGCCAAGCCCGAGGAGGGCACCGCCTACAACAAGGGCCCCTACGGCGTGCTCGGCGGCATCATCGCCGGTCTGGTCGCGGCGTGGCTGTGGCAGCGCTACCACCGCATCAAGCTGCCCGACTACCTCGGCTTCTTCGGCGGGCGCCGGTTCGTGCCGATCGTCACCTCGGTCGCGATGCTGGTCATCGGCGTCGTGATGGGTCTGCTGTTCCCGCTGTTCGACGCGGGGCTGACCGCCTTCAGCGACGCCGTCACGGCCAACGCCGTGATCGGCGGCGGCGTCTACGGCGTGGTCAACCGCCTGCTGCTGCCGTTCGGCCTGCACCACATCCCGAACAACGTCGTGTGGTTCCTGTTCGGCGACTACAACGGCGAGAAGGGCGACATCGCGCGCTTCTTCGGCGGTGACCCGTCCGCGGGCACCTTCATGACCGGCTTCTTCCCGATCTTCATGTTCGCCCTGCCCGCCGCGGCGCTGGCGATCTGGCAGTGCGCGAAGCCCTCGCAGCGCAAGATCGTCGGCGGCGTGATGCTCTCCACCGCGCTGACCGCGTTCCTCACCGGCATCACCGAGCCGCTGGAGTTCTCGTTCATCTTCGTGGCCTGGCCGCTGCTGCTGATCCACGCCGTGCTCACCGGCACGTCGATGGCCCTGGTCAACGCGCTGGACATCCACACCGGCTTCGGCTTCTCGGCCGGGGCGATCGACTACGTGCTCAACTTCGGCATCTCGCAGAAGGCGCTGCTGATCATCCCGATCGGACTGGGCTACGCCGTCGTCTACTACTTCCTGTTCCGCTTCATCATCACCAAGTGGAACTTGCGCACCCCCGGACGCGAGGAGGAGGAAGGCGCCGCGGCCACCGAGCAGGCTGCGAGCGGAGACACATCGTCGGCACCCCGGGGGAGCACGGATAATGCCGGGAGCGGCGCACCGGACCCCGACACCGGCGGTGCCCGCAGCTGAGCCGGCCGCGACCGGCGCGTGAGCCTATTCGAGAACGGAGCATCCATGCCTGAGCGACGGGTCACCGTGGCGAGCAAGGTGGGACTGCACGCGCGTCCGGCGGCCCTGGTCGCCAAGGCCGCCGCCGCGCAGTCGGTCAAGATCACGATCCGCAAGGACGACACCCAGCCGGTGGAGGCAGGCAGCATCCTCGGCCTGATGACGCTGGGCGCGGCGCACGGCGACGAGGTCGTTCTGTCGGCCGAGGGCGAAGGCGCCGAGGCCGCGCTGGACCACCTGGTCCAGCTGGTGGGCTCGGACCTCGACGAGAGCTGAGCCGCCCCACCGACGTACGAGGTCCCCTGCCGGACGGCAGGGGACCTCGTACGTACACGGCTAGTCCTGTTGGACCGGCGATGCTCGACAGCTCGCACCGGAACCTTCCATGATCGTGCCGCGTCCCACCCGGGACCCACACCGCAGCGGCCGAGGGGATGGAAGATGAACGACCAGTTGTGGGCGCGCGGGGCGTTGTCGGCAGCGCTGGTGGCCGCCCTGTCCGGTTGTGACGGCTCAGGCGCACCGCTGAACTCGCAGCAGGTGCAGCAGGCCCTCCCGGACGCCAGGGCGCTGCCCGCCGGCTGGTCGGCCGACCACTCCGACACCCGGCTCGCCACCGGCGACGACGCGGTGAACGGCTGCCGGTACGACACCAAGGCGGGTTGCGAAGGCGTCCTGGTCGTGGCCAAGCAGGAGGTGGAGCGGCCAGGAGGCGACTCGGCGACGGTGGGCCTGCAGGCCTTCGGCACTCCGGACGGCGCCGGGTCCCGGTACGGGGCGCTGGTGGACTCGCTGGGCGGCAAGGACGACCTCACCGAGATCGACCTGCCCGCCGTCGGCGACGAGAGCCACGCCTACCAGGACTCCGACGAGACCCGGGTGGTGCTGCGGGTGGGCACCGTCGTCGCGGTCATCACCGACGAGTCCAGGGGCACCGACGTGGCGCAGCGGCTGGCCGCGATGCAGGCCGAACGCATCGAGCAGGTGCAGGGCGGGTCCCCGGCCGACGCCACCTACCGGTGAGCCGAGGCGCGCCGCTCACAGCGGGAGGGGCACCTGCCCGCCGGTCGCCGCCGCCAGCGCGTCGCGCATCGCGCGGCGCGGAGCGGTGCGGCCGGTGAACTGCTCGACCTGCCCGAACGCCTGGTGCAGCAGCATGTCCAGGCCGGTCGCCAGCCGTCCGCCCGCGGCGGCCACGGCGGTGGCCAGCGGTGTCGGCCACGGGTGGTAGACGACGTCGAGCAAGCACGCCGAGCGCGCCAGCGCGGGCGCGTGGGCGTCGACCGCACCGGCGGGCAGCGTCGAGACCACGACGTCGGCGGCCGGCACCTCGGCCGCGAGGTCCACGTCGTCGAGCCGCTCGGTCCGCACCCGCAGGCCCACCCGCTGCGCGGTCTCCAGCGCCTGGCCCGCCCTGGCGGGCTCGCGGACCGCGAGCACCACCTCGCGGATGCCCAGTTCGGCCAGCCCCGCCAGGGCCGCGGCGGCCGTGCCGCCCGCGCCCAGCAGCAGCGCCCGGTGTCCGGTGGTGAACCCTCCCGCCGCGCGCAGCGCGCCGGTCACCCCCTCGACGTCGGTGCAGTCGGCCGCCCAGCCTCCGCCCGGACGCGGGGTCAGGGTGTTGGCCGCCCCGACCGCGGCCGCGCGGTCGGTGACCACGTCGGCGAAGGCCAGCGCGGCGCGCTTGCCCGGCATCGTCACCGACAGCCCGGCCCACTCCGGACCGAGACCGCCGACCAGCCCGGGCAGCTCGTCGGCGTCGGCCTCGATCCGCTCGTAGGTCCAGTCGCCGAGGCCCAGCTCCGCGTAGGCGGCGCCGTGCAGCACCGGCGAGAGCGAGTGCTCGATCGGCTTGCCGACGACGCCGGCCCGGCGGGCCTCAGAACGCGCCACGCTTGCGCGCCTCTTCGATGAAGGCCTGGTGTTCCTGGTCGTTGTTGGCGAAGCAGGAGGTGCCGTCCGGGTAGCACTTGACGAAGTACTTCCAGCCGCCTTCCTCCGGCTTCTCCGCCGCGGCGACGGCCTCCTTGCTGACCGTCGAGATCGGCGTCGGCGGCAGGCCGTAGTTCAGGTAGGTGTTGTACGGCCCGGGCCGCTGCCGGTCCTCCGGCTTGGTCAGCAGCGTCGGCTTGTCGAGCGGGTAGTTGATCGTCGAGTCGAGCCCGAGCCGGATCACCGGGTGGGTCAACCGGTTGTAGACCACCCGCGAGACCTTCGGGAAGTCCTTCGCGATCCCCTCGCTCTGCACCAGCGAGGCGATGATCAGCACTTCGTAGGGCGAGTGACCCGTCGACTCGGCCGCCTGCGGCATGCCGGCCGCCTCCAGCATCGCCGCCGACTTGGTGACTACCTGGCGCAGCACCTCCTCGGGCGCCTCACCGGGCTTGATGTCGTAGATGCCCGGCATGATCAGGCCCTCCAGGCGGCGCTTGGGCTCGGCCTTGGAAGCGCCCTCCAGCGCCCACTCCGGCACGCCGAGCGACGCCAGGTCCGCGGTCGCGGCCACCTCGTGCATCTGCTCGGGTGTCGCGCACGGCCTGCTGCCCTGCGCACCCGCGCAGGTGGCCTCCGCGAGCTTGGTCAGGATGCCGGGTGAGTGCCCGCCGTCGGGGGTGAGCTGGTCCTCCAGCCGCTGCCCGCCGCGCACCTCGACCCGCCCGGTCTTCGCCTCCGGCGAAAGGATGTGGGTCACCGCGGCCTGGCCCGACATCTTCGACTTCATCAGGTAGAAGCCCGGCTGGATGCCGTTGATCTGCCGGTTGTTCTCGGCCGCCTTGACGAACGCCTTGGTGCTGGCCACCACGTCGGCCTGGCGCAGCTTGGTGCCGATGGCGCTGACGGTGTCGCCGGACTCGACCTCGACGACGACGTCGCCGGTGCCCTGGCCCTGGTAGTCGTCGTAGGTGCCGATCTGCAGGAACTGGCTGACCCCGTAGACCACTCCGGTGCCCACCAGCAGCAGGACGAACAGGCCCGCCAGCGCGGTCACCGAACGCTGGCGGCGGCGACGGCGGAACCTCTCCCGCTCCTCGCGCACCTGCCTGCGCCCGCGCGGCCGCGTCGTCTCCCCGGAATCGTCTGCGAACAGTCCGAGATCGTCGCTCACGAAAGTTCCTCTCGTGTCGTGTTCCCCCGAGAGTCCAACCACGCCTGCAGAATCTCGACGGCCGCGGCCTGGTCGACCACGGCCCGTTGCTTCTTACCGCGCACGCCGCGCTTGCTCAGCATCCGGCTGGCGGTGACGGTGGTCAGCCGTTCGTCGGAGTAGACCACAGGCACCGGGGCTATCCGCTCCGCGAGCGCGGTGCCGTAGCTCTCCGCGGCCTCGGCGGCCGGGCCGTGCCTGCCCGCGAGCGTCCTGGGCATGCCGACGACGACCTCGACCACCTCGTTCTCGGTGACGATCTCGGCGAGCCTGCCGAGATCGCCGCCGCCTTCGGCGTCGCGCTGCAATGTGACCAGCGGGGTGGCCAGCATCGGCGCCGGGTCGCTGAGCGCGACGCCGACGCGGACCGCACCGACGTCGATCCCCAGACGCCGTCCGGGGCCGGGCCGGTGCCCGCTGCCTTGCGCGTTCACCCGCGAGCCACCGCCTGATCGAGACCGGTGCGCAGCGCGGCGATCGCGGCGGTGATCCCCGCCGGGTTCGAGCCGCCGCCCTGGGCCATGTCGGGCTTGCCGCCGCCGCGACCGCCGACCTCGGCGGCGAAGGAGGGCACCAGCTTGCCAGCCTTGAGCCCGAGGTCCTGGCCGGGTGTGTTGACGCCGACCACGAAGCTGACCTTGTCGCCGTCGGAGGAGAACAGCGCGACCACGGCGGGCCGGGAGCCCAGCCGTCCGCGCACCTCGCCGGCCAGCGCCCGCAGCGCGCCGCCGTCGACGCCGTCGGGCACCTGCTCGGCCACCAGCGTCACGCCGTGCACGTCGGTGCCCTTGTCGGCCAGCGCGCCGGCCGACTGGAGCACCTGGGCGACCCGCAGCTGCTCGAGCTCCTTCTCGGCGCTGCGCAGCCTGCTCACCACACCGGCGATGCGCTCGGGCAGCTCCTCGGCGGGCACCTTGAACTGCTCGGCGAGCTGGGTGACCAGCAGGTGCTCCTTGCTGATGTGGCGCATGGCGTCCATGCCGACCAGGGCCTCGACCCGGTGCACGCCGGAGCCGACCGAGGAGTCGGCGACCAGCTTGACCACGCCGAGCTGGCCGATGCGGCCGACGTGCGTGCCACCGCACAGCTCGCGGGAGTAGTCGCCCATGTCGACCACGCGCACCTGGTCGCCGTACTTCTCGCCGAACAGCGCGACGGCGCCGAGCTCCATGGCCCGGTCCATGGTGGTGGTGTAGGACCGCACCTCGACGTCGTTCTGGAGGTAGTCGTTGACCTCCTCCTCCACGCCGCCGAGCACCGAGCCCGAAACCGCGGCCGGGGCGGTGAAGTCGAAGCGCATCCGGCCGGGCGAGTTCAGCGAACCGGCCTGCGCGGCGCGCTTGCCGTAGGCGCTGCGGACCGCGGCGTGCACCAGGTGCGTCGCCGAGTGCGAGCGCTCGATGGCGTGCCTGCGCCTGGAGTCGACGGCCGCCTCCAGGCTGGTGTCGACGCCCAGCTCACCCGCGGTGACCTTGGCCCGGTGCACGAACAGGCCGGGCACCGCGCGCTGCACGTCGTGGACCTCGACCTCCACGCCCGGACCGGTCAGTCTGCCGGTGTCGGCGATCTGGCCACCGCCCTCGGCGTAGAACGGGGTGCGGTCCAGGATCAGCTCGACCTCGGTGCCCGCGGCGGCCGACTTCGCCGGCACCCCGTCCACCAGCAGGCCCAGCACCCGGCTCTGCGCCTGCAGGTCGGTGTAGCCGAGGAACTCGGTGGTGCCGTGCTCGTCCAGCAGCGAGCGGTAGGTCGACAGGTCGCCGTGTCCGGACTTGCGGGCCTTGGCGTCCTCCTTGGCGCGGCGGCGCTGCTCGCTCATCAGCTCCCGGAAGCCCTGCTCGTCGACCGAGAGGCCCTGCTCGGAGGCCATCTCCAGGGTCAGGTCGATCGGGAAGCCGTAGGTGTCGTGCAGCTGGAACGCCTTGGCACCGGCGAGCTGGGTGCCGCCGGCCTTCCTGGTGTCGGCGACGGCGAGGTCGAAGATCTTCGATCCCGCGGTGAGGGTGGACAGGAAGGCGTCCTCCTCGTTGCGCATCACCGAGTCGATTCGGTCGAACTCGGTGACCAGCTCCGGGTAGCTCGGGGCCATCGCGTCGCGCACGACCGCCGCGAACTCGCCCAGCACCGGCTCGTGCACGCCGAGCAGGCGGGTCGAGCGGATGATGCGGCGCAGCAGGCGGCGCAGCACGTAGCCGCGGGCCTCGTTGCCGGGGGTGACGCCGTCGCCGACGAGCATCACGCCGGAGCGGGCGTGGTCGGCGATCACGCGGAAGCGGACGTCGTCCTCGTGGCTGGCGCCGTAGCTGCGGCCGGAGAGCTCCTCGGCCTTGGCGATGACCGGGCGGACCAGGTCGGTCTCGTAGACGTTCTCCACGCCCTGCAGCAGGCAGGCGACCCGCTCGACGCCCATGCCGGTGTCGATGTTCTTGGTCGGCAGCTCACCGATCGGCGGGTGCCCTTCCTTGGGCGGCAGCTCACCTCGGATGTCCTGCATGAACACGAGGTTCCAGATCTCGATGTAGCGGTCCTCGTCGACGACCGGACCGCCCTCGCGGCCGTACTTCGGGCCGCGGTCGTAGTAGATCTCCGAGCAGGGACCGCCCGGACCGGGCACGCCCATGTCCCAGTAGTTGTCCTTGGCGTCGCGCACCTGGATCCGCTCGGCGGGGATGCCGGTGACCTTCTGCCAGAGCGCGGCGGCCTCCTGGTCCTTCTCGAAGACGGTGACCCACAACCGCTCCGGGTCGAAGCCGTAGCCGCCGTCGGCCTGGGAGCTCGTGAGCAGCCCCCAGGCGTGCTCCATGGCGCCTTCCTTGAAGTAGTCGCCGAAGGAGAAGTTGCCCGCCATCTGGAAGAACGTGTTGTGGCGGGTGGTCTTGCCGACCTCGTCGATGTCACCGGTGCGCACGCACTTCTGGATGCTGGTGGCCCGCGGGTACGGCGCCGGGGCATCACCCAGGAAGTAGGGCTTGAACTGCACCATCCCGGCGTTGACGAACAGCAGCGTCGGGTCGTCCAGGATCAGCGAGGCGCTGGGCACCACGGTGTGCCCGGCCTTGCGGAAGTGCTCGGTGAAGCGCTGGTTGATCTCGTGGGTCTGCACGGTGGGTCCTTCGAGGTGGGCGGTGTCGGGAGATCGGTGGCGGCGGGACGCGCGGACGCTCCGGGCGTCAGCGGCCCGCCCGCCGAGCTCGCCGCTCCCGCGCCCGCCGGGCGTCGTCGTCGGTGCCGGTCGCGCCGTAGGAGTCGTCGGCGCGCTCGACGACCTCGTGCAGCTCCCGCTCCCGCTCGCTCATCCCGGCGCGGACGTCCGCGCCGAAGGACCCGACCGCTCCCGCGAGCTCGCGCATCGCACCGCCGAGCTGCTCGGCGGCCCCGGTGGGGGTCGCCTTGCGCGCGGTCTCGCCGAGCTTGCGGCTAATCGCGACACCGGCGGCGATACCGGCGCCGAACCAGAACATGCGCCTCACTTGCGACCACCCTTGCGCCGGGAGTGCCTGCCCGCGGGCTCTTCCTTGCGCTTGCGCCGGGCGCGCAGCGCCTTGCTGACTCCGTAGGAGAAGGCCGCGGTCTTCACCAACGGCCCACCAAGTGTAGCCGTGAACAGCGAGGACAAGGCCGAGACGTTGCCGCTGACGGTCTTGGCGTTGGCGGTGATGCCGTCGACCCGCTCGAGCTGGGTGTTGACGTGGGTGAGCGTCGTGTTCGCGCCGGTGAACAGCGGGTCGGAGTTCTCGTGCGCCTTGCGGATAGCGACGGTCGCTTCGTCCAGCGTGCGGCCGAGCTTGACCAGCGGGATCGCCAGCAGCACGACCAGCAGCACGAACGCGCCTGCCGCGATGAGCGCGGCGATCTGCGTGGGCGTCACGTGCCCCTCCCGTATTTCCACGTGGTGTGCGGCCACCGGTCTGTCACACTGCCGGTGGATTGATCGCGGTCAGGTTACCGAACGGCCGGGCGAGTCCCGTGCTTACCCCGCCACCGGCGTGACCGGCGCGTTCCCGCCGAGCACGGCCGCCACGTTGCGGGCCGCGAGCTCGGCCATCGCGGTCCGGGTCTCGATCGTCGCCGACCCCAGGTGCGGGGCGAGCGCGACATTGTCCAGCTCCAGCAGCGCGGGTTCGACGGCCGGTTCGCGCTCGAAGACGTCCAGCGCCGCTCCGGCGATCCGGCCCTCGTGCAGCGCGGTGGCCAGCGCCGGCTCGTCGACGACCGGACCGCGGCTGGTGTTGACCAGCACCGCGCTCGGCTTCATAAGGCCGAGGGCGCGCTCGCCGATCAGGTGCCGGGTCTGCTCGGTCAGCGGGCAGTGCAGCGACACGACGTCGGACTCGCGCAGCAGGTCGTCCTGGGCGAGGTAGCGGGCGTCGAGCTCGGTCTCCACCTCGGCGGCCGCGCGGCGCCGGCCGGTGTAGGCGATGCGCATCCCGAACGCCCTGGCCCGCCGGGCCACCGCCTGTCCGATCTCGCCGAGCCCGACGATGCCCAGCGTCTTGCCCTGCAGGCCGGTGCCGAGCATGAAACCCAGGTGGAAGCTCCACGGCTGCCGCGCCCGCAGCAGCCGCTCGCCCTCGCCGAGGCGGCGGGTGACCGACAGCAGCAGGCCGAAAGTCAGGTCCGCGGTCGCGTCGACCAGCACGCCCGGGGTGTTGGTGACCGCGATGCCGCGCCGGGTGAGCGCGGCGACGTCGACGTTGTCGTATCCGACCGCGACGTTGGCGACGACCCGCAGGCCGGGCCCCGCGGCGTCGGCCACGGCGTCGTCGATGCGGTCGTGCAGCATCGACACGATGGCATCCGCCCCGCGCACCGCCTCGTGCAGTTCGGCTACCTCGAGCGGCCGGTCCTGGCCGCACACCCGCACCTCCCCCGCCGCGCGCAGTACGTCCAGCGCCGACTCCGGCACCGACCTGGTGACCACGATGTCCACGACTACCCCAATCCGTCCAGACGATCCGCCGGGCAGCGCGAATCTACCCGTGCCCCGATCGGAGGTCTCCGGTGTCTTCCCCGCCCGCGACGTCCCCCGCTTTCACTACGCAGGTACCGCCGTCTGCGTGCTCTTGATCGAGTCCGCGGCAGCCGATGACTGGGTGGATGAACGACCAGGAGCGGACATGACGGCGAGGCTCGCCGACCGATCGGCACGAGTGCTGAGGAGCCAGACCTGCCCCATTTGCGGCAGCCCGATGATCCCGGTGCAGGGCACCGGCAAGTGGGTCTGCCCGCGGTGCTGAGCACCGCTTCGAGCGCCGCACCCCCGCGACGGCCCGGCGCCTCCGACCACGCCGGGCGGACGCCGCCGCGGCCGAGCACCGCACCGCCGGTTCCCCACCACGGCGACCGCGCGCCGTTGTCCCGGGCGCCCTTGCCCCGGGTGCCGTTACCCCGGCCGGGCACCGCCCCGGCCACCGCTCCGGAGACCACGCACGTAGGACCGGCCTGCGCACGGCGGGCGTCTGCCTCCCGAGATCACCCGTGCCAGCCCGGGCGAGCAGCGGCCGGTGCCGCGCCGCCTCAGCCCGGCGTCTCCCCGCGGACGATGCCGCGCAGCTTCGGCACGCGATCTGCGAGCGTGCGCTCCGCGCCTCGTCCGGTCGGGTTGTAGTAGTCCCGGCCCACCAGCTCCGACGGCGGGTACTGCTGCGCCAGCACGCCCTCGGTCCTGCCATGCGGGTAGCGGTAGCCCTGCGCGTTGCCCAGGCGGCTCGCGCCCGCGTAGTGGCCGTCGCGCAGGTGCGGCGGCACCGGCCCGGCCTTGCCCGCCCGCACGTCGCCCATCGCCTCGTCGATAGCGGTGATCACCGCGTTGGACTTCGGCGCGGTCGCCAGGTGGATGGTCGCCTGGGCCAGCGCGAGCCTGCCCTCGGGCATCCCGATGAACTGCACCGCCTGCGAGGCGGCGACCGCGGCCTGCAACGCGGTCGGGTCGGCCATGCCGATGTCCTCGCTGGCGTGCACGACCAGCCTGCGGGCGATGAACCTGGGGTCCTCGCCTGCCTCCACCATCCTGGCCAGGTAGTGCAGCGCGGCGTCCACGTCGGAACCGCGGATGGACTTGATGAACGCGCTGACCACGTCGTAGTGCTGGTCGCCGTCGCGGTCGTAGAGCACCGCGGCCCGGTCGACGGTGGCCTCCACGGTGGCCAGGTCGATCTTGTCCGAGCCGGTGGAGCCCGCCGACTCGGCCGCGGCCTCCAGCGCGGTCAGCGCCCGCCGCGCGTCGCCCCCGGCCAGGGCGACCAGGTGCGCCTCGGCCTCGGGTTCCAGCTCCACCGCACCGCCGAGGCCGCGTTCGTCGGCGACCGCGCGGCGCACCAGCTCGCGGATGTCGTCCTCGCCGTGGCTGCGCAGCTGCAGCACCAGCGAGCGCGAAAGCAGCGGGGCGACCACGGAGAACGACGGGTTCTCCGTGGTCGCCGCCACGAGCAGCACGGTGCGGTCCTCGACCGCGCCGAGCAGCGCGTCCTGCTGGGTCTTGGAGAAGCGGTGCACCTCGTCGATGAACAGCACCGTGGCCTCGGCCGCGCGCCCCAGCCTGCGCCTGGCCTCCTCGATGACCGCGCGGACCTCCTTGACGCCCGACGACAGCGCCGAGAGCGCGACGAACCGGCGTCCGGTGGCCAGCGACACCAGGTTCGCCAGCGTCGTCTTGCCGGTCCCGGGCGGCCCGTAGAGCAGCACCGACGCCGGGGCCGCGCCCTCCACCAGCCTGCGCAGCGGTGCGCCCGGCCCCAGCAGGTGCTTCTGCCCGATCACCTCGTCCAGCGACCGCGGCCGCATCCGCACCGCGAGCGGCGCGTTCTCCGCCAGCCGCTCGCCTGCGCGGTCATCGGCCTCGGCGCCGAACAAGCCATCGTCGAACAGGCCCTCAGTCACGCCTCGACGCTACCGGTCACCCCCGACCGGCCCGGTCAGCCGGTCCGGCCGGGCAGCGCCAGCTCCACGTCGTCGTCGGAGCGCCTGCGCTGCGCGACCCAGTGCTCGACCGCCTGGTGGCAGGCCCGGTCGAGGTGGCGGACCATGGTCATGTCCAGGTGCACGCTCTTGCCGTCGGGCACCCGCTCCAGGTGGTCCAGCAGCCTGGGCAGCCGCAGGAACGTCGCGTTGCCGCCGAACTCCACGCGCACGTGGTCGTCGTGGTGGTGCGACTCGACCGACAGCCGCGACATCTCCAGCGCGGTCTTGAGGATCGCCACGCCCAGGCCGACCAGGGTGCCGATGAGCAGGTCGGTGGCCACGATCATGACCGCCGTCAGCACCAGCACGAACGCCTCCGAGCGGTGCTCGCGGACCAGCGCCGCCACCTGGCGCAGCTCCAGCAGCTTCCAGCCGGCCTGGATCAGCAGGGCGGCCAGCACCGCGGTCGGGATGAAGTTGAGCACCCCCGGCAGCGCCATCACGAACAGCAGCAGCCAGCAGCCGTGCAGCACCCGCGAGAGCTTGGTGCGCGCCCCCGCCTGCACGTTGGTGGCGCTGCGCACGATGACCGCGGTCATCGGCAGCGCGCCGAGCACACCGCAGACCGTGTTGCCCGCGCCCTGGGCGATCAGCTCCTTGTTGTACTGGGTCTTGGGCCCGGTGTGCATGCGGTCGACGGCCGCGGCGCTGAAGAGGCTCTCCGCGGAGGCGATCAGCGCGAAGGCGACGATCGAGCCGAGCACCGCCGGGCTCACCAGCCCGCCCCAGGCATCCGAGCTGGGGACGTTGATCGCGGCCAGCAGCGAGCCGACCTCGATCTTCTTGATCGGCAGGGCCAGCACCAGCGTCACGACGCTGGCCACGACGACGGCGACGAGCGCGCCGGGCACCATCCGCACCTTCTTGGGCATCTTCTGCCACAGCGCGGCGACGACCAGCGTCAGCGCCGCCACGGCCAGGCCGCTGATGCCGGTCGCGGTCGTGGTCGCGGCCACCAGCAGGTCCGGGATGCCCGCGAACTTCTCCGGCGTGTGGGCCGGCTGGGGCAGGCCGCCGACCGGGTAGATCTGGCCGAGGATCAGCACCAGGCCGATGCCGGCGAGCATGCCCTGCACCACCGACGGCGAGATCGCCCGGAACCAGCTGCCGATGCGGCCGACGCCCATGATGATCTGCAGCAGCCCGGCCCCGGCCACGATCACGCCGAGGGTGCCGAGGCCGTGCTCGCTGACCGCGGAGGCGACCAGCACCGTGAGCCCGGCCGCCGGGCCGCTGACCTGCAGCGAGCTGCCGGGCAGCAGCCCGACCACGATGCCGCCCACGACACCGGTGATGATGCCCAGTTCGGCGGGCACGCCGGAGGCGACGGCGACGCCCACGCACAGCGGCAGGGCGACCAGGAAAACCACGAGGGAGGCGCCGAGGTCGGCGCCGAGGGTCTGCTTCGGCCAGCGCGGTGCGGTGCGGCGCACCTCCGAGCGTGGCGATTCGAGCTGAGTCGTCACTTTGCACTCCTGCGGAGATCGAAGCGGAAAAAAGGAATGAGGAAGCGCGCCCGCATCCGTAGACGCATGCGGGCGTGCGTGGTGGGGCGCTCGGGTCAGAGCGGGAGGAATTCCTCGACGTCGTCGTGCGGGCAGGCCGTGACCAGACCGGTGTCGATCTCGTAGAACCAGCCGTGCAGGCGCAGCTGCCCCGCGTCGACCCGTTCGCGGATGAACGGGTACGACCGCAGCGTGTCGAGCTGTGCCCGCAGGTGGCGCTTGCTCTCGATCCGGACGCTCGGGTCCTCCGGGCCCTGCTCGACGTCGGGCATGCCGTCGGTGCCGAGCCAGGTCCGCATCGCGGGCAGCTGCTCCAGCCCGCGCCCGGCCGCGCTGAGCGCGGTCACCGCGCCGCAGTGCGAGTGCCCGCACACGATGATCTCGGGAACGCCCAGCACGATGACCGCGTATTCGATCGTGGCCATTTCACTGGAAGCCGAATCCGGCACATAAGCCGGGACGACATTTCCCGCGGTGCGCAACTCGAAAAGCTTCCCCGGCTCGGCGCCGGTGATCTGCGACGGAACCACCCGGGAGTCCGAGCAGCCGATGAACAATGCCACCGGTTGCTGACCCGCCGCCAGTTGTCTGCGCCGGGTCTCCGGGAGCATGCCGGGATGACGACGTGCGTGGTGCACGAAGTGGTCGAAATTCATTGCTCGCCCCTGCTCAAGGTGAACACTTGTGTTGTCGGCACGTGAGGCCCGTGTTTCGGGCTTGTTTCCTCAGTGCCGGAACACCTGGAGCAGGGCGGGTGAATGCAGTGATCTGACCCGGTGTTCGGGAAGCACCGCGAGCCGGGGCCGGTAGCGCACGGCCTGCTCGGCCGCCTCCCGGTCGCGGGCGCCGTGCTGCATGCCCTGCGGCAGCGGCTTCCGGCCGAGCTCGCGGGGCAGGCAAGCCCTTCGGTGCAGTGCGATTCCGGGCAACCGCTCGCGGAGCTTCTGCCCCTCGCGGTGCTCGTGCTTCTCGGTCTCGGACTTCGACGAACCGGACTGGAAGACGGGCCCCGAACTCGCCGAGCTCTGCAGCGGGCCGAGGATGGTCAGCAACACCACGAATAGCAGGAATATTCCTGCTCTCGTGATGCGCCAAGCCGTGCTCGCCACTGGATCCTCCCACTATGTGGATACGACGAGGGGAGCTCCCCTGCGTCCTCGTCGACACTAGAGAAGGGAAGTATCGAAACGTTGAACTCAAGGTATCCGACACCCATGGGCTCTTCGCAAGTCGCGGATCGGGTAGTACCCGCCCAAAAATGAAGGAATGCTAATGCGAGTTCCCGGCCCCGCCACCTGCGAATCCACCCGAAAGGACCGTTGCGGACACCCGGGGTCGAGGGTGACGACGGGCGCTTCCACGCCCAGAGGCGACAAAAAGTGTGATCAGGGTAACCCAGACGAGCGACCGTCGTCGGAGTTCATCCGATGCCGCGCCCACGGCCGGTAATCCGGACTTATCGGACCCGGTAGTGGTAACCGTGCGAGCGCGCGAAGCCGACCCGCTCGTAGAGCAGCACCGCGCCGGGGTTGTCGGCCTCGACCTGGAGGAACATCCGCGTGGCGCCCGCCTCGGCCGCCCAACGCGCACCCGCGCGCAGCAAGGTCCCGGCCACACCGCGCCTGCGCCACCGCTCGGCGGTGGCCATGCAGTAGACCCCGCACCACTGACCGGCCAGCGCGAACAAGCCGACGCCCACCGGTATCGGCCCGGCGAAAGCGATCGCGAAGCGCGCGGGCGCACGCACAGCGTCCAGCCCCGGCTCCACCGGCCGCCCCGCCCCCGCGCCTGCGGCGAACCAGCCGTCGCGCGGTCCCGTGTCCAGCCGCACGGCGAACTCGCGCGCGACGGCACTGGCGATCACATCGGCGGTGCCGGCGACCATGGCGTCGGCCCTGGCGATCGCCGCGTACCCGCGACCGGCGAGGAACTCGTCGAGTTCCCGGTGCGCCTCCAGCGGACTCACCTGCACGACCGGACGTGCGCCGCGCCCGGCGTAGAAGCGCTCCACCCGTTCGGCCGCCGCGGCGGGATCGTCGACTACGGCAGGCGGCAACGCCGAGTTCGAACGCTTACGGTCGAGCACGCCGCAGTGGCGCAGCAGCCACCCCGCGTCGGGCCGCACCGTCGACGCGGGCCACGTCGCCGCAGCCGCGCGCTCGACCTCGTGCGGGTCCACCTGGTCGATCGCCAAGGAAGCCTCCATGCATCGTTTCCCACGGGAATGTATAGCGATGCATGCAGGGTCGGCGACCCCTTTTCCCGGCGCACGGGCAGAGTTCGCGGGCGACCACGGACCCCTCGACGTTCGGACAGCACCGTGGCGCCCCTGAGGGGCCCGCCTCGCGCATCGACGGTTCAGGCGCGAGGCTTTTCCGCCAGTGCCCGCACCCGGAGCTCTCAGCGGTCCGTTCAGGCGGCTCGTGCCGGGGCGTCGGTCAGCCGGGAACTACTCGTTCCGGAACGCCGGGTAGGGCAGCAGGTGCAGCGCGCCCGCGCCGAACCGGTCGACCAGCGCGTCCACCAGGTGCCCCGCGTACTCGGCCAGCTCGGTCATGCCCGCGGACTCGGCGTCGGCACGCAGGTGCCGCCAGCGGTCCACCAGCGCCGTGCTGCGGCGCGGCGATGGCATGTGCAGGTCGATGGGCCGGTCGGTCTCGCCGGTGCGCGGCAGGAACCACCACGTCGAGACCCACACCCACAGCAGCTGCGCGTCGAACAGCCTGGGCAGCAGCACCTCGTCGTCGTCGAGCTCCGGCCACACCTCGACGATCTCCGACCGCCAGGTGGAGAGCATGCTCTCGGCCAGGTTGTCCGGCAGGGCGTAGGAGCACCACGACGAAGGGAACGGGTACTGCAGGTAGGCCGCGTCGAGCGCGACATCGCGCACGCAGCCCCACTCGAAGTCCAGGAAGCGCACGCCGGTGCCGGTGACGAGGCTGTTGTCCGGGCAGATGTCCGACGGGCTGAACGAGCGGTAGCGGCTCGGACCGAGCAGCGCGGCCGCGTCGGCCAGCCGCTCGGCGATCCCCGGAGGGGTCCGCACGGCCAGCGTCTGCTCCAGCAGCCCGGGCAGCTCCGAGAGGGACCGCAGGATGTCGTCGGCCACCGGGTCGGTCCACGACCTGGTGCCCAGCCTGCGCATGAGCGCGTCGAAGTCCGGCTCGCTGCCCGCCATCGTCGTGTGCAGCCTGCCCAGCGCCCGCGCCCACGCCAGCAGGGCGCGCTCGGCGGCGCGCGGGTCGTCGGCGAAGAGCACGTCGGCGAGCGTCGAGCCGCGGCCGAGGTCCTCGAGCACCAGCAGGCGCTCGTTGACGTCGTGGGCGATCAGCTCGGGGCCGACCCGGACCTCCGGCGGCAGCGCGGTCGAGAGCTGGCAGCTCGCGGCCTCGTGCGCGAACGGGTCGGAGCGAGCCGAGTCCGCACAGGCCCCGTAATGCTTGACCACGAGGGTCCTGGGCAGCTCGAAGGGGGACTCGGCAACCCTGACCCGCATGACGACCGAACGGTCGCTCCCGCCGAGGTCTTCTGCATCGGCGAGCCGCACTGCGGCTCCCGTACGCCTGCTGAGCACGGCTTCAGCCGTGGCGACCGTATCGGTCACCTCCGTGCTCGCAGGGATCCGGACCTCCGGCGGGCCGGTGGTGATCTCCACGCTCATCGTCTCCAGACCCTACCCCCATTGCCCGAACCCGAACGGGCATGACCGGTCAAGTGACACACAACTGGTGGTTACCCAGGAACGCTGTGTGTTCGCCAGGTAGCCGACTCCTTTCCGACGGGCCACCGGGCACTTCCCTCCGACGATGACGGAACCCCGCATCGCCGACGTTGCACGGAAGCGAAGAACCTGCAACCCACCTTCCTGTTTACCCCCTCGGAGCGCGCTGTACGAGCCTTACGAGCCCTTGTCCTGCCTGGATTTCCTGCCCTGCGCGGCTTGTCGGCCGTCAGCCGCACACCGCGGCTGTCGACGAGCACGCGGATGCTCCGCACACAGCCACGCGGGACTCCGGCCGCGAACCGCGTACTACCCGTGTCGCGGAAATCGCCCGCCACGACGCCGTAACCGGCCGCGGGCGCCGTCGTTACCGGAACGAACACCCGCCGAGCCACGACGAAACCCGCCTTCCGTCAGACGACAACAACGGCGCCTGTCTCGACGACGCAGACGCCAGGTACCTACGACCGCGCCAAGCCCCGCGCCCCCACGAACGCAGTGCCGAAGGCCACCTCCGGCCAAGGGCTGCCCGAACACATCTGCGACCGCACGTTCGGGTGGCTGGCGGGCCGAACCACCGACTACCCGAGATCGCCACTCCTCACCCGGAAGAGCGGGACCCCGCACACCCGGCCGGTCTCCGCATCCGCAGGGTGACCACGGCTGGAATCCCCTGGAACCGCCCCCGACTCGCAAGTTTCCCCGTCGGAGCGACCGGCCCGGCATCGGTAGCGCTGGGCTCCGGCCTGCGGCCGGCCTGTCCGTCCGGTTTATCCCAGCGGCGGTCCCGAGCGGTCCCGGTTCCTCTGCTGTGGAGGGCATTGCGACGCAACGCCTCGGCCTCTTGGCCTACGTCCCCCGCTCCCCTGCCGCGCCTTCATTGGGCCGGCTCCGGCTCGGACGGGACTGGCCCGGGGGCGGAACGTTCCGCCCCCGGGCCAGTCCCCGAACCGATGCCGGTTTTCGCTGATGCCGTTCACCGACCGCGGGTCCGGCCGATGGCCGGTCCGGGCCCGCTACCGGCGGCGCTCAGCCCTGCTTCTCGACCACGCCGGGCGGGAACACCGAGATGCTCTCGTCGCCGACCTTGGCCGCGGGCTTGGCGTCCACACCCGCCTCCTTGCGCTGCTCGACCGTGATCGGCGACGGCGCGCCGGTCAGCGGGTCGTAGCCGCCACCGCTCTTGGGGAAGGCGATGACGTCGCGCAGCGAGTCCGCGCCCGCCAGCAGCATGCAGATCCGGTCCCAGCCGAAGGCGATGCCGCCGTGCGGCGGCGGGCCGTACTTGAACGCCTCGAGCAGGAAGCCGAACTTGTCCTGCGCCTGCTCCTCGCTGATACCGAGCAGCTCGAACACCCGCTTCTGCACGTCGGAGCGGTGGATACGGATGGAGCCGCCGCCGATCTCGTTGCCGTTGCAGACGATGTCGTAGGCCCAGGCGAGCGCGTTGGCCGGGTCGGACTCGAAGTTGTCGACCCAGTCGGCGTTCGGAGAGGTGAACGGGTGGTGCACGGCCGTCCAGCGGCCGGAGCCGACCGCGACGTCGTCGGTGTCGTCGATCGACTCGAACATCGGGGCGTCGACGACCCACACGAACGACCACGCGTCGTGGTCGATGAGCCCGCAGCGCTCCCCGATCTCCAGCCGCGCCGCGCCCAGCAGGGCCCGCGAGGAGGAGCGGTCGCCCGCGGCGAAGAACACGCAGTCACCGGGGGCCGCCCCGACCGCCTTGACCAAGCCGTCGCGCTCGCCGTCGGAGAGGTTCTTGGCCACCGGGCCGGAAAGCGTCCCGTCCTGGCCGACCAGCACGTAGGCCAGGCCCTTGGCACCGCGCTGCTTCGCCCAGTCCTGCCAGGCGTCGAGCTGGCGCCGCGGCTGGTCTGCGCCGCCGGGCATCACGACCGCGCCGACGTAGGGCGCGCGGAACACCCGGAACGGCGTGTCCGCGAAGTACTCGGTCATCTCGGTGAGCTCGAGACCGAAGCGCAGGTCGGGCTTGTCGGTGCCGAAGCGGGCCATCGCGTCGGCGTAGGTCATGCGCTGGATCGGGCGCGGGATCTCGTGGCCGGTGGTCTCGCGCCAGAGGGCGCTGATGATCTCCTCGCCCAGCTCGATCACGTCGTCCTGGTCGACGAAGCTCATCTCGATGTCGAGCTGGGTGAACTCGGGCTGGCGGTCGGCGCGGAAGTCCTCGTCGCGGTAGCAGCGGGCGATCTGGAAGTAGCGCTCCAGGCCGCCGACCATCAGCAGCTGCTTGAACAGCTGCGGCGACTGCGGCAGCGCGTACCAGTTGCCGGGCTGCAGGCGGGCCGGGATCAGGAAGTCGCGGGCGCCTTCGGGTGTGGAGCGCGTCATCGTCGGCGTCTCGACCTCGACGAAGTCGCGGCCGTGCAGGACGTCGCGGGCGACGCGGTTGACCTCGCTGCGCATCCGCATGGCCTTCGCCGGGCCGTTGCGGCGCAGGTCCAGGTAGCGGTGGCGCAGCCGGGTCTCCTCGCCGACCTCCAGGTGCTCGTCGAGCGGGAACGGCAGCGGGGCGGACTCGGAGAGCACCTCCAGCTCGGTGGCGGTGACCTCGATGTCGCCGGTGCCGATCTCGGGGTTCTCGTTGCCCTCCGGCCTGCGCACGACCTCGCCGGTGATGCGCAGGCAGAACTCGGAGCGCAGCCGGTGGGCGCGTTCGGCCATCTCGCCCTCGCGGAAGACGACCTGGGCGACGCCCGAGGCGTCGCGGAGGTCGATGAAGATCACCCCACCGTGATCGCGGCGACGGGCCACCCACCCGGCCAGGGTGACGGACTGCCCGGCATGACCGGCGCGAAGCGATCCGGCCTCGTGCGTGCGCATCACGGGTACTGAGCTCCTCTTGACGTGGACGGCGCGTGGTTCGGTGTGGCGCCCCGGCGCCGGCACCCTTGCTCGTGGGGCCCGCTTGCAGCGAGGACGCGAGGCTCCAAGGCTAGCCAACGGGGCACGGGTGCCGTCGAGCAGGTTTATCTCCACCGGGGCGCCGACAGCGGGCGCGGCGCCGAGGCGGGCGCGGTGCGACAGCGGGCGCGACGGGGAGCGTGGCGTGGCACGCGGACGTGGCGCAACGGCGGGCGCGGCGGGGCGCGCGGGCCCGACAGGCTGGTGTGGCGGCGCGCGGTGCGACAGGCCGGCGCGGTGCGACACGTGGGCACGGCAGTGTGCGGGTACAGCAGGCGGGCGAGCGCGGCGCGACGGGTGGAGGCGGCTCGGCCGCTCGGCGCACGCGGTGCGACAGCGGGGCGCAGCGGCGAGCGCGGTGCGACCTCGGCGCCAGTGGCGAGAGCGGGGCGACAGGCAGAGGTAGCGCAACGGCGGGCGCGGCGGCGAGTAGCCAGGACTACGGCTGCTGACCTGGGAGCGGCGGTGAGTCCGCGGGGCCAGGGCGGTGAGTCCGCGGATGCCAGGCGGCGAGTCCGCAGGCGGCAGGGCGGCAAGTCTCCGGATCAGGTTGCCGATCTGTGCGCGGCGGTTGAACCGCTCCCCGCTGCTGCCGTCGGCGCCCCGGTGAGGCAGGGCAACGCCGAGCAGCCACCGAAGCTCCGAGCGCGCCGGTGGGGCCGGGTCGAGCGCGCGCAGGCTGGCGTCGGACGGCGAACCGGACACGCGAATGGTCGATACCAATTAGGCCGCCGACGGTACACAATTCAACTGATTCGCGGGGCGCCGCGACAGGGCCAGGCATTGTTACGAGCCTGGCCCGGATCCGACACCTCCTTAAGTCGGCTTCATCCCATCCTTAAGTACTAGGGCCAATCCGGTACCCGGTCGTTGCATATCTTTGATCCACTCATTAGGTTTAGTTCGGAATTCGGCGGACACGAGGAGTAACGATGACCGGTCCGAAAACCGAGATACGTCCGGGCGCTTCGGCCGTCGTCCGCGGCGACCGGGAGAGCTCCATCTCAGCCGAACTGGCCGAACTGCTGCGGACCGGTCCGTTCGAGGCGGCCCTGCGGACGGCGATCCGATCCAGCCGGCTGAGCCTGGAGCGCATCCAGCACCGCCTGCGCGCCCGCGGCACCCCCGTCAGCATCACCGCCCTCAGCTACTGGCAGTCCGGCCGCCGCAGGCCGGAGCGGCCGGACTCGCTGCTGGCGCTGCAACAGCTCGAAAGCGTGCTCGGCGTGCCGGAGGGCGCGCTGTCGGCACTGCTCGGTCCGCCGCGCCCGCGCGGCCGCACCCGGCAGGCCTCCAGCGACGCACCGCCGCTGAGCGCGTTCTGGGCCGACAACGAGTCGGCCGTCGAGCTGCTCACCAGGATCGACACCAGCCACGACAGCAAGCTCACCCGGCTCAGCCACCACGACGTGGTGCACGTCGACGACCAGGGCGAGCTCCGCAAGATCCGGACCCGCAAGCTCATCCGCGCCGAGTGCAACGGCGCCGACCGGTGGATCATCATGTTCGACGGCGCTTCGTCCAGCGAGACGCCGCCGATCATCCGGCCGATCCGCTCGTGCCGCCTCGGCCAGGTGCTCACCGACCACGCGCGCGACATGGTGGTCGCCGAGCTGCTGTTCGACCGCGCGCTCGCGCGGGGCGAGACGATCCTGATCGAGTACGAGATCATCGAGCCGCCGACCGGGCTCAACGAGGACGACCACTCCTTCTGCCGGGTGTTCCGGTTACCGGTGCGCCAGTACGTCATCGAGTTGCAGTTCGACCCGGCGCACCCCCCGCGGAAGTGCGACAGCTACGTCGGCGACTCCTCGGGCCAGGAGGTCGAGCAGCCCAAGCCGCTGGCGGTCGACCGCTACGGCCGCACCCACGCGGTCGCCCTCGACTTCGGCATGGGCGTCTTCGGCGTCCGGTGGGACCCCGATGCCCCGGCGTCCCCGGCGCCGCAGCAGCCGAGCCCGGCGCCACGCGCCTGACCAACTACTCCACGGCCGACCCGCACGCCGGGTCGGCCGTTCGGTGTGCGCGGCGACCGCTGCGCTGATCGACCGGACACCTGCTGCGCCGAACGATCGGGTGCCTGCTCCGCCGAACGAGCGAACCAAACAAGCACGAAACGTAATCGTCAAACCAAGTCGTTGGGCCAATTCGCTGAGCCGCCGACATGATTGACACTCAATTCACCTAAAGAAAACTTTTGTAATCACGACAACAGTGCGGGAAATCGTTTTCTGCAAAGGTTGGACGTTTCGCGTCACGAGATACGAATTCCACGTCCACTGGGCGGGACTATTGGCGAACCCCGTTATGAGGCAAGGGGAAACCGGCGAGGAGCACCGATCGCAGCAGCGCACAACGGTCGCAGCAGACGACGCGCGTCGCCCACGGCACCACGAACCCGCAGCGCAACCGCCCGAGGAGCACCGGTCACGCCAGCGCCCCAGGACGGCCGCCGCTCAGTCGCACCAAGACGGCGGCCGCTCAGTCAGCGGGCCGAGGGCCAGAGCCACGGCATCGTTCTAACGGGCGGCAAGCGAACGGCCACCACCGGCGCGCCGTCTGCGCAGCCGACGTCGGCCGGCAGCTGGCAGCCGGCGTCGGCCACCACCGGCGGGCTGTGGCGGGCCATTCCTGCTGCCCCGACCATCAGCACCCCGAGCGGCCGACAATCCGCGGCCGAACCAGATCCGCGGCCAGCCATCAGCAGTCGGCCATCAGCGGCCAGCCATCAGACGAGTCCCGTGGGGTCGGTCGTCCGCCTGCCGATCATCCCGCCCACATGTGCGGCGGTCGGCCTCCTGGCTGCCTGTCCGGCGGTGCCGTGCCGCGATGGTCCGGCTGCCGGCCGCGTGGCCCCACACAAGCGGCCGTGATCGTTTTCCCCTGCCCCACTGCCCGGCCTCGGCTCGCTGCTCTCATCGTCTTCCTGCCACCTACCGCCCGGCCCGGCAGCCGCTGCTCTGATCGTTTTGCCCGCCGCCCACCGCGGCCCGACATCCGCTCCCGTGCAGCAGCGCACCGCCTGCGGTCACAACAGGGTCATCTGCTGGTCCCCTGACTGCCGGGCGGCCGCGGCGAGACGTGGCCGGGTGTCCCCTGCTTCAGCCTCCACCGGTTGCGCGGTCTCCCGGAAGTTCCGGTCGGCTCCACCCCCGGCGCCATGACGCCGCTTCGCGTCGTCGACCAGTTCGGCGATGTGGCGCTGGTAGGACTTCGGGGCATATGCGCCGTTGCGGTACAGCCGTTCGTACATCGGCAGCAGGTGCGGGTACTCCTCCCGCAGCCAGCGGTGGTACCACTCGCGCGCTCCCGGGCGCAGATGCAGGACCAGCGGCGTGATGCTGGAGGCACCGGCCGCCGTCAGGGCGGCCACTGTCTCGTCGATCTGCTCCGGCGAGTCGCTGAGCCCCGGCAGGATCGGCGCCATCAGCACCGAGCACCCCAGCCCGGACTCGGCGAACCGCCGCACGACCTCGAGTCTGCGCAGCGGCGAGGGGGTCCCGGGCTCGACCTTGCGCCACAGCACCTCGTCGACCGAGCCGATCGACACGGCGACCGAAACCTTCGCGACCTCGGCGGCACGCAGGATCAGGTCCATGTCGCGCAGGATGAGAGTGCCCTTGGTGAGGATCGAGAACGGGTTGGCCCGCTCCCCCAGGATGGTCAGGATCTCCCGCATCAGCCGGTAGCGCCCCTCCGCCCGCTGGTACGGGTCGGTGTTGGTGCCCATCGCGATCGGCTCGCCCGTCCAGCGCGGGCCGGCCAGCTCGCGGCGCAGCAGCGCCCCCGCGTTGACCTTCACCACGATCTTGCTGTCGAAGTCGTGCCCCGCGTCCAGGTCCAAGTACGTGTGAGTGCGCCTCGCGAAGCAATACCTGCAGGCATGTCCGCAGCCCCGGTAGGGGTTGAGCGTCCACTCGAACGGCACCGCCGAGACCGACGGGACCCGGTTCAGGATCGACTTCGCGTGGATCTCGATGGCGTAGGCGTCCTCGGTGCCCGCCTCGATCGGCACCGGCTCCGGCAACCGCAGGCCGGCCCGGCCGCCGCGCACCGGCTCCCGCTCGGGCAGCGCCAGCGGCAGCTCCGGCGTGGTACCTGGCTCGGCGGGCGGGGCGACCCGCTGTTGTTCCCAACGCATGACTCGATTCGAACACAGTTTCGAGATCATGTCGAGTGGGGTCATCGCTGTTCAGCCCATCGTGTCTGCCGTCACTGAGCGGTGCGCGTCTCCGCGAGGCGGCGGATCGCGTTCCCTCCGTGGTCCCCAAGTGCCTCGGCGACGAGCACTGCGAGCGACAGCCCCCGAACGCCCAATACGATTGACGGGTGACCGACGACCGTCCCCCAGCAGAACCACCAGGAGGCGAGGGGCATCGCCCGACTCGTCGGCATCGCAGGCCGGACAACGGCACCGACACCGGTTCGCACGAGCCGGGCAGGCGGCACGTCGAAGGCCACCGGCCCCCCGGCGCGGCTCCCCACCAGGATTTCGAGCAGAGCCGGTGGCAGGAGCCTCGGCCGGGCCGGCGGCGGCGTCCTGCACAGGGGCCGCCCCCAGGACGAGGACCATCCCCGGGGCAAGGGCCGAGCCCGGGACAAGGACCGGCACCGGGACAGGCTCCGGGCCCGGGTCAAGAGTCGGCGTCCGGGCATTGGCCGCCCCCAGGACGTGGGCAGCGCCCGGAACCCGGCGAGCCCCAGGACCCCGGAGAAGGCCAGGCGCCGGGGCGCGGACGGCCCGGCAGCGGCCCCGAGCAGGAGCCCGGCAGGCGGCGACGCCCGCGGCCCGATGCTCAGGGCCGGCACCCATCCTCCGAGTCCGGACACGGCGCGGGAAACGAAGACGCCGGCGGACCTCCCCGGGGAACCGAGGACACCACGGGCTCGAGCGCTCGCGGCCAGGGACGAAGCCGCGGACGCGGCCGGGAACAGGAGCGAGGGCCCGACCAGGGTCAGGATCGAAGGACCGGCCGAGGACGCCGCCGAGGCCAGAACGAGACGCCGAGCCACGGACATGGCCACGGACACGGGCACGGCCCGGCCGATCCGGCGTCCCGGCAGGTGAAGCGGCTGCTCGCCTTCGCCCTGGTGCCGTTCGCGCTGGCCGCGATCGTCGGCACCCTGCTGCTCTACCCGTTCGGCCACCAGCAGCGGACCGGCGCCGACCTGGGCCTCGGGCAGTACCCGGTGAAGGCCGAGGTCATCGCGGCCGAGGCGGGACCGTGTTCGCAGGGAGCACCGGTCGAGGGCGACCAGACGTGCGTGAAGCTGCGGGTGCGGATGCACGACGGGCCGCTGCCCGGCCGGGTCATGGAGCAGACCATGCCCACCGACCCCGGCACCCCCAAGTTCGCCGTCGGCGACGACATCGTGCTGTCCTACGCCGGGGCCAACCCCGAGAGCGAGACGTCCTACCAGGTGGTGGATTTCCAGCGCGGTGGCTCGCTGCTGCTGCTGGCGGTGATCTTCGCCGCCGCGGTGATCGTGCTCGGCCGCTGGCAGGGCGTGGCGGCCCTCATCGCGCTGGGCGTGAGCCTGGTGCTGATCGTCGGCTTCGTGCTGCCCGCGATCCTGGCAGGCGAGGATCCGCTGCTGGTGGCGGTGGTCGGCTCCGGGCTGATCATGTTCGTGGTGCTGTACCTGACGCACGGCTTCTCCGCGCGCACCTCGACCGCCGTGCTCGGCACTCTGCTCAGCCTGGCGCTCATCGGCGTGCTCAGCACGGTGTTCGCCGGGCTCACCGCGCTCACCGGGCTCGACGAGAACACCACGAGCCTCATCGGCGTGCTGGGCACCCCCATCGACGCGCGCGGCCTGCTGCTCGCGGGGACCGTGATCGGTGCGCTCGGCGTGCTCGACGACGTCACCGTCACCCAGACCAGCGCGGTGTGGGAGCTGCGCAAGGCCGACCCCGGGATGTCGTGGCGGCAGCTGTACACCTCGGGGCTGCGGATCGGCCGGGACCACGTCTCCTCGGCGGTGAACACGCTGGTCCTGGCCTACGCCGGTGCCGCGCTGCCGCTGCTGCTCGCCTACGCGCTGTCGGGCCGGACCTTCACCGAGGTCGTCACCACGCAGGCGGTGGCGCAGGAGGTCGTGCGCACCCTCGTCGGCAGCATCGGCCTGGTCGCGGCGGTGCCGATCACGACGGCGATCGCCGCCGCGGTCGCGACCCGCGAGCCCGCGGGCGGCACGGGAACGTCGGCGGCCTCGCGGGTGAGCCAGGGCGCCGCCTCCGGCGCCGGGACCACCAGGCTCACGACGAGGCGCCCGAGCCGCCGCCGCCCGCGCCCGGAGACGAGCGACTGAACCAGGGCGCCGGTCGGCGGCGCAGAAAGCAGTCGGACCCGCGCCCGAGGTTCGTTCAGTCCAGCGCGGTGACGAACCTGGCGACCGCGTCGGGGTGCAGGCGCTGCGCCATCCTGCCCTGCGGCGCCAGCGACGCGAGCCGGTACAGCGGGCGGTCGGGCGCACCGTCGCCGCGCGCCTCCGACTTCAGCTGCGCCACGACCAGTTCCGACAGCACCAGGGCCCGGGTGTCGCCGGTGCTGGCCAGGGCATCGGCGAGCCGCCGCAGCGGGTAGACGCCGAGTTCCCGGCCGCCGGTCCCGGCGTACATCGCCAGCGAGATGCTGATCGCCTTGTTCTTCGGCGGACCGCCGACCAGCAGGTTCACCGTGCGAGCGCCGCGCATGTCGGTGACGAACAGGTCGAGCCGGGTGGCCTGCTTCAGCTCGACGCGCCGGGTTCCGGCCGCGCGCACCGAGACCATCGTGCCCTGCATCCAGCAGGTCTTGCGGGACTCGACGTAGGCCAGCGCGAGCAGCGGCAGCGCGACGACCCCGGCGGTGATCGCGAAACCGAGGGGGCCGCCCACCAGTCCGACGATGCCGCCCATGGCGGCGGCGACGATCAGCGCCGCGATCGCCACGTTGCGCGAGCGCTTGCGGATCGTGGCGCGGTCGAGCAGGTCGAGCGGGACCACCTCGGGTTCGGTCACGGCTTCAGCGCCTCCCGCACGGCCGCGACCGCGTCCTCCAGCGGAACCGGCCGCTGCTCGCCGCTGGAGAGGTCCTTGAGCTGGGCCGTTCCCGCTTCGAGGTCGCGCTCGCCGAGCACGAGGGCGAACCGGGCGCCCGAGCGGTCGGCACCCTTCATGGCGCCCTTGAGACTCTTGCCGCCGTAGGCCACGTCGGCGCGCACACCGGCACCGCGCAGGCCGCCGGCGATGGAGACCAGCCGCCGCTTGGCGGCATCGCCCAGCGGCACGCAGTAGACGTCGCAACGCGCCTGGTCGCCGACCGCGAGCCCCTCCGCCTGGCAGGCCAGCAAGGTGCGGTCCACCCCGAGGCCGAAGCCGACGCCGGAGAGCTCCTGCCCGCCGAGCTCGGCCATCAGGCCGTCGTAGCGGCCGCCGCCGCCGATGCCGGACTGGGCGCCGAGGCCGTCGTGGACGAACTCGAAGGTCGTCTTGGTGTAGTAGTCCAGGCCGCGCACCAGCCGCGGGTTCTCGGTGAAGGCCACGCCGAGGTCGCTCAGGTGCGTCTTGACCTGCTCGTAGTGCTCCTTGGCCTCGACCGAGAGGTGGTCGACCATCAGCGGCGCGTCGGTCAGCAGCTCGCGGACCTCGGGACGCTTGTCGTCGAGCACCCGCAGCGGGTTGAGCTCGGCCCGCTTGCGGGTCTCCTCGTCCAGCGGCAGGCCGCTCAGGAACTCCTGGAGCTTGGCACGGTAGGCCGGACGGCAGGTCTCGTCGCCGAGCGAGGTCAGCTCGATGCGGAAGCCGGTCAGGCCCAGCCTGCGGTAGCCCTCGTCGGCGATGGCGATCACCTCGGCGTCCAGCGCCGGGTCGTCGACGCCGATGGCCTCCACGCCGAGCTGCTGGAGCTGCCGGTACCGGCCAGCCTGCGGGCGCTCGTAGCGGAAGAACGCGCCGCTGTAGTAGAGCTTCACGGGCAGCTGGCCGCGGTCGAGGCCGTTCTCGATGACCGACCGCGTGACACCGGCGGTGCCCTCCGGCCGCAGCGTGACCGAGCGGCCGCCGCGGTCGGCGAAGGTGTACATCTCCTTGCTGACCACGTCGGTCGACTCCCCGACGCCGCGCGCGAACAGCGAGGTGTCCTCGAACAGCGGCAGCTCGATGTAGCCGTAGCCCGCGCGGCGGGCCGCGTCGGCCAGCGTCTCGCGGACCGCGAGGAAGGCCGCCGATTCCGGCGGGAAGTACTCGGGGATGCCCTTGGGGGCGTTGAAGGTGCTCATCAGTTCTGGTTCGCAGTCCTCGTAGCGGGGTTCGGCGCGGGCGTCAGCGGCCCGGCGGCTGCTCGGCCGCCTCGGGCAGGTCCTGGAGGAACGGGTTGCTCACGCGCTCGCGTCCGAT